>JACKOF010000002.1:300000-548229 GCA_024234435.1 Pseudomonadales bacterium
GATTTTTGCCAGCGCCATGAATACTGTCAGCCTCGCAGCTGAACGCATGCAATCTGAAACCCGCCGGGGCGTCGCTTTCACCGAAGCTCGCCATCAGGCACTACACGCCGCCATGATCCCGCTGATTAATACACTGTTGGCTGTTGGACTGGTGTCACTTCCGGGAATGATGACCGGGCAAATTTTGTCCGGCGTTTCTCCGCTGATTGCAGCCCGCTATCAGATCATGGTGATGTGTATTATTTTTGGTGCTTCAGGTATATCCGCGGCCTGCTTCCTGTCCTGGAGCAGAGCTGTGTTCAAACCACCACAGCTCTCAGACTAACCGGGCGTTTCCTTCTGAACACGGCGCCCTAAAGTTGAGAGTTTTTCTTTAACATGCTCACCAGAAAGATAAATAGCTGGCACCAACATTAATGTTACCGTCGTCGCAAACAACACACCAAAAGCCAGTGAAATCACCATAGGAATCAGGAACTGCGCCTGCGTACTGCGTTCCAGAAGAATCGGCATCAACCCGAAAAATGTGGTGATAGAGGTCAGGACAATGGGTCTGAAACGGTCATGAGCTGCCTGAATAATCGCTTTCGACGCCTGCCAGCCTTCTTTTCTCAAATAGTTAATCCGATCAATCAACACCAGATTATCATTCACAACCACCCCTGCTGCCGCCATAACCCCCAGCATGGAAGGCATACTGATATCTTTCCCCATAATCAAATGCCCGATAATGGCACCAGCAATACCAAAGGGGACAGCGCTGAGAATAATGACCGGCTGCCAATAAGAACGGAACTGGATCGCCAATAGCGCATAAATAGCCAGCAAAACCAGCAGCAGAAACTGCAGTAGCGCCACTTCAAACTCCTGCTGTTCTTTCTGATCGCCCTCTATCGTTAAACGCATGCCCGGAAAGTCAGATGCGATTGATGGCCACTGGTCCCTGAATAAAGCACCCACAATATCAGTCGCAGAAGCATAACCCGGCAACAGTTCCGCTTTGATTTCAACCATCCGCTGCCGGTCGTGACGCTTTATCTCGGCATACCCGGGCACGTATTCCGCTGTTGCAACCGCATCAAAGGGCAGCTCCCGCCCGTCTGCCGTGCGCACTCTCAACTCATCCAGCGTATAGACCGTACTACGCTGCTGCTCCGGGTAGCGCACCATGACTTTGACATCTTCTTTTAAACGGGGAATACGCTGCGCTTCTGCACCATAAAAAGCCTGTCGCACTTGCCTGGCGACATCAGACAAGCCAATACCCAGTGTTTCTGCAAACGGGCGCATGATTACCTCTATTTCGGGCTTTGTGTCCTGAGCCGAATCCGTAATATTATGCACACCCGGAAAACGCGCCAGTGCCTGCTGAATCTGCTGTGACGCCTTTTTCATCTCATCAATATCATGCCCCCGAAGCATCAGGTTAATGTCCTTGCTCTTCGGGATCATGGTATAGACAACTTCGAAGTCTTCCGCTTCGGGAACCGGACCAATCAGTACCTTGAGCTGCTCACCCACATAATGGGACGAGGTATTCCTGACCTCATTCCCTACCAGTTCTAACGCAACAATAACGCTGTTATCCTCGCTGCGGGACTGTAAGGCTTTGATCAGGCTATTACCCTGAGCATCCCTCATCTCCGGCTGCTGCCTGAGCGTCTCAATAGCCGCTTCAACACGTTTCATCACTGCCACTGTCTGGGTAAAACCACCGCTCTCGGGCATTTCAACGCGAACAAGCACGAATTCGCCTTCCACCCTCGGGAAAAAGCTTACTTTCAGCCAGCCGCCCGCAAATGTTGAAATCACGATAAGCAATCCACCCAGGAAACAGGCCAGTGTTACCCGGCGATTTTGCAGCGCTTTTTTCAATACTGGCCGGTAATAATAATCCGCAAAGCTCATCAATCCAGCAGATACTTTTTTCCGCGCACCGTGAATCAGCTGAAACAATTTCCAACGCGGCTCCTTTTCCGGCCTCATGTGTCGCAAATGAGCAGGCAGAATAAGAAAGGATTCCAACAGAGAAAACGCCAGCGCCAACAACGCTACCGTACCCATGTCAGCAAAAAACTTAGCTGCGTCACCAGGCAGCAGAATCAGTGGAACAAAGACCATCATGGTTGTCATTACAGCGGTGGTGACGGGCTTGGACACCATACTGGCACCAAGGGCAGCACTGGCATGGCCATCGAGACCGCGCTCGTAATGGCTGTAAACGCTCTCGCCCACAACAATAGCGTCATCAACAATAATGCCCAGTATCATCAGAAACGCAAACAGGGTCACTACATTTACGGTGAGTCCGAAATAGGGCATCAGCCAGAACGTGCCCAGATACGCAACACCCAGCCCTGCTGCAACCCAGAAAGCCAGCGCTGGCCGCAAGAACAACAACAAGATAATAAATACCAGTACCAGCCCACCTAATGCGTTTGAAATCAGCAAGTCCATTCGACTCTGCAGATACCTGGACATATCATTCCAGATCTCCACCTTAACCGACGCAGGCAGCACACTTTTCTTTTCTTCGACATAGGCTCGCAGACTTTTGGAATTGCCAAGCAAATCCGGATCCTGGGTGGTGTAAACATCAACAAATGCCGCCGGTTTGCCATTAAAGTTTGACACCAGATTCCGTTCTGCGAACCCGTCCCGAACAGTCGCGATATCACCCAGCCTGATGACGGTACCATCAAGTGCGTGGAGAACAACAATGTCTTCAAATTGCTTTCGGTTATAGGCCTGACCGCGAGCCTGCAAAGTAATGTCACCCGTTTTTTCACGAATTTGCCCCGCCGACAGATTAATCGAGGAACGGCGAATCGCGGCCACCACTTTTTCAAAACTGAGCTTGTACTGTTGCAACATATGCTCAGACAATTCAATAGCAACTTCATCGTCGCGAATGCCGGAAACCTCGGCAACACTGATACCTGGCAAACTGGCAATATCATCGCGCACCTCTTCCGTAACAGCTTTGAGCTGCTCCTCATCCATACCTCCCGATACCGCAATGCGCAGCACGCGAATACGGGAAAGCACCTCCCTGATCTGCGGGTGCTCGGAGTCCTCGGGGAAGGTGTTGATCGCATCAACTCGTGACTTCACATTATTCAGTAATTGCTGGATGTCATAGCCATCTTCGACTTCGACTTCCACCACCCCCAAATTCTGCCGGGCAAAGCTGCGGACCTCAAAGATGCCATCCAGATCGCTGATTTCCTCCTCTATACGAATACAGATCTGCTCTTCAACCTCTCGGGGCCCCGCACCCGGATAGGGAACGGCTATCTCGACAATGTCTTTGGGGATATTCGGAAACATCTCATTCTGGATGCCCGGCAGACTGGTAAATCCGCCAACCAGAATCATCACCATCAACAAATTGGCAGCGATAGGGTTATCGACAAACCAGGCTATTAGCCGATTCACGGGGTAACCACCTCTTCATGGTCTGAATCAGTCGCTTTTTCAACCAGCGGTTCTATCCGCATACCCTGGACCAGGTATCTTGGCCGCTGAGTAAGCACCACGGCGGCGGCGGGAACATCGCGAACCAGGGCCTCATCCTCGACAACCTGAAGCACCTGCACCGCCCTGATGAATAACTGATTCTGATCGTCCAGCATTAGCACATTATGTCGCTGGTATAACGCATTAACCGGCAATGCGACCACATCATCATATTCCCTGCCTTCAATCTCAACCGTAACAAATTGACCAACCATCAGGGGAAGCTGACTTTCTTGAGGGTGCCTGCCAACCTCAACCACGGCGTATCGGACACGGCTACCGGTATCGAGCGCCGCTTCCATTCTCACAATTTCTGCAGGCCTGCGGGTCACCTGACCGCCATATTCTGAAATGACGGTTGCCGGAATATGTTGCTTGTTAACATCGGTATTGCCGGGCAGCAACCCAACCTGCCCGTTCGTTAAGGGAAGGCGAATTTCCAAAATTTCCGAAGAAAACACTTTTGCCAGAGCCGTACCCGGCCCGACATACTGCCCGAGATTAACGCTGGTACTTCGCACCTGCCCCGGAAAGGGCACAGAAACACGGGTGCGCTCCAGATTTATTTCGGCTTTTTCGTGATCGGCCACAGCTGCTTCCACTGCTGCCTCAGCCGCTGCCAATTGAGGCTTTCTCAGAAACAGCTCATTGGCTTCAGCATTGCCAAGATCACGCCACTCACGCTTGGCCTGACGGGCTTTTCCCCGCTCCTGAGCAAGTAGTTGCTGCGCATCGGCAACCCGGGATGCAGCACGAACCACTTCAATCCGATAATCACGGGGGTCAATCTGTAATAATGTTTCATTCGCAGCAAACGAACCACCGCTAACAAAGTTGTCCGACACCTCTTCAATTCGACCAGCCACTAACGCGGCGAGATCTATTTCCACCTTCGGTGTCACTGTACCCTGGCTAACAATCATGGGCCTGCGTGTTTCCGCTACTGCCAACATCGCCGTTAATTTGGGCGCGTCCGGCTCAATCATGGGCACCTGGGATGGCGCAGGTTTAGATTTCCATATAAAAATAGCGGCTAATATCGCGGCCACAAAGATAGATAACGGGAATAAAATTTTATGCTCTCGAAAAGCCATCAAAATACCCTTATTACGCCTGACCGGTACAGGTGTTGAGAGAAAAATAAAATACTTTTGTTGAAAGCAGTTTACGGAGACGAACCTGACAAGACAATTATTCCATGTCGGCAATACAAAATAAGCTCTAAGGCATTATCTGAAAGTAAACTTTCCGTTACACTAGCGAACAATTTTAAACCCTTATCGAGTTTCAGCGATTTTTTCTATGACCAGTTTTCTCATTAAAAATTGCAATAGGCAGTACCTCGCCAAAGATCTGACATGGGTTCCGGCTTCTACCTGTCATAACTCGCAACCTCTGTTTCACACCCCATTCAGGGATGTCGCCCTCAATCAACTCGTTGAGCTGAATACCAAGGATTTTCAGTTGCGCGCGGAAGTAGTCAATTGTGAACTGGATGAAAAAAACCGTCCTATTATCCCTCAACAGGAGGCAGCGGCCTGACCCGCGCCTATCGAGCCTATTTTGCCATCTTTTCAACAACGTATCGCAAAACTTCAGCAAACTGACGCCAACGGTCTCTTCAAAAATATTTTGCGGGGAGTAGAGAAAGAAAGTCTTCGTGTGACCCATCAAGGCGGGCTGGCTCTCACACCCCATCCTACCGCTCTTGGGTCAACCCTGACTCACCCTCAGATCACGACAGACTACTCGGAAGCACTGCTGGAATTTATTACGCCACCGTCGACATCGGTAGCTGACGTACTGAAAACGCTTGATAACATTCACCGTTATACCTACCAGAATATCGGGGAAGAATTACTGTGGGTAAACAGCATGCCATGTCAGCTGGGCACCGATAATGACATCCCCGTGGGACAATACGGACACTCCAATATTGGCCGCATGAAAACAATCTACCGGGTCGGGCTGGGTCATCGCTACGGCCGTCTGATGCAGACCATTGCCGGTATTCACTACAATTTTTCTCTGCCCGAGATATTCTGGCAATGGCTGCAGCAGCAAGAAGCGCCGGACAGCAACCTGCAGGATTTCACTACCGAGCGTTATTTTGCCCTGATTCGGAATTTTCGCCGCTACTTTCCTCTGCTTCTGTTTTTGTTCGGTGCGGCTCCCGCGGTTTGCCGAAGCTTTGTCAAAGACCGCCAACATTCACTGGAAAGTTTTAATGGCGACCCGCACAGCCTTCACAAGCCCTACGCCACCTCTCTCCGAATGGGTGACCTCGGGTACCAGAGCAAGGCTCAAGAAACCCTCGTCGTCTGTTATAACGAGCTGGACACCTACATCCGGACACTGCGCGGCGCACTCACTGAAAGCTACCCGCCCTACCAGCAGATTGGCCTCAAAGACAGCTTCGGTGATTACCGTCAGCTGAGCACAAATCTGCTGCAAATTGAGAACGAGTTCTACAGCACAATTCGCCCCAAACGCAATGCCAATAGTGGCGAAACACCGCTCAATGCATTGCATGCCAGGGGCGTCGAATACATTGAAGTCCGCTGCCTGGATCTCAACCCGTACTTACCCGTAGGCATCAGCGAGCAACAAATTCACTTTCTGGACAGTTTTCTTGTTTTCTGCCTGCTGGAGGAAAGCCCGGCCACCGATGCCGAGGAAACGGCCAATATTCTGGAAAACCAGCGTCGCACAGTCTACTACGGCCGCGATCCGGAATTAACGCTGTTACATAAGGGCCAGGAAAAACCAATTGCCGCGCTGATAGCAGAGCTTTTCACCCGCATGGAGCCCGTCTCGGCCCTCCTCGACAGTCACCAGCAAACAACGGCGCACGGCGATGCTATCAAGGCCTTCAAGATGTTCATAAGCAAACCGGAGCTAACCGCTTCCGCACAGATACTGAATGAAATGAGAACGAAGGGGCAGACATACTTCGAGGTTGCCATGAACCACGCCAGGCAGCACCGGCAATACTTCCTCGACACACCGCCCGCCCCCGATATTGTGGAACAATACCAACAGATGGCTGTTGAATCCCTTAAACAGCAACGAGCAATTGAAGTCGCCGATGAAATTGATTTCGACACATTTCTTGCCAACTACTATCGTCAGTACGACAACCTGACCCCCTGACTGGAACAGTGAACTATCTGGCCCATATCTACCTTTCCGGAGCAACACCGGAAATGATGGTGGGCGGACTGCTCGGAGATTTTGTCAAGGGACCGTTAACCGGACAACTGCCACAACGGATAGAACAGGGGATTGCCCTGCACCGTAAAATTGACGTTTTCGTTGACCAGCAACCGGAAATACGCGGAGCCCTGTGTCGGTTTCAAACACCCTACCGCCGCTTTGCCGGTATTTATCTGGATATCTGTTTTGACCACTTTCTTGCTAAACACTGGAAAGCTTTTCACCAGCAATCCCTGGAGGATTTTTGCGTGAAGTTTTATGAACATCTGAGAAATTTTGACGAGCTCCTTCCCCCCAGGGCTCTGCACTTCAGCAAGGTTGCCCCTGTTGTGCACTGGTTGGAAAGTTATGCCGAATTTGAAAACCTGGAACTCATGCTACAGCGTATTGGGCAGCGTTTTAAAAAACAGGTGCCTCTTCATCACGGTTTCTTCATTCTGCAAAGAGATTACGCAACACTGGAGAGTGAGTTTTTGTTAACCTTCCCACAGTTTGTCGCCTTTGCCGACTCGCAACGGCAAAACCTTCAGGGCACAATACACTCCGATCAGGAAGCAGGTTAATAACACAAAGGAAAACCAGCCATGCCTTCAACGCGGATTATGAACTTACTGATATTTGTCAGCAGCGCCGCCATTATTGCGACGGCTCTCTATATGCAGCATGTTATGGAGCTGACACCCTGTTATCTCTGCATTACTCAACGGGTATTCTTCATCACTATAGGCGCGCTGGGACTGCTGGCCTTTTTACACAATCCAAAAGCTGCAGGTTCACGCATTTATGCCACACTGACAGCCTTTCTGTCCGTGGCTGGCGGCTATTTTTCCGGCAAGCAACTATGGTTGCAAAGCCTGCCTGAAGACCAGGTGCCCGCTTGCGGCCCACCGGCAGAATACCTGTTTGAAGCCTTCCCGCTGTCAGAGGCCCTGAGCATGTTGCTGCGCGGAGATGGTAACTGCGCCAAAGTACAGTGGACATTTCTGGATATCAGCATTCCCGGCTGGGCACTTGTGGCTTTTGTCGGCTTTCTGGTTGTAGCCATATTGCAAATGCTGCGCAAGGATTTGCCAACCTGATTCTGCGGTAGTAAAACAGGCTGCCATAAACCAGGTCGAATGCGCTTGCCCCGCTTTCTGTTGTTCGTTTATGCTGGATAACTCGCCAAGTGCTGAGGAGTAACAAGCATGCTAGAGGAATGCAAGACAGCCCAGGAACGCTGGGGTGGTGTTAGCAATATTATTGATCGCTGGCTTCAGGAGCGGCGTACCATGTTGGTTCAGTATACCGGTCTGGCCAATCGCAAGGACCTGGATGGCCGAATACCCGCACACTCCCAGAGTGTTCTTGAGTTCTGCCAGATTCTGGTTGACTATATTTCTACCGGTCACTTTGAAGTGTACGAACAGCTCGTCAAGGAAGGTGATGAGTTTAAAGATACAGAGGGCCTGGAAGTAGCTGAAGAGCTGTACAAAGTCATTGATGCCACCACAGAGCAGATTCTCGACTTCAATGACAAATACCAGACACCCGACGATCTGAAAACCATCGCGACCGATCTCTCACAGCTGGGCGAGCAGCTCAGTACCCGGTTCGAAGCTGAAGACTGCATGATCAATGTGTTGCATACCTCTCATGGCACGATAGCAAGCTAGCTGTATTCACAAAAACCCGGCATAAAAAAGGCTCCATTCATGACTGAAGGAGCCTTTGTCATTGGGCGCTGCTTTATTCAGCCGCGGCTTTCAATAACTCCACTTCAAAAATCAGTGTTGAGTTAGGGCCAATCAACTGACCGGCACCACCAGGGCCATAAGCCAGGGTCGGTGGAATATAAAGCTCCCACTTGGCACCTTCTTTCATTAACTGTAGCGCCTCTGTCCAACCCGGAATCACCTGGGTTACACCAAACTGGGCTGGTTGATTGCGTTTATAGGAGCTGTCAAATTCAGTGCCATCAAGCAGTCGGCCGCGGTAATGAACTTCTACACGACTTTCCAGCGTCGGCTTGTCGCCCGAGCCGGCAACAATAATCTTGTATTGCAAACCGCTTTCCGTTGTCACTACGCCTTCTTTAGCGGCGTTTTCCGCTAAAAAAGCATCGCCCGCTTTTTGATTTTCCTCACCCGCAGCAGCCATAGCCGCTTCCATTGCTTCCTGCTCCGCCTGGCTCTTCTCCATCATCTGCTTTTGCAGTTTTTCAAAGGTTTCAGCAGCCTGTTCCTGTGTGATTCGGGTCTCTGCACCCGTCGACACATCCGTAAAGCCCTGAACAAAGGCCGCCATATCAATATCTATTTCATCGATCTTGAATTGGGTGGCAATATTACTGCCCAACACATAGCTGAGTTTCTGCTCATCGGTATCCAGAGCCACCTCTTTATCGGAAGCACCTTCCTTATCGTTACAGCCCGCAAGAAGGGCGGTCAGCATTATGCCGACAAATAGCGGTTTTAAATTCATTACATTTTCCTTAGTGTTTCTGACAACCACCCCTGAGGTAGTGATCACCGTGATTAGAGGGTTTGCATATTAACCGATTTGGCCGCGCGAACAAGAGTATGCTTATTGTCGATTGGCTCTATGCCGATCAAATCCAGATATTCATTCAGATTAGAAAGCAGTCTATTGTCAGCTTCGTCACCGTTCGCACCAACTTCAGCCGATGCTGGGACCACAATCACCGCTTTCAGTTCCAGAATGCGCTGATACAGCTGATTCTGCACCATAAACTCTGCCGACATTTCAGCAGCCAGTAATTGCTGGCGCAAAGTTTGTTCCGTTTCCCCCGGTCTGTTATCAAGCTGCCGCCGCAAATGACGAATCTGACGCACGAAGCGGCGATCCAGCGGCTCTATCAACGCCTGTAGTTGCAGCAGTTCCACACGATTGATATCAACACCCTGGGCAGCAAGCCAACAACAAAGCAACAGCATATTGACGTTTGCTCCCCGGCTATCTTGCCAATCAAGACAGATCTCTTTCACCCGATCCACTGCATACAACGCCAGCGAATACTGCCAAAAGGGGTTTGACCGGGCAGAAAATTTCTTCAAACCATGTCCAGCACTTTGTCCACCAGTTTATTAATACCAGTGACGGCTTCTCCGATACGATTGGCCAGCATGTACGCCGGTGTCGTTACCAGCTTGTTAGCCTCATCCACACAGATATCTTCCACTGCACAATTCCGGTGATGGGCACCGGTTGCATCAATAGCTGCAGCGGTATCGGCATCGTTACCAATAGTGCACTGAACACCCTCACCAAACAGCACGCCAGACATCGCTGGCGCAATACACACCAGTCCTACAGGCTTTCCAGCCCCATGCATCGCTTTCACCAACGTCTGGAAATCTTCGTTCACCTTCAGGCTGGAACCATTCACTGCAAAATCAGAGAGGTTTTTTGCTGCACCAAAACCGCCAGGCACAATCAACGCATCAAAGTCCTCTGCGTTTGCTTCGACAAGACTTTTAATCTCGCCGCGCACAATCCGGGCAGCTTCTACCAGCACATTGCGCCGCTCTCCCTCAGCCACTTCTCCAGTCAGGTGGTTCACCACGTGCATCTGCTCAATATCCGGCGCGAAACACTGCACCTCTGCGCCAGCCTGATCCAGGCGCAACAGGGTAATCACCGATTCATAAATCTCAGCACCATCAAACACTCCGCAACCAGACAGCACCACTGCAACTTTTTTACTCATTGAACTTCACCTCCACATGCAAACCACAACAGCAACAAACTTTACTCGAAATATCAGTGGCAATCAGCCTTTCCCGCTTCGCCTAACCTGTCCGCTCAAACAGCAAATCCCAAACACCATGCCCCAGACGTTCACCACGTTTTTCAAATTTGGTGATGGGCCGATAATCCGGCCTCGGTGAAAACTGCCCGGCTCCGGCACGATTTTCAAAACTTTCGGCGGCGCTCAATACTTCCATCATATACTCAGCGTATGGCTCCCAATCGGTCGCCAGGTGAAATACTCCACCCACTTTCAGTTTTTGACGAATTTTTTCTACAAATACAGGTTGCACAATGCGGCGCTTGTTATGCTTTTTTTTATGCCATGGGTCGGGAAAATACAACTGCACACGATCTAACGACTCATTGACTATACAGTCATCCAGCACATCCACGGCATCCGCCAGATAAACGCGTAAATTGGTTAGTCCGTCTTTACCTGCATCACTGATCAACCGGCCGACACCGGGGGGGTGAACTTCAATACCAATGAAATCTTTATCCGGTTCAGTCGCTAGCATAGCGTGAAGTGAGGCGCCCATACCAAAACCAATCTCCAGCACCACGGGGGCCGATCGCCCAAAAATAACGCTGCTCTCAATAAGCCCGCCATGTAAACTGAGACCATACTGCGGCCAGTATTTTTCAAAGGCCGTCTTTTGTCCATCTGTCATACGACCCGCGCGTACCACATAACTGCGAATGGATTTTTTCTTGTATTCAGGGCGTATATCCAACTATCGTTTCTCCACTATTTTCACTAGGGACCGTTAACACTAAGATGGGGTTCGTTCTGCATCTGTGAATGCGACCAGAGCAAAAACAAACACCAGCCAGCCTAGCAATAAAAGCACGCCGCCTATCGGAGTGATCATGCCCAGCTGTTTTATTCCCGTCAAAACCAGAACATAGAGACTGCCCGAAAAGACAATAATACCCGCCGAAAATAAACTGCCGACCAGATATAACTTATTAGCACGTGGCTGTCGTGCCATCATGATCAATACAGCCAACAGTGCCAGCACATGAAACATTTGATACTGCACCGCAGTTTGCCAAACAGATAACAGCTGCGGCTCAACATGGCCGCGCAGTGCGTGCGCACCAAAGGCACCAAGCGCCACACCCAGAAAACCGCTGATACCAGTGAAAATTGCGAGTAGTTTCATGGCTCAATCTCAAAAAAGATAAATTGTTCATCATAAAAAAAGCCGCGAAATCTGGCATCGCGGCTTTCTTCCGGGCGGTCAGAAGCGTTTCAGGCCTCCATTACACCCCTCACTTTTTTCATGGCATTCACTTCCAGCTGGCGAATACGTTCAGCTGAAACACCGTATTTATCAGCCAGATCATGCAGGGTGGCTTTGGCATCGCTCAACCAGCGGCTCCGTAAAATATCCTGACTGCGCTCATCAAGTGTAGCCATTGCTTCGGCCATCCGGCCATAACTGTCCTGCTCTGTATCTTCCTGCTCCAGCAACAATGCCGGATCACCACTGTGATCTTCAAGGTAGTAAGCCGGAGAAAATGCGGCTCCCTCCTCATCGTCATCTGTCGGCGCATCAAAAGCGGCATCGCGCGCAGACAAGCGCTGCTCCATTTCCCGAACCTGATGTGTTTCCACACCCAGATCTTCTGCAATAGCATTGGCTTCATCGTCAGTCAGCCAAGCCAGTTTTTTCTTGGCGCCACGAAGATTGAAAAACAATTTGCGCTGGGCCTTTGTGGTGGCCACTTTCACAATACGCCAGTTACGCAGCACGTACTCGTGAATCTCCGCCTTGATCCAGTGCACCGCAAATGAAACAAGGCGCACTCCTTTTTCTGGGTTAAAGCGTTTTACGGCTTTCATCAAACCAACATTGCCTTCCTGAATCAGGTCACCCAGCGGCAATCCGTAACCGTTGTAGGAGCGGGCAATGTGTACCACGAAACGGAGGTGAGACAAAACCAGGCGCCTTGCCGCATCGAGGTCTTCACGATAGTAAAGATCCTCAGCCAGAGCCCGCTCTTCTTCAGCAGAGAGAACGGCAACAGAATTAACGCCCTGCATATAGGCAGCGATATTCGCACCTGGGGCCATCCATTCAGTTGTCTGCAGTTCTTTTTTCATGGTCATATCATCAAAATCCGGCGGATTAGTTTACCAATTTCGCATTAGATTACCAACCACCCGGCAAGTTCACTTCAATCAGTTGATTTAAAGCAAATTTCACGTGTTTTCCACGGCAGCAGTATCACTTTGGCTCAATGTCCGCAAGGTGGCGGGCTACCGCCAGCCAAGCACCCAGCAAACCCAAAACACCAGCCAACGCAGGTAGCACCAGCAATCCGCCAACGCCGAGCCCCTGCAAATTGAAACTGCTTTGATAGAGCGCGGCCAGTCTGGAAACCGAGGCATCCAGCCAGCTCAGACTGACCCAGACCAACAACCAGGCCAGCAATCCACCACCGATGCCATACCATAACCCGGTATAGAGGAATGGTCGCCGAACATAGCCATTTGTTCCCCCAACCAGCTTGACGACAACAATTTCATCCCGGCGGTTTTCAATGGCCAACCGAATTGTATTGCCAACAACCAGCAACACACCCAGCGCCAGCAATGCACCAAGCGTTAATGTTAACCGATAAAATATTTCCAGAATTCCCTGCAAGCGCTGTATCCACTTCATGTCGAGCTGGACATCATCTATCAGCGCTAACGCTTTCAACCGTTTAACCAGGGCTTCTGCAGCGGGCAAGTCGGCCTGAAAAACTGCGGCAGGCTCAATCAGCAACACCGGTGGCAACGGGTTTTCATTCAGCATGGACAGCACTTCGCCAAAGCCGGATGCGGCCTTGAACTCGGCCAGCGCCTGCTGCCGGGAAATATAAACAACCCCGGCAACATCGGTATCTTTTTCAAGTTGCTGACGCAGTTTATCGATAGCTTCCGGGCGGGCGTTGCGCTGCAAAAAGACCGTCAGCCGGGCGGTATCGTCAAAACCGTTGCCGATCTGCTGTAAATTAATTACGCCCACATACAATGCCGCAGGCAGGCCAAGCGCAATGGCAATCACCAGCGATGTCATCAACGATTGCACCGGCTCACTTACGAGGCGCTTCAATGTCAGCAGGCACACCTGCTGATGATTGAGAAAATAACCCCTCAGCCGATCTCGAACACGTATCCGTTGACCGGTAGCACCACCTTGTCGTACTTCCCGAGCCTTGCCCGATGCTTTTGATTTAGTTTGCACCTTGTGGCGCCCCTCCGCTAATCAGACGACCACCACTTAGCTGCAACTCGCGACAACCCATGCGGGCAATCAGGTCAATATCGTGAGTGGCGATAAGCACCGTAACACCCACTTCACCAAACTGACGAAATAACGTCATGATCTCTGCCGACAATTCGGGATCAAGGTTCCCGGTAGGCTCATCCGCCAGCAGAATTTTCGGCTTATGCACCACCGCCCGGGCAATACCAACTCGCTGCTGCTCACCACCGGAAAGTGCAATCGGATTTTGTTGTTCCTTGCTCAACAAACCCACTTTATCCAGCGCAGCACGCACTCGGCGACCAACTTCCTGCGGACGATAGCCCGACACCAGCAACGGCAGCGCGACATTGTCATAAACTGTGCGGTCGAATAACAACTGGTGATTTTGAAAAACCACGCCAACATTGCGCCGATAAAAAGGTATCTGGCTTGTATGAAGGCGACCCAGATTTTTGCCGTTGATCATGAGCTGGCCACCACTGGGACGTTCCATCAGCATAATTAACTTGAGCAGGGTACTTTTGCCAGCTCCCGAGTGACCAGTCAGAAAACTCAACTCACCGCCAGACATGTGGAAACTGACACCAGAAAGCGCCTCCTGTCCGGTGGTATAACGTTTGCTAACCCTGTCAAACTGAATCATCGGAAGTTATTTGCCCCCACCATCTGGTATCGATTGGCTGCTAAACAGCGCTTCAACAAATTCTTTGGCGTTAAAAATCTGCAAGTCATCAGCAGACTCGCCAACACCAATAAACCGGACTGGCACTGAAAACTTTTTGCACAAGGGAAAAATTACCCCACCCTTGGCGGTTCCATCCAGCTTGGTCAGCGCTATACCGGTCACCCCTACCGCTGAGTGAAATTCCTGCATTTGTGAAAGGGCATTCTGCCCGGTGCCTGCATCGAGAACCAGCAATACCTCATGGGGCGCGGCTTCATCCAGCTTGCCCATGACACGGGTGATCTTCTTTAATTCCTCCATCAGATTGCTTTTGTTATGCAGACGACCTGCCGTATCAGCAATTAAAACGTCAACACCTTTGGCCTTTGCTGACTGTAATGCATCAAAAATAACCGAGGCACTGTCTGCGCCGGTGTGTTGCGCGATCACCGGCACACCATTTCGCTCCCCCCAGGTTTGCAGTTGCTCCACGGCTGCTGCCCGAAAAGTATCGCCTGCAGCCAACATGACTGATTGACCTTCGGACTGAAACCGTTTGGCCATTTTGCCTATCGTGGTGGTTTTACCAACGCCGTTGACACCAACAACCAGAATCACTCGCGGCTTCCCTTCAGCGGCCAACTGCAAAGGTTGCTCACAGGACTGAACAATTTTTAACAATTGTTCCTGCAGCTTCAATCTCAGAGCCTCGCTGTCATCCAGCTCCTTGCGGCTCACACTTTCAGAAATCGAAGCAATAATATCGCCTGTTGTTTCAATCCCTACATCTGCCATTAACAACAGGGTTTCCAGCTCTTCCAGCAAATCTTCATCAATAGCAGGCTTACCCAGAAACAGGTTGCCAAAACCGCTGCCCGTGCGAGCAACACCACGACGCAAACGCTCCCTGAACCCGGCTTTAGGTGTTGGTGACTGAGGCGACTCGGTTGTCGGAGCAAGACCAACCGCGAGCTCTGCCACCGAGACATCGTCCGATGACGCTATGCTGGCGTTTGCCAAGGGCGCATTATCTGCTTCAGGCTCTTCTTTTGCTGAAGGCTCTTCTTTTACTGAAGGCTCTTGATCCGCCAATGGCTTTATCTCTGCCAAAGGCTCTTTCGCCTTTCGCAACTCGGAAAGATCGCCAGCAGGCGTGGATTGCTGATGCGGTTTCTTTGTCAAGCGGGTAGCCAGCCACATAACCACCGCAAGCAAGATCAGGGTGCCCAAAACCGTTAACCCGATTTGTACTGCACCCACGCTTTCCAGCCCCAGGATCTTCGTCAACCAGTTTTCGAGCCGATCAATCAAACTGTTCTCCACCAACAACTTCCTTCTTTCAATTAATTCTCGACACGACACTCACGCTATTTCTATCCCAGCTTTATGTCAAAGCAGTGTATGCTGTCATCAAGGGTTGAATACCATTGGGAATGTCCATCAAGTTGAAAGCTCATCGACAAAAAAGCCGCAACAGCACCATCAGTACAGGACAAAATCAGCTGCGTATTATCGGCGGCAAGTGGCGCGGGCGCAAACTTGAATTTCCACTGGTCAAAGGTCTGCGACCTACCGGCGACCGTGTTCGCGAAACCCTGTTCAACTGGCTCGCGCCGGATATCATCGACTCCCACTGCCTTGACCTGTTCGCCGGCTCCGGTGCAATGGGCCTGGAAGCACTGTCCCGGGGCGCCCACAGCGTTACCTTTGTCGAAAAAAATGGCATCGCAGCAAACGCCATACAGCGGCATTGCCTGCGCCTGCAAGCCGATAATGCCTGCGTCCTGCACGTCGATGCGCTGCAATGGCTGCGCAGCAGCACGCCAGCGACAGCATTTAATCTGGTCTTTATCGACCCACCTTTTATTGAGCAGCTGCTGCAACCGGCCATCGTCTTGCTCGAAGAAAATGGCTGGCTAGCCAACAGTGCCACAATTTACATAGAAACCGATCGCAACGCGCCGGAGCCTGAAGTACCACCAGGCTGGCAACCGTATCGATCAAAAATAACAGGGCAGGTCGCTTACCGGCTTTTCATTCGCAATTGAGTAAGACGGTCAAATTGTTTAACATCGCCGCACCCCTCGGCGGGCTGCCTGCCAGGCGACATTAATTCAGGAGTACGGTCTGTGAAAACCATTGTCTATCCGGGTACGTTTGATCCAATCACCAACGGCCACGTTGACCTGATTGAGCGAGCCAGCAGACTGTTTGACAAAATTATTGTCGCAATTGCGGTAAACGAAACCAAAGGCCCGCTGTTCAGCGTCGAAGAACGAATAGAACTGGCAAAAACCACCCTCTCACATCTGGGCAATATTGAAGTACAGCGCCTTGATTACCTACTGGTAGATTTTGTCAAAGACTGTGGCGGCGACGGTGTACTGCGCGGTCTGCGAGCCGTCTCAGACTTCGAATACGAATTTCAGCTGGCCAATATGAATCGCGCGCTGTCGCCCAATCTGGAAAGTATTTTCTTAACCCCATCGGAGAAATTCTCCTATATCTCCTCTTCTCTGGTCAGAGAGATAGCATCACTGGGCGGCGATATTTCTGCTTTTGTCCCTGCTGTTGCGGCTCAGGCCCTGAAAAACAAGTTCAGCGGCATCAAAAGAGATCAGCGCTGACAATAACGGCAAAAAACCGTACTGCGCTGCCCCAGCCTGATTTCACGCAATGCTTTTTTACAACTTACGCACGGCTCACCACCACGACCATAAACATTTAGCTGTTGCTTAAAATAACCCGGCTTGCCATCTCCCCCAACAAAATCCTTAAGTGTGGTGCCACCCTGCTCAATAGCTTTGCCAAGCACTCTTATTACATCTGAAGCCAGCTGCTGATAACGCAGCCTGGAAATTTTCCCGGCTGCCCGGTCAGGCCGGATACCACTTAAGAACAGGGCTTCATTGGCATAGATATTACCGACCCCCACCACCACTCGGCTGTCCATCAAAAATGACTTAACTGGCGCCGTCCTGCCACGAGATCGCCGAAAAAGATAATCACCACAAAAGTTACCAGCAAGGGGTTCAGGGCCCAGGTTTTTCAATAACGGGTGCTGATAGGGATCTCCATCCAGCCATAACGCGGATCCAAACCTGCGGGGGTCAGAAAAACGCAGTAAACAACCATCGTCAACACCAATATCGAGGTGATCATGCTTTCCCGGCACTTCTTCTGCGCCAACTATTCTCAAACTGCCAGACATTCCCAGGTGCATCAACAAGTGTCCCGACCGGAATTGGAACAGTAGATATTTTCCCCGGCGGGATAGCTTCAAAATTTTCTGATTCAATAACAAATCTGGTAAATTCCGGGGAATCGGCCAACGTAAACGGAACTCTCGTATCCGCACATCGTGAACCACTTTTCCTGCCAGATAAGGAGAAATTCCTCGTAAAGTGGTCTCTACTTCAGGCAATTCGGGCATTTTTCATCACTTCATGGCTTTCCATTAAATTTTTTTCTGGCATACTGACCGCCTAATCAAATTGGGAACTATTCGCGGGTGGTGACTCTCATAAGAACCATTATCCGTAGTTGTGAGGTAGAAGTATAATGGCACTAGGAAAAAGGCGGGTTGAAGAAGAGTCAGAGATTGACCTGACTCCCATGCTGGACGTCGTTTTTATCATGTTGATTTTTTTCATCGTCACCGCATCCTTTGTTAAAGAGTCCGGGCTCGATGTAAACCGCCCCCCCATTACCAATGAACCTCCACCCCCCTCCGATGAAAAGCTGAAAAATGCGGTTTTTAAGGTCACCGAAACCAACGACATCTGGCTGGAAGGACGCCGCATTGATGTTCGCTCTGTTCGCGCTAATGTGGGCCGTATTCGAGCCGAGAACCCGCAAGCCAAAGTCATTATCCAGGCGCACCCAAAATCAAAAGCCGAAATATTTGTGAAGATTACTGACCAAGCTCGCGAAGCCGGAGTCAGTGATATATCGCTTTCCACCAATAAGCGATAGGGTAGCCGGCCCCTCCGCACATAAAACGGACGGAGGAAAAATAACCACCAACAAAAAACCCGGAGGCCTTTGGCATCCGGGTTTTTTAGTGTCTTTTAAAAATCACATTGTTACTTGATTTTAGCTTCCTTGTACGGCACATGCTTGCGAATAACCGGGTCGTACTTGCTGAACTCCAGTTTTTCCGGCTGTGTGCGCTTATTCTTGGTCGTGGTGTAGTAATGACCTGTACCAGCGCTGGAAACCAGTTTGATGTTGTCGCGATTTGACTTTGCCATGATCTAGTACTCCTTATACCTTGTCGCCGCGGCCGCGGATATCCGCAAGCACGTTTTCAATACCATTTTTATCAATGATACGCATACCCTTGGTTGAAACACGCAGCTTGACAAAACGCTTCTCGGATTCGATCCAGAAGCGGTGTGTGTGCAAATTTGGCTCAAACCGACGGCGGGTTTTGTTTTGCGCGTGAGAAACATTGTTTCCTGTCATCGGGCGTTTACCAGTGACTTGACATACTTTAGACATTACTCTGCCTCTAATCTGAAAATAAGGGCGTTACTGACTAACTTGGCTAGCGAGTAGCAACACGAAAATTTCTACTTTGAGTTCCGTAGCTGGAGCGAATCAATCTGACACCCCGCAAAAGAGCCGCGTTTTATACCAGAACGCCCTTTCCAGTGCAAATAAATTTACTTTCGCATATCCATTCGCTCGCCCCTTATCCCGCTGTCCCGACAGGCCTGATCACAGCAACATACCTCTCTGTGCCAGAGAAACCGTAAAGCCACCTCCAACCACGAGATGATCCAGCACCCGAATATCGAGCAAGCCAAGTGCTTTTTGCAATTGCTGCGTGATCTGCTGATCTGCCTGACTGGGTTCAGCTACACCGGATGGATGATTATGCGCGAATATGACCGCTGCCGCATTGTGGTATAACGCCCTTACCACCACCTCGCGCGGATGAACGCTTGCTGTATCTATTGTGCCAAAAAACAGCTCTTCCCAACAAACCAGACGATGCTGGGAATCGAGAAAAAGCACGCCGAACACCTCCCTTTTACAAGACCCCAGCTTCGCCAGCAAAAATTCAGCTACTGCCTGCGGATGATTAAACACGGTATCCCGCTGCAACCGCTCGCTCATGTGTCGGCGTGCCAGCTCCATAACCGCCTGCAGCTGAGTATATTTGGCAGGCCCCAGACCTGGGGAAGAACAGAACGCTTCTTGATCAGCCGCCAGCAATGAACCAATATTGCCGAACCGGTTGAGCAGCATCCGCGCCAGATCAACGGCGCTCAACCCACAGCTTCCCGTTCGAAGAAATATCGCCAGTAACTCTGCATCCGAAAGTGCAGTGGAACCCTTTTGCAACAACTTTTCTCTGGGCCTTTCACTTGCAGGCCAGTCCCGAATAGCCATAATCACCTCCTGTGCGGCTACGCAAATCCCTGTGTCAGTGGTATCTTACCCTGATTATCATTTTCGTTCAGGAATCATCATGCGTCTTTTGACCAACAAACGTATTCTGCTGGGCATTACCGGCGGCATTGCTGCCTACAAAAGTGCAGAGCTGGTGCGTCGCCTGCAGACTATCGGCGCAGAAGTTCGAGTGGCCATGACACCCGGCGCAACCCAATTCATAACGCCCCTCACCCTGCAGGCCCTGTCAGGCAACCCGGTCCACCTTGACTTGCTCGATACCGCAGCAGAAGCCGCAATGGGGCATATAGAACTATCCCGCTGGGCGGATCTGATTTTGATTGCACCAGCATCCGCTAACTTTATTGCCAAACTTGCCAATGGCGAAAGCGGGGAGCTACTGTCAGCCATATGCTTGGCCAGCAGGTCACCACTTGCGCTGGCACCTGCGATGAACCAGGGCATGTGGCGCAACGCCAGCACACAGAAGAATGTCAAAACACTACGCTCCAGAGGCATCCATTTCTTCGGGCCTGCCGAAGGTGAGCAAGCTTGCGGTGATGTCGGCCCCGGTCGCATGTCGGAACCGGAAGACATCGCCCAACTGACTGCAGACCTGTTCGAAACCGGCAGCCTTACCGGTCGCAAGGTAGTTATAACCGCAGGTCCAACGCGGGAAGCTATCGACCCTGTCCGCTACATCACCAATCATAGTTCCGGAAAAATGGGGTATGCGCTGGCAGAAGCTGCGGTTGAAGCCGGAGCGGAAACCATTCTGGTAAGTGGGCCGGTTAACATACCGCCACCCGACCGAGTGACCATCATTCACGTCACCAGCGCCGAAGAAATGTTTGAGGCAGCCGTCAACGAGGCCAGGAATTGTGACTTGTTCATTGCTTCTGCGGCGGTGGCAGACTACAGACCCGCCACCGTATCCCGTTCAAAAATCAAAAAGTCAGCCGACACCATGACCATTGAACTGATTAGAAACCCGGACATTGTCAGTGCCGTCGCCGCACTTCCGGAACGTCCCTTTACTGTTGGGTTTGCTGCCGAAACCAGCGATGTAGAGAACTATGCTCGCAGCAAACTGGAGCGAAAGAATCTTGACTTGGTTATCGCGAACGATGTGTCTGACAAAACCATTGGTTTCAACAGTGATGACAATGAGGTGCTGGTGATAGAGAATAGTGGCGCTGAAGCAATCCCGAAAATAAACAAAGCCATTCTGGCTCGACAATTAATTGCTCGAATTGCGGAAACGTTACCGGCAAGGAAATCTGCGTCTAATGACAAAACTGGCCTCTGACGATTACAAGCCCAACCTCTTAACAGAACTGATATTGCGGTTGAAAGCCCACCCGGCAATAGCTCTGCTATTGATCGTGTTTCTGGTCGCTTCAGGCATTATCGCGTTAAAGGTTTACAATCACCTGATAACAGACAACCACCAGAAGGCTTTTTTGCAGCGCACAGAGTCCATTGCCGGTATACAGGCGGCGCGGGTTAACAGCTATATTAAGCACCAGCAGCAAAAGCTTTCATCAATTGTCGAGAGCCGACAGGTCATCGATGCCTTTATACAGGACGATACCGCGGCACTTGCCGAGCTGGAAAGTCAGCTCGTGAAACCTCGCAGCGAATCCCAGTCACTCCATCTACTGAAACCCGGTAGTAACAGACTGGATGGAACAGACAATTTTGCCGCACGGGAACTGGTGTCCCGAGCATTCAAAGGTGACACACCAAATCCTGAAGCGGTGCGCCTGCAAAAAGGTTGGCGCCTGCTATTTGTGTTACCGGTAAAGGATAACAGCGGCTCAATTGTCGGTGTCGCGCTCAGAGACATAGCAACCACCGAGCTCATTAAAAATCTGCAACCCGAGTCGGCACACGGGCAGACATTACTGTACCAGCAACTGCCAGGCTTGCAGGGTAATGCTGTTTTATCAACCGGCCTGAAGCTGGATGGCCTGCAACCTGCCAAGAAACTCACTCTGCTACCTTACTGGCAAATTCACTTTACCGGCAACCAACAGCTATTGAACAACAGGGCACCCCTCTCCAACGATGTCCTTGCTATTTTCAGCTGCCTTGTAATTGCTATTTTGCTACTGCTTTACCTGTTTTTGCGAGCGGTGCTGACTCACTACAAAAATGAGCCGTTTGTCGTGCCCCAAAAAATTCAGGCAAAGGAAAGCATGCCTTCTGATCTGGACGAAACCAGCAGTTACCTGCAAGTCATACCCTCCGGCTCCCGTTTGGCAGAACCCTCCGCCGAGGAGACCAATGCAGAAACACCCCCTGAAGCCGAACCGAATCAAACCAAAGACAGCCGGTTAGTACACTACTACCCGGAAGCTATTTTCCGCGATTACGATATTCGCGGCATATACGGTCAACAAATCAATGCAGAGTTTGCCCGTCGTCTCGGCAACTGCCTGGGCACCATGGCTCAGGAGCAGGGAGAAGCGTCTCTGGTTATGGGGTGGGACGGACGGCTCTCAAGCCCGGAGTTGAAAGCCGCTCTGCAGGAGGGAATTCTTGCCACAGGGTGCAACGTACTCAGCATTGGTGCTGTGCCCACCCCGCTATTAACCTTTGCGCTGACTCGAATAGGGGAAACATCCTCCGGCGTAATGGTAACTGCCAGCCATAATCTCGCTGCCGATAACGGTTTTAAAATCTTCTTCAAACAGCACGCACTCTGCGGAGAAGAGATTACTGCTCTTCGCGACATCATGATCGAAGGTGACTTCAAAACCGGCAAGGGTCAGCTGGAAGAACTGAGCCTTACCAGCGAATACACAGCAGCCATCGTCAAGGATATTGTGCCCGCAATGGATCTGACAGTTGTTGTCGATGCAGGCAACGGTATTGCCGGAAAATTTGCAATTGATGTGCTGGAAGGTATTGGCTGCGAAGTAGTACCCCTCTACTGCGATGTCAATGGCAATTTTCCCCACCACCCCCCTGATACAACGGTGGAAGAATATCTGCATGACCTGATTGAAGCCGTTACTGCCACCAGAGCTCAACTGGGCATCTGCCTCGACGGGGACGGTGACAGAATGGTGGCCGTAACTGCCGACGGCAAAATAGTCTGGCCGGATGAGCTAATGATGATTTTTGCCAGGGACGTGCTTTCCCGACATCCTGGCTCGGATATTGTCTACGATATCAAGTGCACCCGACGCCTCAGCCCGCTGATCCGCAGTTACGGCGGCCGCCCGGTCATGTGGAAGACCGGCCACTCACATATGCGGAATAAAATCATGGAATGCAATGCACCGCTTGGTGGGGAGTTCAGCGGGCACCTGTTTTTCCGCGATCGCTGGCACGGCTCTGACGACGGCATCTACGCATCGGCCCGCCTGATAGAAATCATGATGGTGCGCGAGCAATCGCTGGCAGGCATACTCTATGCCTACGAAAAAAGCTTCAGCACCCCTGAGATTAAAATCATTGTCCCGGACGACAAAAAGTTTGAGCTCATTAAAGCACTAGTTGAAAATTCTGATTTTGGCGACGCCCAACTCACCACATTTGACGGCTTACGAGTCGATTTCCCAACTGCCTGGGGGCTGGTACGTGCATCGAACACCAGCCCGGCGCTGACCTTGCGTTTTGAAGCTGAATCCGAAGCATCGCTGGACAAAATCCAGTCGCTTTTCAGGCAACAACTCAGTAGCATAGATAGCTCGTTAACCTTTTGACTTGAATTTTTTATATTTCGGACCTGCCCATGTCACTGTCACTGGACGCCGCTGCCAACATTGCCAATGTCCTAACTGAAGCCCTGCCCTATATCCAGCGCTTCACCGGCAAAACCATCGTCGTCAAGTTCGGCGGCAATGCCATGATCGACGATGCACTGAAAACGAGTTTCGCCAGAGATATCGTGCTGATGAAACTGGTCGGCATCAATCCTGTTGTTGTTCATGGCGGCGGCCCTCAGATTGGCGACCTACTCAACCAGCTTAATATTGAGTCCAGCTTTGTAGATGGTATGCGGGTCACCGACAGCCAGACCATGGACATTGTAGAAATGGTGCTGGGCGGGGCGGTCAATAAGGAAATCGTCAACCTCATAAATAGCGCTGGCGGTAAAGCCGTGGGTGTTACGGGCAAGGACGGCCAGTTAATTCAGGCCCGAAAACTGAAAGTCACCAGACACAGCCCGGAAATGTCGGCACCCGAAATCATCGACATCGGCCATGTAGGCGAAGTGGAAAAAGTTGATTGCGGCGTGATCAACATGCTGACCAACAGCAACTTTATTCCGGTGATCGCCCCTATCGGGGTTGGCTCACAGGGCGAATCCTACAACATCAATGCAGATCTGGTAGCCGGTAAAATAGCAGAAGTGCTCTGTGCAGAAAAACTGATGCTATTGACCAATGTGGCAGGTCTGCAAGACAAGGACGGACAGGTTCTTACCGGCCTTTCCACAGAACAAGTCAATGAATTAATTGCCGATGGCACCATTCACGGCGGCATGCTGCCAAAAATTCGCTGTGCTCTGGACGCTGTTTCAGCGGGTGTAACCAGCGCCCATATCGTTGACGGACGTGTTGATCACGCCGTGCTGCTCGAAATATTTACTGATCAGGGTGTCGGCACACTGATAACCAATCAGCCGGAACCAGACGAACCATGAACAGCCCCAGAGCACAGCAAATACTACAGGCACTGGCTCGTATGCTGGAAACGTCGGCGAATGGAAAAATCACCACCGCCGCACTAGCCGCAGAGGTGGGGGTTTCTGAAGCAGCACTCTATCGCCACTTTCCCAGTAAAACAAAAATGTACGAAGGGCTTATCGACTTTATTGAAGAAACAGTATTCAGCCGGGTAAACGCCATCGTCAACGAAGAAAGTGATGTCAAAACCAGACTGTATCGGGTTCTTTCGCTTCTGCTAACGTTCACCGAACGCAATCCCGGCATCACTCGCTTATTAACTGGCGATGCACTAACCGGCGAAACCAGTCGGCTTCACACACGGATTCAACAGCTTTTTGACCGCCTGGAAACCCAGCTTAAACAGGTCTTGAGGGAAGCCGAAATTCAGGAAGGGGCGAGAACAACACTGGTAGTGAGCGCTGCTGCCAATCTGCTTCTTTCAGCAGCTGAAGGCCGTATATCACAATATGTCCGCAGTGGTTTCAGTCGCCGTCCGACTGAGAACTGGCAGGATCAATGGCAAGTTTTGATGGATGGTTTTTTTCACCCCGAGCACCACGCTGTAAGCCTTTAAGCACCATAAATCGCTCAATATAATGCCGGTATTTTTCGCTGACCTCCCGCCGCTCACTGGCCCGAACAACTGACATTTGCTCTGCATCCTCAATCTGTTCCTCAAGATCAGAGATATTGTCCAGCAACACCCGGGGAACCACCCGGCCACTGCGCTGGTGATTAGCCGCCTGTGCACGGGAGCTCTCCAACTGCTCACGACTTTTCTCAAGGTTACTTTCAACAATGGTAATTTCCCGATCCAACAATTCCAGGCGACGATCACGAGCTTTTTCGAGGTCCGCCAGCGAACTGTAACTGCGCAGCAAAATAGTGTCTTCTTTCTTCTGAGCTTCCGCCTCTTCGCTCGATTGCTGCGCTGAAGCCTGCTCTCCCTCATCAACAACCGTGTGGGGGGGAACCACCTGCAAGACTCTGCCAGTCTTGCTTAACACCTCATAACCATTCGCCACAAATTCCGGCGGTACCTGGTAGTCAATAACAACCTCACCAGATAAATTCCGGTAGCGATAGAGATTTTCAGACGCCAGAGCCCACTGGCTGCTGAACAATACCGTTAATAAAACAGCCATTGCCTGGTTAATTTTCAACACCGCCACCCCACTATTGTCTCTCTGAACCCGTACCGAACATAAACTTTTGACCATCAAACGCCGTACTGTTCCCGATACAAATCAATTTTTTCCAACGCTTCCAGGTCTTTGCCCGTTTCATCAAGATACTGCCGCACATGATCAATATCGACGATACTGATCACAGAAATACCAAATTCTGCCTCTACTTCCTGTATTGCCGAACAACCGGTTGTACCTCGTTCCTTACGATCCAGCCCCACCACGACACCCGCTGCGCCGGCTTCATGGCTGTCCAGAATCTGCATCACCTCGCGAATCGCTGTTCCCGCTGTGATCACATCATCAACTATCAGGGCCTGCCCTTGCAACGGAGCACCCACCAGCAAACCTCCCTCACCGTGATCCTTGGCCTCCTTGCGGTTAAAACAGTAAGGAACGCTGATATCATAATCTCGCGCCAATGATACTGCCGCCGCTGTCGCCAAAGGAATTCCTTTGTAAGCAGGCCCAAATAACAGGTCAAATGGCAGACCGGAATCCACAATGGCTGCTGCATAATGTCGCCCCAGCGCAGCCAGTGCGGCACCACGGTTAAACTCGCCTGCATTAAAAAAATACGGACTTACCCGCCCTGATTTCAGGGTAAATTCGCCAAATCGCAAAGCGCCTTCGGCTATTGCCAACTCAACAAACTCTCGCTGATACGTTTTCATCTATATCAAAACCTCTTTCGTGCAACCTCGACGAACCGAGTCGCAGTTCACACTCAATGTTCACCATATACTCGCAGTAACGCTACTTTTGCGCCAACGCCATCTGCTGAACTTTCACCAGATCGGCAATACCTCGTTTTGCCAGTGCAAGCATCTGCTGAAACTCCTGCTCGGAAAATGGTGCCTCTTCAGCCGTACCCTGAATCTCGATAAATCCGCCTGTACTATTCATAACCACATTCATATCGGTTTCAGCATTAGAATCTTCCGGGTAATCAAGATCGAGTACCGGCACGCCTTTGTAGACACCAACCGAGACCGAAGCCACCAGGTGAGTCAGGGGGTCACCTTTAAGCTGGCCTTTCGATTTCATGTGTTCAATGGCATCTGCCAGCGCCACACAGGCTCCTGTTATGGATGCTGTTCGAGTGCCACCGTCTGCCTGAATAACATCGCAGTCAACCGTCACCGTGTTCTCCCCCAGCCCTTTCAAATCAACAGCCGCTCTTAACGAGCGGCCAATAAGACGCTGAATCTCCTGGGTTCTGCCGCTTTGTTTGCCACGTGCAGCTTCACGCCCCATGCGTGACCCGGTTGAACGGGGCAACATACCGTATTCAGCTGTAACCCAACCCTGCCCCTGTCCGCGCAGGAATCGCGGCACAGAGTTTTCAACACTGGCGGTACAAATCACTTTGGTATTGCCAAATTCCACCAGCACAGAGCCCTCGGCATGACAGGTGTACTGACGGGTAATCTTCACCGGGCGCAACTGCTCGGGGCGGCGTCCACTGGGTCGAGTCATATTGATTTCCTTGAATCAGAATAGCTAAAGGGTATTTTCGCAGGCGCCATTCTAACGAATTAAAGCCTATTAACACTAATTGCAGCGAATGAAATTGTCATCCTGGCAACGCACTTGCTAACATGCCCGATCTCAGCACTCCACGCTTTCCTACCGTTTACCATTGGAGAACATCATGCCCAAAAGTATGACCGCCTTTGCCCGCATCACAGAACAGTGTGACTGGGGCAATGCCAGCTGGGAAATACGCTCGGTCAATCACCGTTATCTGGAAACTCACTTTCGCATGCCCGATACCCTTCGGGAGCTGGAAATGCCGCTCAGGGAGCTAACCCGAAAGCATTTGCAACGGGGTAAAGTTGACATCAGTCTGCAACTGCAAATTTCGTCAGGTAATGATGGCCTGGACCTGAACACGGCTCTGACAGAAAAAGTGATTCAGGCCAGCGAGCAGATCACCGCAAAAATGCACAACCCCGCACCGACATCACCTTTTGAAGTATTGCGCTGGCCAGGCGTTTTACAGGAACCGGAAGTGGATCAGGAAAAACTCAAAGCCGATCTGCTGGACATGTTTGAAAACACCCTTGGACAACTGAATCAGTGTCGCCAACGCGAAGGACAAAAATTACAAACCATTATTGAGCAGCGCCTGAACGCAATTGAAGGCCAGGTCGCCACCGTTCGCCAACTACTACCGGAACTGCTCACCGCCCAGAAACAAAAACTTCAGGACCGGCTGGCTGAAGTCAGCGCTAACCTGGATAACGACCGCCTCGAACAGGAAATGGTGATTCTGGCGCAGAAATCAGACGTCGATGAAGAGCTTGACCGCCTCGACACCCATGTCTGCGAAATTCGCCGCGTACTCTCAAAGGGTGAACCCGCAGGGCGCAGGCTGGATTTTCTGATGCAGGAACTCAATCGCGAAGCCAATACACTGGGCTCCAAATCCATTTCGGGAGCAACCACTCAGTCGGCTATTGAACTGAAAGTTCTCATTGAACAAATTCGCGAACAAATACAGAATATTGAATAACCGAGCAACCAAAGGGCCAGTATCCATGTCTAGCCGCGGCACCCTGTACACAATTTCAGCACCTTCCGGTGCCGGCAAAACCAGCCTTGTTGACGCACTATTGGAGCTCGACAGGCAGGTATGTGTATCAATCTCCCACACCACCCGCCCCATTCGTCCCGGCGAAACCAATGGTGTTAATTACCACTTCATCCGTGAAGACCAATTTATCGGCATGGTCAATAACTGCGCATTTCTGGAGCACGCGCGAGTTTTCAGCAACTATTACGGCACCTCCCGCGAATGGGTTGAACAAACGCTGGCCAGCGGCAAGGACGTTATCCTTGAAATTGACTGGCAAGGCGCCGCCCAGGTAAGACGACTGGTTGATGACTGCAAGGGTATTTTCATATTACCCCCATCAAAAGAAGCGCTTGCAGAGCGACTCAACAGTCGCGGGCAGGATGACCCGGAAGTTATCGCACTTCGTCTTGCTGAAGCACAACAGGAAATGTCCCATTACGTTGAAGCGGACTATCTGGTTATCAACGACGATTTTGAAACCGCCCTCCATGATCTCGGCGCTATTTTTCAGGCACAGCGGCTTTCCCTCAACAGCCAACAGTTTAATCGCGCGGACCTGCTTCGCAACTTGTTGTCCTGATTGCTGATTTTCTGTAAACTGGCGCGTCCTGCGGCATCTGCCGCTCAAGCGTGACGCACTAATGTTACAACGCTTGATACGAAACAACCGAACAAACAAGACTGGAACTCACTCATGGCTCGAATTACTGTAGAAGATTGCCTGGAAAACGTCGACAATCGCTTTGAACTCGTCATGGTCAGCGCCAAGCGCGCTCGCCAGATCAGCACCGGCGGCAAAGAGCCTCTGGTACCCTGGGAAAATGACAAGCCTACTGTAGTCGCATTGCGCGAAATTGAAGAAGGCCTGATTACTGCGGACATTCTCACCGAAGTCGATCAATCTGACGAAGAACTGTTTGCCATGGACATGCTGGAAGCCAGTTTTGATGTCGGCACCGATGGTCAGACAGAAGGCGAAGCAGAGCTGGCTGCAAAAGCGCCCACCGAATCCAAAGAGTAGTTCCGGGAGAGGAAAGTCTTGCAAGCTATTGATGCGTTGAGCCACAAGCTTTCCTCCTACCTCAAACCGCAAGAAATCTCCAAAATTCTCCGCGCTCACAAGTTCGCCGCGAAATGCCACAAGGGCCAGTACCGCCAAAGCGGGGAACCCTACATCACCCACCCGATCGCAGTCGCACACATTCTCGCTGACATGCACCTTGATCACGAGGGCCTGATGGCAGCATTGCTGCACGATGTCATTGAAGATACACAAATTACCAAAAAACAGCTGCAATGGCGTTTTGGCAAGAATGTTGCCGAACTGGTAGATGGCGTCAGCAAACTGACAGAAATAGAGTTTGCCACCAAAAGCGAGCAGCAGGCGGAAAATTTCCAGAAAATGATTCTGGCAATGGCCAAAGACGTCCGGGTAATGCTGGTGAAACTGGCTGACCGGCTTCACAATATGCGCACCCTGTCTGTGCTCAGCCCTGTCAAGCGACGCCGTATTGCCCGAGAAACACTGGAAATTTACGCCCCCATTGCGCAACGTCTTGGCATCAATGATATCCGGCTTGAATTCGAGGACCTCGGCTTTGCCGCCCTTTACCCGCTGCGCTATAACCTGCTGCGCAAAACCATCCGGGCTGCACGTGGCAATCGCACCGAACTGATTGGCGAAATTCGCACCATACTCACTCACCGATTGACCCAGGAAGGGGTACAGGCGGAGGTGATCGGCCGGGAAAAGCACCTGTGGAGCATTTACCAGAAAATGAAGAGCAAGCACCGCTCTTTCAGGGACATCATGGACGTGTTCGCCTTTCGCATCATCACCGACTCGGTCGATGACTGCTATCGAGTGCTGGGTATTGTGCATAACCTGTTCAAGCCGGTGCCGGGCGAATTCAAGGATTACATTGCCATCCCCAAGCTTAACGGCTATCAATCCTTGCATACCGTGCTGGTTGGCATGCATGGCATTCCCATCGAAGTGCAAATTCGCACCGAAGACATGGACAACATGGCCAATGTAGGTATTGCTTCTCACTGGCTCTACAAATCAAAAGATCCCGGTAATCCGAGAACAAACCGCTGGATTCAGAGTTTGCTGGAGCTTCAAAAGCAGGCCGGCAATTCACTGGAGTTTATTGAACACGTAAAAACTGACCTGTTCTCGGACGAAGTTTATATATTCACACCGAAAGGCGAGATTGTTTCACTTCCTAGCGGCGCCACCCCGATTGACTTCGCCTACGCCGTACATACCGACATAGGCAACAGTTGTGTCGCCTCACGAATCAATGGCGAGCTGACACCTCTGTCGGAGCCCCTGCAAAGTGGCTGCAAAGTCGACATCATCACGACAAAAGATGCACAGCCAAATCCATCCTGGCTGAACTTTGTGGTCACGGCAAAAGCACGCAGCGCCATTCGGCATTTTCTAAAAACCCGACACCACGATGAATCTGTCGAACTCGGCAAACGATTGCTCGACAAGGCGCTGGAAAATTTCGGCTATGACTACCACCGCATACGGAAGTCCTGGATTAAACGGCTGCTGAAAAAAACTGGTGCAACCAGCTTTGAGTCCATTCTCGAACAGATTGGCCTCGGCAACCGAATGGCCTTTGCGGTAGCCAACCTGATGCTGCCGACATCAAAACAGCTGGACGAGGAAGAGGAGGAGCGTACCCCGATTATGCTCGACAACTCCGAGGGCCTGATTATCAACTATGCGCGCTGCTGCCACCCCATTCCCGGCGATGCCATTCTTGGCTACCTGAGCCCGGGAAAAGGAATGGTTATTCATCTCGATTCCTGCAAAAATCTCAAGGATGTACGGGGGGATGCGGCGAAGTGCATGCCCGCCAACTGGTCCGGAAAAGTGAAAGGCGAGTTTGCCGCCGAATTTAAGGTCGAGCTGTCGCCTGAACGCGGGATCATCGCTTCACTTGCCTCCCGGATCAGTGAAACCGGGGGCACCATTGAAAAAATCAATGTTGATGATCGCAGTGTACACAATGCGGTCGTAACTCTTTCGGTAGGTGTTCATGACCGTGTCCATCTGGCAGGCATCATGCGCCGTATACGCAATATGGGAGCGGTTCAGCGGGTTTATCGTGTAAAAAGCTGAACGCCATTATTATTCAATTTCCATCTACTTTCTTGAGACAAAAACATGATCAACAAAGCCATTATTCAGACAGACGATGCACCTGCCGCTATTGGCACTTACTCCCAGGCAGTAAAAGTCAACAATACGGTTTACCTGTCTGGCCAGATTGCCCTTGATCCAGAGACAATGCTGCTTGAAACGGGCGGTATCGAAGCGGAAATTCATCAGGTTTTTAAAAACCTGACCGCTGTTGGCGAAGCCGCTGGCGGCACATTGCAGAATATTGTCAAACTCAATATTTATCTGACCGACTTGAGCCATTTCCCAACTGTCAACACAATCATGGCACAGTACTTCAACGAGCCTTACCCTGCGCGCGCTGCCGTTGGCGTGAAAGAGCTGCCAAAAGGTGCCGCTGTAGAAATGGATGCGGTAATGGTCATCTAGGGCCTGTTAATCTGCTGCCTTCATTGCCGCCAATACCGCACCATAACCTTCTTTCCAAGTGGGGTATCTGAACAGATACCCGCTGTCGCAGAGCTTCTGATTACTACAACGGCGACCTTTTATCAGGGTATTCCCCGGTAGATCCGACAGCGCGTCCAATCCTGCCGGGGCCTCACCAGCCATCAATCGGGCCAGTTCCCGCTGCATGACGTGTGCTACTGTCGGCTCGTTGTCGGTAGCCAGGTAGCAATCATCCAGCGTTTCTCCGAGGCGAAACCGTTCCAGCAAATGCACCAGTACACCGGCACAATCCTCACTGTGAATACGATTTGTCCACAACGGCTCCTCTGCTGAAGGCAACTTGCCAGCACGCACATTGTTCATTAGCCTCTCGCGCCCCGGCCCGTAAATACCGGAAAACCGCACAACACAGACGGGTAAACCGCTATCATGCATCACCCGCTCGGCTTCCAGCAGGCGTTGACCACGATAATTCTGCGGTTCGGTAACAGCATCTTCATCTACCCACTCACCATTCTGCTGGCCATAGACACCTGTACTGGAAACCCAGATGACCAGAGGACTCATGGACAGACTGGTCAGAGCGCCACACAAGGATTCAGCACCGGCAACATAGCTGGCCCTGTAACCTTCGTCACTCATGGCCGCAGGTGTTAATGTCACAACCACCGCGTCAGGGCGACTTTCACACAGCACTTTTTTCAGCAAAGCCTTATCACAAAGATCACCGGAAAATGCGCTGGCCACTTCCGGCAGGCACTCGGCACGACGGCGCATTGCCGCAACATTCCAGCAATCGGGATTCATTTGCTGAATGGCCCGCGAGCCGATATCACCACAGGCTAAGAATAAAGTTTTTAATTGATTTGCCATAACTAATTTGTTTTTACTATTATTAGGACCAACACCAAAACACCTGTCGGACAAAACATGACCTTAACCGAATTGCGCTACATCGTCACCCTGGCCCAGCAACAACACTTTGGCCAGGCCGCCGATCAATGCCACGTCAGTCAGCCCACACTGAGCATTGCCGTAAAAAAACTCGAGCAGGAACTGGGGGTGGACCTGTTTGAGCGCTCCAAAAACAGTGTCCGCCCTACCCCTGTGGGAGAACAGGTCATCGCGCAGGCCCAGAAAGTGCTGGAAGAAAGCAACTCAATTTATGATATTGCTTCGGCAGGAAAGGATCAGCTTAACAGCCCACTCCATGTTGGCGCCATCTTTACCATAGGCCCCTACCTGTTTCCCAACTTTATTCCGGCGCTGCGCAAGCTGGCGCCCGACATGCCGCTCGTGGTAGAGGAAGGTTTTACTGCCACCCTCCGACACCGGCTCCGCAAAGGTGAACTGGACGTCATTATTGTTGCTCTGCCTTTCACTGAACCAGACGTCGTCACACAACCTCTCTTTGACGAACCCTTTGTCGCACTGTTGCCAAAAACGCACCCGCTGGCAAGCAACAGCATCATAAAACCGGCTGAACTCAACAATGAAAATGTATTGATGCTGGGAGAGGGTCACTGTTTTGGTGATCAGGTTCGAGAGCTTTTACCCAAGAACCGACACACTGCTGACAATTCCATTCGTACCCACAGTGAAGGCAGCTCACTGGAAACGTTGCGCCATATGGTTGCCTCCGGATTAGGCATCACCATTTTGCCTTTATCAGCCACACTGGGAACCAAATACAATGGTCTGGTGACCCGCCCGCTGCAAGCAAAAAAAGCCGCACGTACAGTCGCTCTGGCATGGCGTGCCAGTTTCCCGAGGCACAAAGCTATTGACGCCTTGCGAGCGGCTATCAAAAAACACAAGCTGCCTCATCTCTGAAGTAAACCCTCTCATGACACCCAACTCTCTGGAGCAAGCTGACGTTACCCAACTCAAAGGCGTCGGCCAGCAAGTGGCGACCAAACTGGCAAAATTGGGGCTTCACAACATTCAGGACGTGCTTTTTCATCTGCCCATCCGTTACATGGATCGCACACGCATTTCGCCAATTGGTGGGCTGCAGCCTGATAGCGATGCGGTAATAGAAGGCGAAATAAAAGCCTGTGATGTTGTCTTTGGCCGCCGCCGCAGTTTGATGTGCCGCGTTCAGGACAACACGGGCACTGTCACCTTGCGATTTTTCCATTTCAGCAGCGCCCAGAAAAACAACCTGTCTGCTGGCACCCGGCTGCGATGTTTTGGCGAAGTGCGGCGGGGAGCATCCGGACTGGAGCTTTACCACCCGGAATACCAGTTCATTGATGACCAAACGACACCATTGAGCACATCGCTCACCCCGGTATATCCAGCCGCCGAAGGCATTACCCAACAGCGGCTGAGAAGCATTGTCCAGCAGGCGCTGGCTTTATTGCGAGAAGGCTCGCTCGCTGAACTGCTGCCAGAGCAATGGCGCAACCAATATCAGGAGATGTCGCTGGTAGAAGCGATTCGATTCATTCATCAGCCCCCCGCAAATGCTGATCTGGCACTGCTTGCCGAGGGGCAACACCCTGCCCAGCAGCGCCTGATATTCGAAGAGCTGCTGGCTCACAATCTGAGCCTGTTACGTTTGCGCCAGGAAGTTCAGCAACGCGCCGCTGCACCGCTGGCAACAGATCACAAGCTGCAGAAGTCCTTTCTCTCCCGCTTGCCCTTCTCTCTGACTGCCGCTCAACAGCGCGTGAGCGAGGAAATACGCCATGACCTCAATCAATCTCACCCGATGCTCAGACTGATTCAGGGTGATGTGGGCTCCGGCAAAACAGTTGTTGCAGCGCTGGCAGCACTGCAGGCTGTCGCAAACGGCAAGCAGGCCGCGATCATGGCCCCCACCGAAATCCTCGCTGAACAGCACCTGCAAAATTTCACCGCCTGGCTAAAACCGCTCGGTATCCACCTTGCCTGGCTCACCGGCAAGGTTAAAGGCAAGGCCCGGGAGCTGCAGTTGCAGAATATCGCCACGGGCCACTCACCGATCATCATCGGCACCCATGCTCTGTTTCAGGAAGAAGTAAAATTTAACGATCTGGCACTGACCATCATCGATGAACAACATCGCTTTGGCGTTCACCAGCGTCTGGCACTGAAAGAAAAAGGCCGGGAAGATATTACACCGCACCAGTTGATCATGACCGCCACCCCCATTCCGCGCACACTGGCAATGAGTGCCTATGCTGATCTGGACTGCTCGACAATCGATGAATTACCACCCGGCAGAACACCCGTTAACACTGTGCTGGTGGATCAGCAGCGGCGCGGTGAAATTATTTCCCGAATTAACGGTGCCTGCGCCAGTGGCCGCCAGGCCTACTGGGTCTGCACACTGATTGAAGAGTCAGATGCGCTCCAGGCACAGGCGGCAGAAACCACCTGTGATGAACTGCAGCTCCAGTTACCGGAACTGACCATTGGCTTGGTTCACGGACGCCTGAAACCCGCTGAAAAAGCGCGGGTAATGGAGAGTTTTAAAAATGGCGAAACCGACTTGCTGGTAGCCACTACGGTGATCGAAGTTGGTGTGGATGTGCCAAATGCCAGCCTGATGATTATTGAAAATCCCGAAAGGCTGGGACTGGCGCAACTTCACCAGCTTCGTGGACGCGTGGGCAGAGGCACGACCGAAAGCCACTGCGTGCTGCTCTACAGTTCACCTCTGTCGCGCCACGGCAGCGAACGTCTGAAAATGATGCGTCAAACCAGTGACGGCTTCAAAATTGCGGAAAAGGATTTGCAACTTCGAGGGCCCGGCGAAGTACTGGGTACCCGACAGACCGGGGAAATGCAGTTTCGCATCGCAGATCTTCAGCGGGATGCTTATTTAATGCCTTTGGTCAACCAGGCTGGTCGGGAACTGACACAAAAATATCCTGCAAAAACAACGGCAATCATTGATCGCTGGCTAGGAAAAAATGAACGCTTTGGTCATGTGTAATATTTATGTAATATGTCGCCTCTAACGCCACTTCTTTGACTACAAAGCAGCTGTATTGCATCAGTAGCCCTTAAGGAGCAGAACATGCCCGTCAGTAACCCGCTATCCAGCCTGTTTGGTAAATCCCCCATTCGCCCCATGCAGAAGCACATGTCTGTTGTTGCTTCATGCACTGAGCAGCTCCGGGATTTTCTGAATGCCGCTATTTCTGAAAACTGGGATGAGGCCGCTGTCGTTTACCAGAATATTCGAAAGGCTGAGAATAAAGCGGATGACCTGAAAAGGAAGCTTCGTCTGCAGCTGCCAAAAAATCTGTTTATGCCTGTAGATCGCAGAGATTTACTGCATTTACTGTCTACCCAGGACCGCATTGCCAATCGCAGCAAGGATATCGCGGGCCTGATGCTTGGTCGAAAAATGGCAATCCCCGCTGAAATTCAACCGCAAATGATTGAATTCGTTGGCTCCGCCATCGCGACAACCCAGCAAGCACTGACCGCCATTAATGAACTGGACGAACTACTGGAAACCGGTTTCAGAGGACAGGAAGTCACCTTTGTAGAAGGGTTAATCGCAAAACTTGATAGTCTGGAAGACAATACCGACCAGCTGGAAATGGAGATCCGCCATAAACTGTTTGAACTCGAAGCCGATCTCCCTCCGATTAATGCCATATTCCTTTACCAAATAATCGACACTATCGGTGAAATCTCTGACCTGGCGGAAAACGTCGGCGATCGCCTGCAGCAATTACTTGCCCGCTAACCGTTAGTAAGGACCCATTATTATGACTCTGTTTGCAGAATACGGTCAGATTCTGATCATACTGGCCTGCGTGTTTGGTGTATTCATGGCCTGGGGTGTCGGCGCCAACGACGTAGCCAATGCCATGGGAACTTCCGTCGGCTCAAAAGCACTCACCGTCAAGCAGGCGATTTTTATCGCTATGATTTTTGAGTTTGCCGGTGCTTACCTGGCTGGTGGAGAGGTCACCTCCACGATACGAAAAGATATTATTGATCCCGCAGTTATCGCCGGAACACCAGAGTATCTGGTGTATGGCATGCTGTCCGCTCTACTGGCAGCAGGCACCTGGCTTTTAATCGCCAGTATCATGGGGTGGCCCGTCTCCACTACCCACTCTATCGTTGGCGCTATCGTCGGTTTCGCGGCAGCAGGTATATCCCCGGAGGCGGTCAACTGGGCCAAGGTCTGGAAGATTGTTGCCAGCTGGGTGGTCTCGCCGGTGCTGGCCGGCACCATATCCTATGCACTTTTTCGCAGCGTACAGCGTTTGATTCTGACTCAGGATGACCCCTTTACCCGCGCCAAGCAATACATCCCTTTTTATATGTTTGCCGTGGGCTTTCTGATCGCCATGGTGACCTTGCTCAAGGGCCTCAAGCACGTATTTAAAGATGTTGGAGTCAATCTCGGCTTTGCCGATAGCTTTTTTATTGCAATCGGTATCGGAATTCTGGTGGCCATTATTGGCACCATCCTGTTGCGCCGCGTGCAAAGAGATGAAGAAGCGGAAAAACTTAACCGCTTCGCCAGTGTTGAAAAAGTATTCGCGATCCTGATGATATTCACAGCCTGCGCAATGGCTTTTGCCCACGGCTCCAACGACGTCGCCAATGCCGTCGGCCCACTTGCAGCGGTTGTCGGCGTAGTGAAAACCGGCGCAGTTGAAGCCAAAACCACCATGCCCAGCTGGATTTTGTTACTCGGGGGAGGCGGCATCGTACTCGGGCTGGCCACTTACGGCTTCAAAGTAATGGGGACTATCGGCAAGAAAATTACCGAACTGACGCCAAGCCGTGGCTTTGCCGCGGAACTGGGTGCCGCAGCAACCGTTGTACTGGCCTCCGGCACGGGCCTGCCAGTCTCCACGACCCACACTCTGGTTGGCGCAGTGCTCGGGGTCGGCCTGGCCAGAGGTATTGCAGCTCTCAACCTTCGGGTAATTGGTACCATCTTTCTATCCTGGGTGATCACCTTACCCGCTGGCGCAGGACTCGCTATTGTGTTTTTCTTCTTCTTCAAAGGTGTCTTTGGGTAAAGCGAACGATCCATACATCGCAATAAAAAAGCCGGGGCACATGCTCCGGCTTTTTTCTATCGACCCACGTACTCCCAGCATCAAACTAGAAAACCGGCGCACTATTACCTGATAGAATGTTCTTCTCACCTTCGGTTTTGGCGATAACCACCGCCGCACAGGAATCACTGAACACATTAACTGCCGTGCGCATCATATCGAGGATTCGGTCAGTCACCAGCAACATACCTATGCCCTCCAGGGGCAGGCCGATCACCCCCAGTATCACAGTGATGGCCACCAGGCTGGCTGCGGGAATACCGGCAACCCCAATGGACGTCAGCAACGCCACCAGAACGATCGTAAACTGGGTAACAAGTCCCAACTCCAGCCCATAGGCCTGAGCAATAAACATGGCCGCCACGCACTCATACAATGCCGTGCCATCCATATTCACAGTCGCTCCCAGAGGCAAGACAAAAGAGCTGGTTCGGTTTGAAACACCCGCATTTTTTTCAACACATTCTATCGTCACCGGCAATGTTCCGGATGACGATGCCGTAGAAAAAGCAGTTAACATGGCTGGCAACATCGCCCGGTAATGACGCAGAGGGTTTTTAACACCTGCCGCTCGCAATATCAGCGCCAGCGTGACAAAAGCATGAAATGCAAGCGCCAGGAACACCGTAAAGAAAAAGACCAGCAGTGGCTGAAAGGCATCAAACCCGGTAGCGGCAACCGTTTTTGCCACCAGACCAAAAACACCAATTGGCGCAAACTTCATGATCAGCATGGTGATGGCCATCATGGTTTCGTAAACACCCTGCCAGAAACTTACCATTGTATCGGCGTGACGCTGGGTGATACGCGTCATCATTACCCCAAATAACAGACTGAAAAATATCAACCCCAGCATTTGCCCCTGCGCAGCAGCATTGACAATATTAACCGGCACCATTCGCAAAAATACGCCGGTGATATCACCAGCACCCCGACCCTCGACCCGCTCCAGCTGGCTGGCCACAACCTCGGGGGAACTGAGATTAAGGCGCGCACCGGCTGGCTCCCCATCAACAATACCCGGCGCAAACAGATTAACCAGTATCAAGCCAACCATAATGGCTGCCAGACTGCTGAACAGGTAAAATCCGATCGTTTTGACTCCCAGCCGCCCCAGCCCGCTGTCACTCCCCAGGCCCGCTACTCCGCAAATAATCGAGGACATCACCAGCGGTACAATGATCATTTTCAGGGCATTGAGGAACAGTGTGCCCACAAAATCGAACAGATCATAAAAAGTGACGCCAAAGACAGCCGCCTCTTTACCCACTAACAGGCCAACACCAATAGCGGCCAAAATGGCTATCAACATTTGCCAGTGAAGCTTTAATCGAGTCATTTGAGTTCCTTTTTATTATGTACCTGCAGGCAAACCTATATTGCCTGCGCTACTGTTCAGGTTCAATGTCCATTCCGCTCTTGCCCTTTTAACATTCGAACGAGGTCGTCATAATCTACCACCGGGCAGCGAACCAGGAAGCGATTCTCGTGAAATACTTTGTTATTGTTTTACTGTTGGCAGGTAACACGGCCTTTGGCCAGTCAGCAGATGATCACTGGACGCTGAATATGTATCTTGAGAACGACCTGTTTGGTGAAACCGACCAGCACTACACTAATGGCATTCGCTTTTCATGGATTTCTCCTGATCTGACCTCGTACGAAGACGACCCTCTTCTCCCCAAATGGGTTCGCGAAGCAAACAGCAAATTACGCTTTTTCCATGGCATGAAAGACGGACTTGAGCGCAACCTGGTCATCAGCCTCGGACAACTGATGTTTACCCCTTCAGATAAGAAAACCCGAACGCTGATTGAAGACGACCGCCCCTACGCAGGCTACCTGTATCTGGGTTTCGCCTACCATACCAGAGACGAAGAACAACTCGACACTATCGAGCTGAATATCGGCATGGTGGGACCCGCCTCACTGGCACAGGAAGCGCAGAATTTCATTCACAAAGAACGTGACATCGAGATCGCCGAGGGCTGGGATAATCAGCTTGAAAACGAACTGGGGTTACAACTGGTTTACGAACACAAGCACCGCTTTATTATCCGCAACCGCTGGCCTCATCAGGACTTCATTGCCCATGCCGGTGTCAGTCTCGGCAATGTCGCCACTTACCTCAATACAGGGGGTGAATACCGCGTTGGCTGGCAATTACCCAACGACTTCGGCACCTCAGCAGTGCGACCTGGTGGTGACAACAGCGCCCCCGGCCCCAGCACGTCAACATGCCAAAGCATCATCTGCGGGCTGCACGCCTTTATCAGCATTGATGGCCGTTTGGTCGCTCAGGATATTTTTCTCGATGGCAACAGCTTTAGGGACAGCCACAGCGTAGATAAACGCAACGCCGTCGCAGACCTGGCTGTGGGCTTCAGCTTTAATCTGGCTCAGTGGAAAGTGTCTTATGCAAAGGTATTCCGTACACGTGAGTTTGAGGGCCAGGAAGATCCTCATGAATATGGTTCTTTAACCTTTTCCTACAGTTGGTAAATTTCGATCCGACAGAAACCTCACCGATACCTATCGATATTTACGCCCTCTAGTCTGAGGGCAATTCGACATTTTCGACGCTTTTCATCGACTGGATTTTAGCCACTGACGGATTATTCGGCAGTATATAACCGTAGGCATCAAAAATCGGAGTCCCGTAACCACGCGCGAAATGGCCTGACCGGGCAAGCTTTTCGTTCAGCTCCTTTTGTCGCTGCCGATCCACATCAATAAAGTGTTCGGTAAACGGAATATTAGCCGCCTCTAACTGTCGACGCTTCTGTTTGCAGTATCCGCAGGTCGTCAGTGAATACATAATAAGTTCATTATGGGCTACAACCGGAGTAGAGAGCGCTTTTTCAACATCTACCCTGCTGGCATACCATTGATAGGCCACTAGCCCCAAGATCAGGGCAAGTAAAATTTTTATACCACGCATTTCAATACCTGTTATTTAATCACTCGGTTTAAGATGGTCTTCCAGGCAATTTTGGTTTGGTAATCACTTGGTCAAATCAGCGATCAGCAACCATACGGACCACCACTTTGACATGCTGAAACTTCCATTGCCCCTCAGCTTTGACATACCGTTCTTCATACTTGGCAGTCATCCACATCTCTTTACCATCTTCGCTGTTCGTCCAGGGACCAATGATGTACCAAGTACCCTCAGCGCGGTTCCCGTCTATCGCAATAATAGGATTTGTTACATTGTGCTGTGAAAAACTAAACATTTTCTGAAAGCTAATAAACTGTTGGCGGATCGCCTGATGACCAACGGCCTTACCAAAATCCGGGCATTCCCAAATAGCATCCTCTGTGAAAATTGACGTGATTCTGTCAGGGTTATGCATATCATCGCTAATCTCACAATAACGTGCTTTTAGCTGTTTAATTGCTTCAATATCTTCCAGCCGGGTTATTCGTTGCTCAAGATCCATTATTCAGCCCTCTTTCGTACCAGCGTTATGCCATCCGCAAAAGGAAGCATCACCTGATCAACACGCTCATCAGCGCTGATTTTTTTGTTCAGGTCCCGCATCGCCTGAATATCTTTTTCTGGAAACCTGGGCTTATCCCCATCGTCCAACACTGAAGAATCAACCACTGAACCAAACAGAAGAACATTGTCTATCGCCATAACCCCCCCAACCCGAAGCAGCGACAGACATTTTTCATAATAATGATCGTAATTGCCCTTGTCGGCATCGATAAACGCAAAATCAAAACTGCTTGCTTCGCCATCGTTGATCATTGCATCCAGCGTCTCAAGCGCTGCCCCCAAACGAAAATCTATCTTCTGTTGAACACCCGCCTCTTGCCAGTATTTTTTTGCGACAGCGGCCCAGTCATCGTTAATGTCGCATGCGACAAGAAGGCCTTCTTCCGGCAATGCCAGAGCCACAGACAAGGCGCTATAGCCTGTAAAAGTGCCTATTTCCAAGGCCTTCTTAATACCCAGCGCGCTGACAAGAAACGACATAAATTGCCCCTGCACAGGAGGTATTTGCATGATGGCATGAGGATTCCGGTTGGTTTCCTCTCGCAACCGCCGCAATACATCCGGCTCCCGAAGGGTTGATACAACATAATCATTCAACTCTCCTGAGAACCGGATTTCAGACTTTTTCATAACACTCTCCAATAATCATCACCTCATGACATGATAGGCGTTTACACACTATCTGAGCGTTTTTTTCTTTTACGCCCAAACCCGACCCGCCAAACCCGCTCAAAAATATCCACCATTATGGTTTGTCATAAAACCTTCTTTTCCTGTTCACATTTTTTTCATTTCATGCCGTTAGTCTGGGTACAACGTTTACTGGTTACATCCCGTTATGAAACAGAATGTTCCTCCCGAAAAGTATAAGGTGAAAACACTCTGGATTTCAGATGTTCATCTCGGCACGAAAGACTGCAAGGCTGAATATCTGCTTGATCTTCTGTCCAGACTGGAATGTGAAACCCTCTTTCTGGTGGGCGATATCATCGACCTCTGGGCCATGCAACGCCGTATATACTGGCCGGTCAGCCACAATCAGGTAATCCGCAAAATACTCAAGCTTTCAAAGAAGGGAACAAAAGTCATTTATATTCCCGGCAACCATGATTACCCGGCCAGAGAACTTGCTGGTGAAATGTTTGGCAAAGTGGAAGTGCACAATCACCACATTTACAAAACCGTCCACGGCAAAAAACTACTGATTCAGCATGGCGATGAGTTTGATGGCGTTATTCGCTTCCCCTACTTTTTGCGTTTGATTGGTGACCAGTTTTACAGCCTGCTGTTATTTCTGAACCGCTGGACAAACCGGCTGAGAACGTATTTCGGCTATTCCTACTATTCATTGGCAAGCCATATCAAAACCCGGGTGGGGAAAGCCGAACAGGCCATACGTTTATTTGAAGATGCCGCCTTTCAGGAGGTAGAGCGGCAAAATGTGGATGGTATTATCTGCGGTCATATTCATCACGCAGCCATGATCCAGCGCGGCAACAAGCTGTACTGCAATGATGGTGACTGGGTGGAAAGTTGTACTGCCCTGGTAGAAACCCGCAGTGGCTCACTGGAGCTTTTACACTGGTCTGATGAAAGGTCCTATCTCTCACAGCTGACCCGTTATTCTGCCAGTGTTGAAATCATCCACATAAATACCACAAAGAAAAAACTGAGAAAAAGCGCCTGATTTTTCCAACTGGTCACCTGAGCCTGCTCTAGGCTGCAACCGGGAACGATTCTGGTGCAGCATCGCGGCCAGTAAAAACCGTTTCACACCAGAGCTGTTCACTCAAATGCTTCACATCACTCTGCCGCCAATTACCACTTAGCACCCACTTCACTATAGCCTGAGCAACATCCGGATAACGGACCTTCTGACCACTGTTCTCGGACATTAACCAACGTTCCATCACTTCAAAGTTGAAGTCATTCATGCTTTCACCGAACCCCAGTTGCTCGAGCGCGACAGCGTTGGACATTTGCTCCATTTGTTTTTGCAGCGGTTTAACCAGAATTTTTTTCCCCAACTGCAAACACTCACTGGGCGTTTCAAAACCCGCGTTGCAAATAACACCATTGGTGGTTAGTAAATCACGGTGAAAACCACTCAATGAAATCATGCGCTGATGGATATTTCCTGTATCGGTACTCATTCCGTGCTCGGGTGAATAAACATAAAACTCATATTGAGGGAAAGACCTCAGCATGCTGGCAATTTTCCCGGGGTGATCAAACGGCAAATAAACCAGAACCTTATTCTTTTCAACTTCGCCGGATGTTAATCCCGTTGGCACAATGGGCGGCAAAATCGGGTATCCGAAGTGGTGCCAATGCAAACCCAGATGTACCGTTGATGGTGCAAAATGCTTTAACAGCAGCTCGGAGGCCAGACTGCTTTCACCTCGAGGAACTGGATAATGAAACGCAGGCTGGTGGCCAATATTGATAACTGGTTTTTTTCTTAATTTGCCAGCCCAGGCGACAACCGGGTCAAAATCACTGATCACGACATCGTAGCTATCAAGGTCTAACTGGCGGACATCTTTCAGGAACCGCAGCGGTTTACCATTAAAAACCGTTTTCAGATGCCGCACCCGACCATTGTCCACAACAAGCGTCAGCCCTTCGTTAACCTGAAAGTCTCCGAAGGCATCCATGTCAAAAAACTTTTCTCGCTGTCTTCCCGAAAAAAAATAATCTACCTGAGCACTTGTCTTGGAGAAATGCCCACACAGAGCCCTTGCCCGAGACAGATGCCCGTTGCCGGTTCCCTGCACACCAAACAGAATCTTCATACTTTGCTCCGGTTATGTTTCGAAGGCATCATGGATCATCATGGCGCTTTTACTTTTCTTCGTATTCGTCATTCATACACCGCTGACCGCACCGGCCCTAAATCAAAAAACCATGAATCTGTATTGCAATAACACTACCAAGGCATGCACCGATCAACACATCAGAGGGAAAGTGAACACCCAAAAAAATACGGGAAAATCCCACCGAGCAAGCCCAGACCAGCAAAGGGGACGCAAAACTGCCAAACCAGAGAACACAAGCCACGGCAAACATAAATGCCGCCGAGGTGTGTCCGGACGGGAAACTGAACTTATCCGAAGCGACAATCAAACTTTCAAAACCCGGAATCGCCTGCGGGGGACGCCGACGACGACAGCTTAGTTTGAGAACATAGTAAACCGGCCTTTCTATTAAGAAGCACAGGCAAAGCAATGAGGTAAATGTCTGATCACCGCCAGCATTGGCAATGTAGTAGCCCAGCGCAACGAGCACATATAAAAGACCATCTGCCGTGCGGGATATTCCCCGACAGTGCCGCGCCAACCATCCGCGATACTGCTGCAAACGGCTGAATAACCTGAGATCAGTTGCCTGAATGTTGTCGAGTATGCCTGCCATGAGCAAAAATCTAGCGCGCTGTTTTGACAATCTGATGTCATTTATCTGTCAGATTGATGACATTGCGCCACCGCTCTCGCTTTAACAATACCCGCAAGGTTAGAATGACCCCCAAATTGTTTCAGGCTGTTACCGTGCCTTCATCCCGATTTTCAAATAAAAAATTTCATCGTGAACCCGGCTGGCGAAGCTATCGCCGCACACCCGCTTGTGCGGCACCTCCGGCACTTCGCAACTGGCTGCTCGACACCGGCTCGCTAACACAACGACTGATTCAGGCAAGCAGCCATCAGTTTCGTGTAGAAGTGCTGAATCAACGTGTTGAACGCCCCTTCCTTTCAGAACTACGTGCGCTGAATATGCCGCTTGGAGCAAAAGCTCTTGTTCGGGAAACACTGCTTTACGGCAAGAATGTGCCATGGGTTTATGCCCGCAGTATCTTGCCTCTATCAACACTCACCGGGCGTCTGCGCCGGTTGCGCAAACTGGACAACAGCCCCTTGGGAGCACTGCTATTTAAAGATCCGTCTATGGTTCGCAGCCCGATAGAGGTTGCCTGTGTCACGGCACTTAACAGCCATCTTCCTGAAGCAGTACAGCATTTTTCAGAGCCGCTCTGGGGGCGTCGTTCGGTGTTTTATCTATCCGCAAAACCCCTGCTGGTCAGCGAGATTTTTTTACCGGGCTTTAAACCTTATGACAGCAAACCGTACAATCACCCTCTGAAAACGATTTATTAGGAAGGCCGTTAAATAACCATGCATGCCCTCAAAAAGCGATTACCGGATTTCCTGCAGCTGATGCGCGCCGACAAACCCATCGGCAGCCTGCTATTACTCTGGCCTGCGCTTTGGGCTCTCTGGCTTGCAGCAAACGGCTTACCCAATATCAAATTATTAATCATTTTCGTATGCGGCGTTTTTCTGATGCGCAGTGCTGGCTGTGTTATCAACGATTATGCTGATCGGGATCTGGATGGCCATGTACAACGCACCGCCCATCGCCCGTTTCCCTCAGGAAGCGTTACCCAGCGAGAAGCCATTGGGCTGTTTATCGGTTTGTGTCTGGTGTCATTTGTGCTGGTGTTATTCACCAACAAACTGACGATTCAGCTATCGTTTGTTGGTGTCGCACTGGCTTTTTGCTACCCCTTTATGAAGCGTTACACACATTTGCCGCAAGTCGTACTGGGAGCAGCATTCACCTGGAGTGTGCCCATGGCTTTTGCGGCACAAACCGGAAGCCTGCCAGTCAAGCTTTGGCCACTCTATGCTTCCGGCGTGCTATGGGCTGTTGTCTACGATACTTTTTATGCCATGGTTGACAGGGAAGATGATTTGAAAATTGGCGTAAAATCTACGGCCATTCTGTTTGGCGATATGGATATCCCCATTACTTCCACACTGCAGGTCATGGTTATTGCCGGAATGATAATGACGGGAGCCAACTTTGATCGAGGCCCGTTTTACTTTTGTGGTGTTGGCATCGCAGCTCTGCTGTTTGTACACCAGCAATACCTGATTCGCCATCGCAACCGGGAACAGTGCTTCAAAGCATTCCTGCAAAATAACCGGGTAGGTGCTGCTTTGTTTATCGGCCTGTTGCTGGACTACCACTGGCCACAATAACCGAACGCTATAAAGCGACCCCTGAATCAGAAACCCGGGCATCAACTCACTCTTTACAGAACATTCACACTTCTGTCATAAATTTGTCATTATTACTGGTGTGTAATACCCTCCTGTTCTCGAAAATTGATGAAAATGCTATGCAAGACAAGACGATACTCATTGTCGATGATGAAACGGCAATCCTCGATATGGTTGGAATCGCCCTTGAACTGGCCGGCTTTCAGTGCCTCAAGGCCGACAATGCGCAGGAAGCCCATGGCCTTATTATTGACGAATCGCCGGATCTGGTTTTACTGGACTGGATGATGCCAGGCACCAGCGGTATTGAACTCCTGCGACGACTCAAACGCGATGAACTAACCGCAAAACTGCCCGTTATCATGCTCACGGCAAAGGCCACCGAAGACAACGTGGTCCAGGGCTTGGATGTTGGCGCCGATGATTATCTGACAAAACCTTTTTCCCCCCGCGAGCTGATCGCCAGAATCAACTCTTTGTTGCGGCGCAACCAGGTTGGCATGAGCGAAGAGCGCCTGCTGGCTGGCCAGTTAACGCTGGACCCCGCAAGTCACCGGGTCAGCATTGGCGATACACCTGTTGATATCGGTCCCACAGAATACCGTCTGCTGGCATTCTTTTTGTCTCATCAGGAGCGCGTGTACAGTCGTGACCAGATTCTCGATCACGTCTGGGGGGGCAATGTCTACATGGATGAGAGAACCGTTGATGTTCATATTCGACGTCTTCGCAAAGCAATTTCCCTTGAAGGTCACGACCGCTTCATTCAGACTGTGCGCGGTGCCGGATACCGCTTTTCAACCAAAGGCGTGGATCTCGACACGGGTGAATAACGACATTTCGTTCACCACTTATCAACTCTGATTTTTGAGGGAAATCGTGCAACGGGGTCTGCGTAGCGAAATCCATCGCATTGGTATCATTGTGGTCACGCTGTCCGTGCTTGGCCTTGCCATTGGTCATTTGACCTTGACACTGTTATTGGGGTTTTCCGCTTATCTGGCCTGGACTTTCTCGCAAATTCTCAAGCTCTACCGCTGGCTGGAAAGCAATCGCGAAGAGGCTCCACCCGATGCCCATGGTGTTTGGGGAGATATTTCCGATCAACTGTATCGCCTGCAACAGGGCAATAAGCGCGCCGCATTGTTGCATCGCTCCATTATCGCCCGCATTAAAAGTATCACCACCGCACTGGATGAAGGATTGGTTCTTCTCAACAATCATCGGGAGCTGGATTGGTGGAATCCGGCAGCAGAGAAAGTATTCAATCTTGAAAGAAGTGACCGCAACCAGCCCATTACCAACCTGGTCAGGGCACCAGCGTTTGTGAATTTCATTCAGCGCGGCAGCTTTAGTAAACCGCTGGAAATCAAGGCACCCAATGACGATCAACGCAAGCTGTTAATCTCGGCTTCAACCTTTGATGAGGGCAACATTGCGCTGGTTATTCAGGATATCACTCGCCTGCGAAATATGGAGCAGATGCGTACCGATTTTGTCGCCAACGTATCTCATGAGCTTCGCACTCCCCTTACTGTCATCTCCGGTTATATTGAAACCCTTCAGAGCAACAATGGCTCGCTGCCAAAAGCCTGGCATACCGCTCTGGAGCAGATGAGGCAGCAAACCCAGCGCATGAATGCCCTGGCAAACGATCTGGTAATGCTTTCACGGCTCGAATCAATGGAAGAAAAGCCATCCAGCAACCCTGTTGAACTGCAACCTTTGCTGGAGCAAATTGTTAGGGATGCTTCCGCGCTCACAAATGAAAATCATCATATATCCCTGGATTGCAAAGAGGGCCTCACTCTGCCCGGAGAAGCAAAAGAACTCTACAGTGCGTTTTCGAATCTGGTCATCAATGCCATTAAACACAACCCCGATGGCGCAGACATTAACATCAGCGCCGAAAAGCAAAAATCTGCCATTCTGGTCCGGGTGTCGGATAACGGTATTGGTATCGACTCAAAGCACATTGGTCGGCTAACCGAGCGCTTCTACCGCACAGACCAGAGTCGCACCTCAAAAACCGGGGGTACCGGGCTGGGACTGGCGATTGTCAAACACGTACTGTTGCGTCATCACGGCACATTAAGTGTGAATAGCAAGCTGAATGCGGGCAGTACTTTCACCTGCCGTTTTGCCAAACACAAGTAACCCGGCCTCCAGAATTGATTGCCGTGACAACCGCCTTGCAACCCTGATGCTTTTCTCTGTTACACTCGCTAAAACCTGCTAACACTAATCCCCCTCATTTACAGGAGCCGGATTCAAATGAAAGTAAAACTGTTTCTCATCAGCTTGCTGATGACCGTCACATGCAGCTTGAATGCCGCCAGCAAAATTGAAATTGACGTCAATGTTGAAGAGACGCTCGAAGCTTTCTACCAGCACACAAAAGCCGGACAAAAGCTGGTCGAACAAGCCAGGGGGGTACTGGTTTTTCCGAAAGTCTACAAGGCTGGCCTGGGTGTTGGCGGTCAGTACGGCGAAGGTGCATTGCTTGTCAGGGGCAACACGGTTGGCTACTACAGCACGGCATCGGCGTCTATCGGCTTTCAGGCAGGCGTACAGCAAAAATCCCAGATTATCCTGTTTATGACCGATGACGCCTTGTCCAAGTTTCGCAACAGCGATGGCTGGGAAGTGGGTGTTGACGGCAGCGTCGCCATTGTCACGCTGGGAGTGGGAGAGAAAATTGACACCAATACTGTTCAACAACCGATTATCGGGTTTATTTTTTCGAATAAAGGCCTGATGTATAACCTGACTCTGGAAGGCTCTAAATTAAGTAAAATAAACCGTTAACGGTTTATTTAAGCAGCCCCAGCAACGCCTGCGCGTGCTTTGCCGCTTCCATCCCCAAGGTGGTGGGATACCCCCCGTCTGCCTGACTTAACAGGCCTTTTTCAAACAGTCTGGCTGTGGCTGCGATGACCGACTCAGAGGCATCCGAGTGAACCTTGATACCCTGCTGGGTGGTGCTCAAATTCAATTGTGAAAGAACATTCAGTTCTTCCAGTAATTCAGATGTATATTGCACAAAAAATCCCCTTTTATTATTTGCCGTTAACCCGTGGAATCTCGCAACCAGATTAACAACTGGTTATTCGCTGGCATCGGGTTATCTTCTTGCAGTTTAAATCCGATTTTTTCAGCCAGCTCATTTATTTTTTCAAAATCCCGAATACCCTGATGTACAGCTCTCTGTTTTAACCAGAGATCGAACGCCCGGTTACTTTCCGTCGTAAAATTACCGTTATATTTAAAAGGCCCATAAATCGCCAAAACCGCACCTTGCTCGGTTTCAGTATGCCGACCAATGCCACTGAACAGATTAACAACGCTTTCCCACGACATAATATGCAGCGTATTGGCAGAAAAAACAGCATCCACTTTTGCTACCGGCCAATGCAGATCATCGGCATTGATTGCCAGCGGACGGCGCAAATTTTGAGCGGGGCTTGCGTCAAGCCAGGCATTAATGCCTGGGTGATTCTCCGGCAAGTCACTGGTTTGCCAAATCAGATGGGGCAGGTTTTCGCTAAAGAAGGCAGCATGCTGCCCCGTGCCACTGCCAATCTCCAGTACATGGCACCGATTGGCAAAAACCCTCTTCAACACATTGATAATGGGTTGTTTGTTGTTTTCACAGGCCTGGGAAAAAGGCTTCAACGGCTTTGCCTCAGGTGATGCCGGTAAATTTCTGTCACTTTTCTTCTGCCGACTTTTCGTCACGACAAAACACCCACTCCCTTGCCGACGACATAGCCTCATTGTACTGATACCCGCCAAGATCAAATTTTTTGATTGCCTCGGCAGTTTCTATACGGTTTTTGATAATGTACTGACACATCAGGCCACGCGCTTTTTTGGCGAAGAAGCTGATCACTTTGTATTTGTCACCTTTCCAGTCCTTAAACACAGGCGTAATCACTTCTGCATTCAGAGACCCTGTTTTTACCGACTTAAAATACTCATTGGAGGCCAGATTGATCAGTGTTTCAGAGTGCTGCTGCTTTAGCTGCGCATTCAGTGCCTGCGTGATCTTTTCGCCCCAGAATTCATAAAGGTTCTTACCCCGGTTGTTGGCAAACCGGATGCCCATTTCCAGGCGATACGGTTGCATCAGGTCGAGCGGCCGCAGCACACCGTAAAGACCTGACAATATCCGCAAGTGCTGTTGCGCCCACTGCAGCTCGACCTCGCTTAACTGGTCAGCCTGTAAACCGGTGTAAACATCGCCCTTAAACGCCAGTACGGCCTGCTTGGCATTGGCCATTGTGAACGGCAACTGCCAGTTGAGGTAGCGTCCAAAATTAAGGTCGCCCAACTTGTCACTGATACCCATCAGCTCCGAGATCTGCGGAGGGGAAAGCGCTCTAAGTTTCAAAATCAGCTCTTCGGAATCCGCCAGAAAATCCGGCGTACTGTGGGCTTGTGTTGTTGGCTGTGTTTCGTAATCCAGCGTTTTCGCCGGGGAAATAACGAGTAACATAGGTTTTCCGTTTGCTGTGACATTTACAGTTGTTCGTTGTCCATTATACTCAAGACCAGAACCCACCGGGAAACTAACGAGGAGCGGGCTGTGTTCAAACCTTTACACCTACTGATTGTTGCGGCACTGGTATCACTGACAACAGCCTGTTCCGTCAACCCTGTCACCGGTAAAAACGAGTTTTCACTGGTCTCGGCACAGGATGAAGTGGCCATTGGCGCCGCTAATTACGCACCGTCCCAGCAATCGCAGGGTGGCCGTTATTATATAGACCCCAATCTTCAGGTTTACGTCGCCGAAATTGGTCGCAAACTGGCTGCCGTCAGTGACCGTCCCGGGCTACCCTACGAATTTGTTGTTCTCAACAACAGTGTTCCCAATGCCTGGGCAATGCCGGGTGGCAAGATAGCCATCAATCGCGGGCTGTTGATACATCTTGAAGACGAAGCCCAACTGGCCGCCGTGCTGGCCCATGAAATAGTTCACGCAGCCGCGCGCCACGGCGCAGCCCAGATGACCAGAGGAACACTTTTAAGTATCGGTGCGACCGCCCTGGGAGCAGTGGGAGAAAATTACGGCCTGGGACAGGCTGGCACCACGGTCGCACAGCTCGGCGCTGCAGTCTGGATGGCGAGCTACGGTCGCGAGGATGAACTGGAGTCTGATGCCTACGGCATGGACTATATGGCCAGGGTCGGCTACGACCCCTACGGCGCTGTGCAATTACAGGAAACTTTTGTCCAGCTAAACAAAAACCGTTCACAGGATTTTATCAGCGGACTGTTTGCCAGCCACCCTCCCTCCCAGGAGAGGGTAGCAGCGAACCTTGAGAAAGCGAAAACACTTCCCCGGGGGAATACCTACAAAGATCGCTATCAGCGCGCCATTCGCCAGTTAAAGCGGGACGAGCCCGCGTATGTGGCCGAAGTCGCGGCCATCAAGGCATTGAATGCCAAAGATCCGAAAACAGCACTGGCGGAACTGGACAAGGCTGTTGCCCTGCAGCCCGGCGAAGGGTACTTCTGGGAACTGCGAGGCCATGCCTGGAAAATGCAAGGCAACCCGGCCAATGCAGAAAAATCGTTTTCCACCGCTATCCAGAAAAACCCGGATTACTTCAGCCACCCCCTTGCTCGCGGCCTGCTTCGCTATAAAGAGGGTGATAAACCGGGGGCGCAGGCTGATCTGCTACGCAGCTATCAAATTTTACCGACGCCTATTGCCAGCTATCACCTCGGGGAACTCGCACTGGCCAATAACGACGAGGCTGTCGCTATCCACTATTTTCAGGGGGCTTCCAACAGCAACGGAGAGCTGGGTGAAAAAGCGCGTCAGAAACTTTCTGTGCTGGAACTGGCCAGCAATCCGGGAAAATACATCCTAAGCAAGGCCTTCATCGACAATACCGGCTATCTGAATGTGGCAGTGAAAAATACCAGCGCTGTTGCCATCAGCAATATTCGTGTACAGGTCACCGAAATGCAAAATGCCTTTCTGGCCGGGCCATCAGAGACATTTGTCTTCAACCAGTCACTGAACCCTGGACAGCAAGCCAGCTTCAAGACCACCATTGGCCCGTTTAAGGAAGCCGGTGCTGCCAGCCAATATCGCACCGCTGTGGTGGCTGTTACTCAATGAAAGTGCGTACAGTAATGAAACCGTCGTCAGAATAAGTAAGCCAAAGCTTCATCATGCACTTTACGTACAGCGAAACCGCTTTGCCTACGCTCTATCGGCATTGATGATCTTGGCTACCGCTTCCCGGTAAACAGGCCGAATCTGGTCCCTGCTGGAAATATTGATACCAAGGTCATGCAAAAGACCATCGCTGATACTGTAAATTAAACCGTGCACCCCCAGTTCCTGACCGCGTTCCCAGGCATCCTGAACAATATTGGTTTTGCAAACATTCACCACCTGCTCAACCACGTTAAGCTCGCAAACCTTATCGAGTACCTCTTTTTCATCTACTCCCTCGGACAGATAGGTCTGATGGATATATTGCACATCCTGAATATTGCGCAGCCAGTTATCAATGAGACCAAGGCGCTGTTTCCTTACTGCCGCATCGACACCACCACACCCGTAATGGCCACAGACAATAATATGCTTCACCTTGAGATACTCCACAGCATACTGCATCACTGACAGACAATTCAGGTCGGTATGCACCACCATATTGGCCACGTTGCGGTGCACAAACAGCTCGCCTGGTAACTTGCCAACAATCTCGTTTGCGGGTACGCGGCTATCTGAACAACCAATCCACAAATATTCCGGGGCCTGCTGCTTTGACAAGCGTTCAAAAAACGTTGAATCACTCTTTTTGACGCCCTCGGCCCAGGCAACATTATTTTTAAACAACTCTTTCAAAATATTCTCCCGTATAACGGCAGCACTTGACGCATCAGTTTAAGCTTATGCGTTTTCAAGGCACAAAAAGCCGGGCTTCAGCCCGGCTTATTTTGATCTAATTACGTTATTAAGCAAGACCTCCATGCCGAATATCACGCCCCTGAACCAGATAGACAATATGCTCGCAGATATTTTTGGAATGATCCCCCACTCGCTCCAGAGCACGCAGGGCCCAGAGCACATTGAGGCAGCGTGAAATACTACGGGGATCTTCCATCATATAAGTGATCATTTCGCGCAGCGCGGTGCGGTAGTCCAGATTCACCTGTTCATCTTCGCGCATGGTTGCTATTGCGGCATCGGCATCAAAGCGGGCAAAAGCCGTCAGGGAATCGTCAAGCATCTTTTGAACCCGGTCACCGATGTGCCGCACCTCTACATAGCCCTTCGGAGCGGCACCTTCTTCTGCCAGCATCACCGCCATTTTGGCTATTTTGTGGGCCTCATCACCAATACGTTCCAGGTCACGCACGGTTTTTGTGACAGCCAGAACCATGCGCAAATCGCTCGCTGCCGGCTGACGACGAGCAATCAGCGTTGTGCAGGCTTCATCGATATCAACTTCCATTTCATCAATCCGGGTTTCCGTATTGATAACCCGTTCGGCAATCCCGCTATCGGCTTCCTCTAAAGCAATAACCGCATCGGCCACCTGTGAAACAACCAGACCACCCATCTCCAGCATGCTGGTTTTTATTTCTTCCAAATCTTCATTAAACTGCCTTGAAATGTGTTGATCAAAGTTCAGCTTGTCCATTTTTCTCTCCAACCCTTTTGCCTGCTATTTCAGGCTTACCCAAACCGACCTGTAATATAGGCTTCTGTCAATTCATGTTCCGGTGCTGTAAACACCTTCTCCGTTTCATTTACTTCCACCAGATAGCCCAAATGAAAGTAAGCCGTCCGGTGGGAAACACGTGCCGCCTGCTGCATTGAGTGCGTGACAATGGCAATCGTATAATTCTCTGCCAATTCCGCTATCAATTCTTCAATTTTAGCCGTTGCGATCGGATCCAATGCCGAACAGGGCTCATCCATCAGGATCACTTCCGGACTGATGGCAATTGCCCGGGCAATACACAAGCGCTGCTGCTGACCACCAGACAAACCGGTACCCGGCTGATCAAGCCGATCCTTTACTTCGCCCCACAGTCCGGCGCGAGTAAGACTGATTTCTACCAGTTCGTCCAGCTCCACCCGGCGAGAAGCAAGCCCATGTAAACGTGGGCCATAGGCCACGTTGTCATAAATGGATTTTGGAAAGGGGTTTGGTTTTTGAAAAACCATACCTACCCGGGCGCGCAGCGCAACAGGATCCATTGCCGGGTCGTAGATATCATCACCATCCAGCATGAGCTGCCCGCTAACCCGGCAACTCTCCACCGTGTCATTCATGCGGTTAATGCTTCGTAAAAACGTCGATTTGCCACAACCGGATGGCCCGATCATGGCGATGACTTCATTTTTACCAATATCCACACTCACGTTAAAAATGGCCTGTTTGTCGCCATAAAAAACATCCACGTTGCGCATCGACATCTTCGGGTTTTCTACCAGAGGCAATCCCGTCGTTTGCTCTGGGTGCACAACTTCCAGGCTCTTTTGTTCTTCAATTCTATCCAAGGGCACATCCATTAATGTATCAGCAGTTACCATGTGATCACCATTATTCCTCTTTGACCGCCTCACTACCAGCGACGCTCCAGCTTCTTGCGCAAAATCACAGCAAGCGTGTTCATCATTATCAGGAAGGCCAGCAACACCATAATGGCCGCTGACGTTTTCTCTACAAATGCACGCTCCGGGCTATCCGCCCAGAGAAAAATCTGCACCGGCAAGACTGTGGCCGGGTCGGTAAAACCTCCCGGGATATCGACAATAAAAGCCACCATACCAATCATCAGTAACGGTGCGGTTTCGCCCAGAGCCTGAGCCATGCCGATGATCGCACCGGTGAGCATGCCCGGCATCGCCAGAGGTAATACATGGTGCAATACCACCTGCATGGGCGAAGCACCAACACCAATGGCAGCCTCACGAATAGATGGCGGCACCGCTTTAATCGCCGCCCTGCTCGAAATAATGATCGTCGGCAGGGTCATCAGCGTCAATACCAGACCACCAACCAGAGGAACAGAGCGGGGAACGTGGAAAAAATTGATAAAAATAGCCAACCCCAACAGGCCAAAAATAATCGAAGGCACCGCCGCCAGGTTGTTGATATTCACTTCAATCAAATCCGTCCACCTGTTGCGGGGAGCAAACTCTTCAAGGTACACCGCGGCAGCCACCCCAATCGGGAACGACAGAGCCAGGGTAATGATCAGAGTGAACAGAGACCCCATCGCCGCTCCCCAGATACCGGCCATTTCCGGCTCACGGGAATCACCACTGGTGAAAAAAATACGGTTAAACCGCAACTCAAGCTCACCGGCATCGGCCAGTCGCTCTACCCACGCCTGTCGCTGTTCACTCATTCGACCAACAAAGGCACCACTGTCATCATCAATCGTTTTGTAATAAGTATCGATATCGTCATCAGCCACCAGCCAGAGTGTTTCCGATTGATTGAGCAGCTCGGGATGTTGTTTCAGGCGGTCACGCAACTGATACCCGGCGCCACTGCTTATGAGCCCATAGAGCTCTCGCTTGGCTCTGCGCCCGGAAACATCTTCAAAGCGGCTGAGAAGCGCTTGTCTGACAAGTCCCTGAAAGTCTGCCAGCGCCAACTGCTGCTGATTTCCAACATCCTCTATTTCGAGGATGCTGGCGTCATAAGTCACTTCGAGTTTGATATAGGTCTGCAAAAAAGCCTTGTGCCCTTTGCTGATAATATCCGTGAACAACAACGCAACACAAAGCAGACCAAAGACAACTGCCGCTACACCGTAGAAGCGAAACCGCCGCTCTGCCCGATAACGTTTTGCCAGACTTTTCTGTATCTGCTCTACCCGAGCCTTTTCAATATCAGTCATATTGTTCTCGATATTTTTTCACTACCCGCAAAGCAATAAAATTCAGTACCAGCGTGACCAGAAATAGCATCAGGCCCAGCGCAAACGCCGCCAGAGTTTTGGGGCTGTCAAATTCCTGATCACCCACCAGCAAAGTGACGATCTGCACCGTTACCGTGGTCACCGCATCCAGTGGATTGGCCGTCATTTTCGCCGCAAGCCCGGCAGCCATCACAACAATCATGGTCTCGCCAATGGCTCGGGAAACAGCCAGTAATACACCGCCCACAATTCCCGGCAGCGCCGCCGGAAAGATAACCCGTTTAATGGTTTCCGAGCGGGTAGCACCCAAACCCAGAGAACCGTCTCGCAAACTCTGAGGCACTGCATTGATCACATCATCCGCCAGTGACGAAACAAAGGGTATGATCATCACCCCCATCACCAACCCCGCAGCAAGGGCACTTTCGGAAGATACCTGCAATCCGATATCAGCTCCTGTATTTCGCAAAAACGGTGCAACTGTCAACGCCGCAAAAAAACCATAAACGACGGTCGGGATACCAGCGAGTACCTCCAGCGCAGGTTTCGCTAACCCCCGTACCCGGGATGTCGCGTATTCAGCAAGATAGATCGCGGACATTAATCCCACTGGCACGGCCACAACCATGGCGATAAATGAAATCAGCATGGTACCCACAAATAACGGTATTGCGCCAAAGCTGCCGGAAGAGCCTACCTGGTCACTGCGAATGGCCATTTGCGGGCTCCATTCCGTACCAAACAGAAACTCGGAAGCCGGAACCATCTGGAAGAAACGCAGTGATTCAAATAGCACGGAAAGCAAAATACCAACGGTGGTAAAAATGGCCACACAGGCGCAGGCTATCAAAACACCTTTGAAAACCCGTTCGACCTCCTGGCGGGCACGCAGCTTGGGTGAAACCTTTACCCACCCCCAGCCGAGGCCAATCACCGACAGAGACAGTACTGCGGCCGTCATCAGATATTGTCCTGTGTCGCGCAAATCGTGAAGCTTTTTGGCCGCGGCAACCAGATTCGGATCGGCATTTTCTGTACGCAGGGCACCACTGGCGATATTTTCAATACTGTTAAGCAACAAATTGTGTTCTGCCGCTGTGTGCGGCTTAAGCTGTTCCGGCAGGGAGCTGATCAGTGCGGCACTGATCAGAGGCTCATCAAACATCGCCCAGATAACCAACAACAGCACTGCTGGCAGCGCGCACCAGATAGCTGCTCGCATACCGTAGAAAAACGGCAAAGAATGCAGATGACGAACACCACCCAGTGGCTGTGCCATAGCAACGGAACGACTTCGAGCTGTATAGTAAGCAATGGCGCCAAGCACCAGTAGCACAATTAACAGGTTAGCTGTTGGCATCTCACTATTACCTTCTGAATAAACACCATCGAACGGAACATTGGCACAAATTTTCCCTAGAGGAAGAAAACAAGCCCGGCTCAAAGCCGGGCTTAAATCATAACAGTATTAAGAGGGGAAAAACCCGCTACTTCAATGCTGCACCATCCATACTGGCTTGTGCTTTGATCTCGGCAGCATACTGTTTGCGTAAATCTTTCGGCATGGAAATCATGCCTTTTTCAGCCAGGTAACCTTCTTCACCCCAGGCTTTTTCACTACTAAATTCCGCCAGATAACCTTCAATACCGGGAACCACACCTATGTGGGCTTTCTTCACATAGAAGTATAACGGACGGGAAATCGGATAGGATTTGTCTGCAATGGTTTCAAATTCCGGCTCGGTGCCTTCAATAATGGAACCCTGCACCTTGTCACTGTTCTGGTCCAGGAAAGAGAACCCGAAGATACCCAGTGCATTGGGGTTCGCTTCCAGCTTCTGAACGATCAAGTTGTCATTTTCACCCGCTTCGATGTAGTGTCCATCTTCGCGAATAGCATGGGCAACTGCCTGAAAAACTTTTTTGCCTTTTTTGTTGAAGACACTGGCTGGAATACCCAGCTCTGCCATCAGGCCTGTAATCTCTGCCTTGTCGTTAGAGCCACGCAGTTGCGCCAGATTTGCAAATTTTTTGGCGCCCCCTTCCATTGCCAGCTCGGCAAACGCATCGCGCGTACCAGAAGTCGGGGGAGGGCCCAAAACCTCAATACGTGTGTTTGGCAACGTCGGATTCACGTCTTTCCAGGTTTTGTAAGGGTTATTCATCAGCTTGCCATCCGGGCCGGGGACTTTGGCAGCCAGTGCCAGAAAAAGATCCTTGCGCGTCAATTGCATTGGCGCTTTGGCTTTGGAGTTGGCAACAACAATGCCATCATAACCAATCAACACTTCGATAATATCCGTGACACCATTTTCCTGACACAGCTTGAATTCCGAGGCTTTCATGCGACGCGAAGCATTTGTGATGTCCGGGTGACTGGTACCAACGCCTGAACAAAACAGCTTCATACCACCACCGGAACCGGTTGATTCAATTTTGGGTGTAGGCGTACCTGTTGAGCGGCCATAACGCTCGGCAACAACGGTGGCAAAAGGATAAACGGTTGAAGAGCCAACGATACTTACATAATCACGGGCAGCAGCCAGAACATTTGTGCTGCCAAGAACCAGCGCGACAGCTGCACCAGCGATTGCTAATTTAGGGGTAGTTTTCACTTTCTTGCCTCCAAGGCTTCTGTTTGTAAACCAGACACAGGCTAGTATTTTCGGGTGACAACTGTATGAAAGATTTATGACATTATTATGACAGCTCGCCAAAGGGGAGGTGGGCGTCGGAGTAAAACGACGACGGGCGCAGCCTGAAGCGCGTTTACGAGCGAAATCACAAATGAGCAGAGGCCTGTTCACAGAGCATAGTAACAGCAAGACAACACACGTCGAGCCGGTGATGGTCTGTCACCACCGCTCTGGACAGAAACGTTCCCCGTGCCAAATCCTTTTAGCCCTACCACAAACCCCGTACAATTCGTTAAACGCACGGACAGGGATTTATATCGCCGAATGATCAACTTCTTTCAACATCTGGCCACCATCATCAACGCTGTTACCGAATGGCTCGGCAGAACAATAGCCTGGCTAACACTGGCAATGGTCGTGGTTACCTGCGCCGTGGTGTTCATGCGGTACTATCTGCAAGCGGGCTCCATTGCCCTGCAGGAATCGGTCACCTACATGCATGCGCTCGTCTTTTTACTCGGCGCAGCCTATACACTCAAACACGGCGGGCATGTGCGCGTGGATATCTTCTACCGGCGGTTTACGCCTCGCAAACAAGCAGTAGTGGATATCATTGGCGGGTTGGTCTTCCTTATGCCAGTTGCGCTATTGCTATTACTGTTCTGCTGGGATTATGTGGCCAGCAGCTGGGCTATTCGGGAAACGTCCGGGGAAAGCAGTGGCCTGCCTTTTGTCTACCTTTTAAAGTCTCTTCTGATTGTCATGCCAATCACCCTGTTATTGCAGGCTATCGCAGAGATCATTCAAAATATGCTGTTCGCCTGTGGTATCGGCGGGAATCACCAGCCTGCATCACTTGAAGGCGCCCTCTGATGGCGGACTATATACCACTCTTAATGTTTCTTGTTGTCTGTCTGGTACTACTCAGTGGCTACCCCGTCGCTTTTGTGTTGGCGGGTACAGCGCTTGTCTTTGCTCTGGTCGGCGTGCAAACCGGCCATTTTGACATGGCCTTTCTGCACGCTCTGCCCAGTCGGGTGTACGGCACTATTGATAACACCACGCTGATTGCTGTTCCGCTATTCATTCTGATGGGCGTAATGCTGGAAAAATCCCGCCTGGCAGAAGACCTGCTCGATAACATGGCACAACTGTTTGGCAAAATACGTGGCGGCCTGGGGATTTCAGTTGTGATGGTTGGCGCTCTGCTGGCCGCCAGCACCGGCATTGTCGGCGCAACAGTTGTCACCATGGGGCTGATGTCTCTGCCCACCATGATGAAGCGGGGTTATTCCCCTGCCCTAGCGACTGGCGCCATTTGCGCCACGGGAACACTGGGACAAATCATTCCACCATCGATTGCCCTGGTTCTGCTCGGGGATATTCTCTCAACAGCATACCAGCAAGCCCAATTGAGCATGGGTGTATTTACCCCGAAAACCGTCTCTGTCGGCGACCTGTTCATTGGCGCATTGATTCCGGGGTTGCTGCTGGTGGCGCTTTACATTTTTTATCTGATCGTTATCTCAAGGCTGAAACCTTCCTCGGCGCCGCCCCCCAACAGCAACGAGCAACTCTCTAACGGCTTCACAAAGCTGCTGGCCAGTTTGTTGCCCCCTGTTGTTCTGATTTTTGCGGTACTCGGCTCCATCCTGACGGGTGCGGCCACCCCCACTGAAGCGGCAGGTGTCGGCGCAATGGGGGCCACTCTACTGGCCCTGGCGAAGAGGCAGCTCGACCTTAAGCGATTACAGGAAGTCGTGCGCTCCACCACGCAAATTACCGCCATGGTCTTTATGATTTTGATTGGCGCAGCTATTTTCTCGCTGGTATTTCGTGGCTTTGGCGGTGAGGAACTCGTAGAGCGTATTTTCTACAATATTCCCGGCGGGGTCGTAGGCGCCACCCTGGTGGTCATGCTGGTAATATTTTTACTCGGCTTTATTCTCGATTTTATTGAAATTACGTTTGTCGTGGTGCCGATTGTCGGCCCTATCCTGTTGGCCATGGGGCTCGACCCCATATGGCTGGGCATCATGATTGCCATTAATCTGCAAACCTCTTTCCTGACCCCACCCTTCGGCTTTGCACTATTTTATTTGCGTGGCGTCGCTCCCGCCTCCATCCGAACGGGGGAAATTTATCGCGGCGTCATTCCTTTTATCGGCATCCAGCTCGCCGTAATGGTCATGCTGGCTCTCTGGCCAGGCCTTGCCACCTGGTTGCCAACTATTGTCTTCGGCCCCTAGGGATTGTTCTGCTATGTCTATTATTAATCAACCCAAAAAACCCCATGGCGAACTGATGCTGCAAACCATTGCCATGCCCAACGAAACCAATATTAATGGTGATATTTTTGGTGGCTGGTTGTTATCGCAGATGGATATCGGCGGCGGCATCCTGGCAGGCAGGCGTTGCAAAGGCCGCAACGCCACCGTAGCCGTCAGTGAAATGGTCTTTATCGAACCTGTGCCGGTAGGAGCCATTGTCAGCTGCTACTGCAAAATTGAAAAAGAAGGTCGAACCTCGGTTTCCATCAGTGTTGAGGTGTGGATCAATATCGACACAACGAACGAACCCCGTAAAGTGACCGAAGGTACCTTTGTCTTTGTCGCCATAGATGAAAATGGTCGACCGCGACCTCTACCTGCCATATAACACCGGTTACCCAATCAGGCCCTCGTTTAATAGCTGCTGTTCTTTCAAGTACCGATCCAGTTCCTGATAACCGCCAATGTAGGTTTCGCCATGAAAGATCTGGGGCACAGTGCGCACGGGCTTGCCAATAGTTTTCTCCAGATCGGCCGGAGAAATTTTTTCAGCGTGGATATCCACATAATTGAACGGCAGTTTTTTTGCTTCCAGCACATTTTTTGCCTGCACACAAAAGCCACAACCCGGACGACCAAATACAGTAAAGTGTTTCATTTGTTGTCTCCTTAATTAATCTGGAGACACTATAGCGCTACACCAATCGATAGATCTAATTAATAATATTTAGCAGGCTAATAGTTTTTTATTTTCGTCAAAGAGAGGCAAGATAATGGTACAAACTCATCAGCCTCTCACCAGGTGTGCCAGTAATTCAATATGGGGGGTGTGGGGAAACTGATCCAACGGCTGGATCTCTGCCAACACAAAACCATGTTGATAACAATATTCAACATCGCGGGAAAACGTTGCCAGATTGCATGAAATATAAAAAATGTCACTGAGTTTTTTATTATCGACGAACAACCCTTCTTTACCTTTCAGGCCATCTCTCGGCGGGTCCATAATCAGGATTTCCGTGTCTCTTTTTGCAAAAATTTTTTCAACGGATTCCGCAAGAAAAAGATTGCTGACCAACGTCTCAACACCCGGATATCTTTTATCCAACAGCGCAGCCATCGACTGTTCCGATCCTTCAACAGCCAGAATATTTCTGAAACCCACATCGGAAATAATTTCAGTAAAGTTTCCAGAACCAGCAAATAATTCCACCACCTGCGCGGTTGATTTTTTTTGTTTAAAAAGAGCCGACAGCCTTTCCCGTAGCCAGACACGCATTCTCTCATTTTGCTCACTGTTGCCCTGCCGGAACGGCTTCCGCTTACCTGGCTCAACGGTGTCAGCTGACGTTTGATCGTCAATATCGAGTGTTTGCCATTGCCTTTTATCTCGGCGTTTTCTGTTCGTCGGCCGAAAATCCTTGCGCGGTAATGTTTTGAGCAGTTGTTGCAGGGTATTGCGATTTTTTTCATTCAGAATCAGGCAATCGTCAATTGCAGCAATGCGGTTTGTCGACAAAGAAACATAACCAATTTTTTCACCATCCGTTTTGAGCTGCGCCCGGTTTCGATAGCCTGAAGTTTTCGGAGATTCCCAGATTTTTTTAATTTTTTCGGACGGTGCTTTTTCCAGTCGGGACAAGCTGTCTTCGACACGTTTTTGCTTGGCTTCAAGCTGCGCCTGATAACTCACAAACTGCCACGGACAACCACCACACTGACCTGCTGAAAACCCGTGATGAATGCATGGCGCTTCTGTTCTTGCCGTTGATGCCTGCGTCAACATCACCAGCTCGGCAAAACCATACCGACCTTTAAAGCCTGTTATCCGAAACTCACCCTGTTCTCCTCGCCAGACACCCGGCACAAAGAAAGTCTTGCCGGAAGGGTGCTCTACCACCCCGTTACCTTCGCTGGAAAGATCACGAACGGTTGCATTGAAAATCTCATTCATTTTATTCATAAAAATTCCACGTAAGCATTCGTCTGCCAACCCAACTAACGGGCCTTTGTCTGGCTAAAAATCACGATAAACTGCCTGCAGGATGGCAGCGGGGGCAATACTATTTCAAGCGGTTGATAAAGTCGTTTGCTTCATCAATCGAGCGCTGCATTTGCGCAACCAGACGGTTGACATCGGCATCAATGGATCGCAGCTCTCCTTTAAGCGAAGCGATGGCCTGCGCATTAAGATTGTGCTTCAGGTACAGCACCTGATCCTTCAAGGTAGTCAGAACCGGATAGACACTTTTTTCGGCACTGCGCATACTGGCTATCAGCTGCCGGTATTTCCGGCGGGTATCGCGAAGTTTTCGATTGCTATCATTGCGCAGACTGGCATTCTGTATTTCACCGATTTCTCGTTGCCACTCGTCAAAGAGGTCTTCCGCCACACGTTCAACCGACTCTATGTGTTTTGCGATGGCTTTCGCCGCTGCTTCACTGTCTTCGTATTCCGCACTCAGCCTGTTATACAGTTTTTCAAGATCACCACCATCAAAATTGACCACTGCGCGATATTGTTCCAGAGCATCTTTAAATTCTTCTTGCGCCTCCTGCTGGGCTTCCTGGGTATTTTCAATTCGATCTACCAGGATATCTCTTTTTTCAACACCCAGTTTTTCCCAGGCACCGTAGTAAGCTGTTTCACAACCCGCCAAGATTATTAAAACAACCCCTGCTATCAAGCGCTTCATGCTCCTGCCCTCTTTTCTTTCTGCTTCCACCGTCAGTAAACCTTTGGTTCACCTTCCGGCCGCTTTTTGAATCGCTTGTACTCCCACTGGTACTGCTCTGGAAACAGACGCACAATCTGCTCCACACAACGATTCAAAGCCGAGGCCGCCACAACCGGATCCTCCGCATAAATCTGCTGATCCGGCTCCATATAGATAATTTCAAAACCGCCAGGTACTCGCTTTGCCGCCGCCACAATTGGTGTTGCGCCAGTGCTTTTGAGAAGATTCTGAAGCAATGTCATGGTCAACGTCGGCACACCAAAGAACGGGGCGAAGACACCCGCTCCCTGCTGAGGAACCTGATCTGGTAAAATACCCGTCAACTCGCCTTCGCGCAGTGCTTTTACCAGTGCGATCACACCGCGCCGATTAGTTGGTGCCAGCTTGGTGCCGCTACGGCTTCGCGCCTTTTTAACCAACGCCTCCAGTTCCTGCTGCCGCGGTGGCTGATAGAGGCATGTCATTTGTATAATTGTGGCAATATGCAGACCAAGCGCCTCCCAGTTTCCCAGGTGCGGTGCAATCATGATAATGCCCTTGTCTCCCGACAGGCATCGGTCCATCAACTGCTGATTGGTGGAGTGGACAATATGACGACGCAACCAGTCCTCGGACCTTTGCCATACCACCGGCGTCTCAAAAAAGGTTTTACCCCATTCACGCATACTGGCGCGTACTAATCGCTGCTGTTGTCCTGCCGATAACTCGGGGAAGCAGAGCCTTATATTCGTAACCGCAACCTGAGCACCTTTGCTGTTCAGTAAGTAATTCAGCTCACCAATGAATGCTCCCAGTGCACGAGCCAGCCCCAGTGGTAATAACCCAATAATCAGAATCAATGTTTTTGCCAACAATACTTTCATGGCTGTCCGCTCTTCTTCGTGGGAGGGAGCTTACAAGAAAAACCCTCTGGACTAAACGGTAAACCCTTACTATCGGCGGGTTCGCACCTTATAATTGCCTGCTTTGTATATCCGCAGGGGATAAAAGGTGCCACAAACCACACCCGATGTTTCAACCTTTCAGGGCCTGATTCTGGCTTTGCAACAATTCTGGGCGCGCAACGGCTGCGTCATTTTGCAACCACTGGATATGGAGGTGGGCGCAGGCACCTTTCATCCGGCGACTTTTCTGCGCGCCATCGGACCGGAAACCTGGAACAGCGCCTATGTACAACCTTGTCGTCGCCCCACAGATGGCCGCTATGGCGAAAACCCCAACCGCCTCCAGCACTACTATCAGTTCCAGGTTGTGTTAAAGCCGTCACCAGCCAACATTCAGGAATTATATCTGGACTCATTGCGGGAGTTGGGTGTCGACCCAATGATTCACGATATCCGCTTTGTTGAAGACAACTGGGAATCGCCAACCCTGGGCGCCTGGGGACTGGGTTGGGAAGTGTGGCTCAACGGTATGGAGGTCACCCAGTTTACCTATTTTCAACAAGTCGGCGGACTGGAATGCTACCCGGTTACCGGGGAAATTACCTATGGCCTTGAGCGAATCGCCATGTACTTACAGGGCGTTGACAGTATTTATGATCTGGTGTGGACTTGTGGCCCCGCCGGCAAGGTAACCTACGGTGATGTTTTCCACCAGAATGAGGTAGAAATGTCAGCCTTCAACTTTGAAGAAGCGGACGTCGACTTCCTCTTTCAAAGCTTTGATACTTATGAGCGGGAAAGCCAGCGACTTATTGACAGAGGTCTGCCCCTGCCGGCTTATGAAATGGTCATGAAGGCCTCCCACGCATTTAACCTGTTGGATGCCCGCCACGCTATCTCTGTTACCGAAAGACAGCGCTTTATTCTGCGAGTACGGACCCTTGCACGCGCAGTAGCGCAAGCCTATTTTGATTCGCGGCTGGCACTTGGCTTCCCGCTGGCTCCACCGGAACTTGCCAACGAAATAAAACAGCAAGTGGAGCAACAGGCATGAACCCGGAAACAAAAACCATGAGTCACACTACCGTGCCAGGCGCAGATTTTCTCGTAGAAATCGGTACTGAAGAATTGCCACCAAAAGCCTTGTTGTCACTGATAGAGGCCTTCAGGGAATCTATCGTAAAACAACTCGCAGATTCAGGCCTGGGGTTTGCCGGGGTACAAACATTTGCAACACCCCGGCGCCTGGCTGTCATGGTTGAATCTCTCGACCAGCAAGCGCCCAGTAAAGAGGTCATCGCCTGGGGGCCGCCAACCAAAGTGGCGTTTGATGAAAGCGGCCAACCATCCCGTGCCGCTGAAGCCTTTGCCAGTAAAAACGGTATCGCTTTGGACGTGTTACTCGAATACGTCGAAAATGACGGCAAACAGGACAAACTCTGTTATCGCGCAACCGAACAGGGCCTGTCGTCGACCGTTTTGCTGCCCGGAATCATAGAGACAGCACTCGCGGCACTACCCATCCCGAAGCGCATGCGCTGGGGAGCACAACGAGAGGAGTTTGTACGCCCGGTTCACTGGGTTGTGATGCTGCTGGGGCCAGACGTTATAACAGCAACCATCATGGGGCTGGCGACAGGCAATACCTCTCAGGGCCATCGATTTCACGGCCCGGGAGAAGTCGCGATCAATTCTCCTGGCAGTTATGTAGATGATTTGCGCGCCGCCTTTGTCATTGCTGATTTTGATGAGCGCCGTGAGCGAATTCGAAACGGTATACAATCCTGTGCGGAAAGTGCTGGAGGAACGGCAGTCATTGATGAAGACCTGCTCAACGAAGTCACAGCGCTTAACGAGTGGCCCGTATCCCTGGCAGGGGAGTTTGATAAACGATTCCTTGAGGTGCCTTCCGAAGCGCTTATTTCCTCAATGAAAGAGCACCAGAAGTACTTTCACTTGGTTGATGATCGTGATCAGTTACTACCTCTTTTTGTTACCGTTGCCAATATAGACAGCAAAGACCCATCACAAGTTATCAGAGGCAATGAACGGGTTATTCGCCCCCGACTCGCTGATGCCGATTTTTTCTACAAAACGGATTTAAAAACCTCCCTGGCAGAGAGACGTGAAAGTCTGAAAAACATTGTATTTCAGTCCAGGCTGGGGTCGGTTTTTGATAAAACCGAGCGTGTAGCGAGGCTATCTATTGCTCTGGCGGCCACTGTTGGCGCTGATCCGGAAAAAGCACAACGTGCTGCCGAGCTCAGTAAATCCGATCTTGTCAGTGATATGGTTGGCGAGTTCGACAAGCTTCAGGGCATTATGGGCCGCTACTACGCAATCAATGACGGAGAGGACCGCGAGGTAGCCGAAGCACTTTACGAGCAATACCTGCCTAAATTTGCCGGGGACAAAATTCCGGCGACGGCCATTGGCGCAACGCTGGCTCTTGCCGACAGGCTTGACACCCTGGCGGGAATCTTTGGTATTGGTCAGAAGCCTTCCGGCTCCCGGGACCCCTTTGCACTCCGCCGTGCCAGCCTGGGTGTGCTGCGTATTGTGGTGGAGAAAGAAATTGATCTCGATTTACGGGAAGCATTGAGCCTGGCGATTAAGCAACACGGTGATCTGGCAGCCACAGAAACACTTTGTGAGGAAGTGCTCACTTACATGCTAGACCGTTTCAAGTCATGGTATGAAGATGAAAAAATCGCCTCCGAAGTATTTCAGTCAGTGGCTGCCAAACAATTGTCAAAACCCCTGGATATTCATCAGCGTGTGCAAGCTGTTCATGCTTTCAGTCAATTGCCGGAAGCAGCAGCGCTTGCTTCAGCAAACAAACGGGTTTCCAATATTTTGAGCAAGCAGAGTGCTATTGATACCTCTTTGTCAATCAACCCGGCACTGCTGGAGGCGGGAGCTGAACAAACATTAGCCGCAGACCTCTCTGTACTGGCAGACAAGGTCGAGCCTCTCCTTCGTGAGCGCCGCTATACTGATGCACTGACCAAACTGGCTCAATTGCAAAAACCGGTTGATCAATTTTTTGATGACGTCATGGTCATGACCGATGACGAAGCGGTGCGCAACAATCGCCTGAATCTCCTCCATAAATTAAGAAGCCTGTTTCTGGAAGTAGCTGATATTTCACTGCTGGCACCCTCAAAATGAAGCAGGCAAAATGAAACTGGTCATTCTCGACCGGGATGGCGTAATCAATCGTGATTCCGACGAGTATATAAAGTGCCTGGCAGAATGGTTGCCGATTGAAGGTAGTATTGAAGCGATCGCGCGTTTGAATCAAGCCGGTTTTACCGTTGCAGTGGCAACGAATCAGTCCGGGCTCGGTAGAGGTTATTTTGATCTGGATGAGCTGGAAGCCATGCACGCTCGACTGAACGAACTTGTTAATGATGCCGGGGGCGAGATTGCCGGCATTTTCTATTGCCCCCACAAACCGGATGACGGCTGCAACTGTCGAAAACCCGCTGCCGGTTTACTCGATACAATCGCCGAAGAACTGAAGGCTGAACTGACAGGTGCCGTTGTTATTGGTGACAGTCTACGTGATCTTGAAGCCGGGATCGCAAGAAACTGCCTGCCTATACTGGTTCGCACTGGAAAGGGAGCAGACACCGAAAAAAAACTGGCCGGGCACCGTGATTCAAGAATCAAACATACTCAGGTTTTTGAAGACCTTGCCACGGCAGCAAAACATCTGATTACGCAACAAAACCATACCTGACGGGAATAAAATGCCACTCATTCGATCAATTCTCTTTTACGCTGGTTACATCCCCATTGTTATCGTTTTCGCCACTTTTGGCTGCACAATCGGCGCAATTATGCCTTATCGAATGCGCCAGAATATCGTTACCTGGGCCAATGCTCTGGTTGTTCGCTGGCTGAACCTGTCCTGTGGTATAAAACTGCGAATCGAAGGCCTGGAAAACCTGCCAAAAACACCCGCTGTCATCATGTCGAAACACCAGTCCAGCTGGGAAACTTACTATCTGCAACGCATTCTGAGGCCAGTCAGTACAATATTAAAGAAAGAACTGTTCAAAATTCCCTTTTTCGGCTGGGGGTTATATTTTATGCACCCGATTGCCATCGATAGGGATAATCCCAGAAAAGCCATGAAGCAGGTGCAAGAGCAAGGCCTTCAGCGCTTGAAACAAGGCAATAATGTGTTGGTTTACCCTGAAGGCACTCGCGTGCCCTTCGGTACTACCGGGAAATACGCCCGCAGCGGCGCTTCTCTGGCAATTGCTGCGCAAGTCCCGGTAATTCCGGTGGCTCACAACGCCGGTTATTGCTGGGAGGTGGGAAAATTTATCAAACGACCTGGCGTCATTCATCTGGTTATTGGGCCCGCCATAAGCAGCGCTAACACCGATAGCCGTACACTGACCCATGAAGTCCAGACATGGATTGAGAGTACACAGCAAACCCTGTCACATTCTTGACCTATCGTTCTGGCGGCTAAAGCACAGCTTACATAAACTGAAGGGAATCAGAGAGGTACTTCGTATGAGTGCTTTTGATAACGGGAAACGCAACGGTCAGGAGCGCAGAAAAAATCAGCGCCGGACAACTTCTGACCGCCGTGTCGATGTTCGCTTCGAACCCGGTAAAGAAGATCGCCGCCAAAAGAAACGCCGCAAGACCGATCGCGACATCTGGAGCCAGCACGACGAATGACACGCGCACCTCACAAAAAAGGCCTGAATATCAATATATTACAGGCCTTTCTATATCGAAGATCCGCTAAATATCAAGGTTGGAAACCGCCAGGGCATTGGTTTCAATAAACTCCCTTCGAGGCTCTACCTGATCACCCATCAACGTGGTAAACATCTGATCAGCGGCTATGGCATCCTCAATCGTGACTTTCAGCATTCTTCGGGTTTCAGGATTCATCGTAGTTTCCCACAATTGTTCCGGATTCATCTCACCCAGTCCTTTGTAACGCTGGATACTGTAACCACGGCGGGATTCATCCATTAACCACTCAAGGGCATCAGCGAAATCCGTAACGGCAGCGCTGCGTTCTCCCCGTTGAATGTATGCCCCCTCTTCAATTAGGCCTTGCAGTTTCTGCCCAAGAGCAACAATGATACGATACTCACCAGATGAGAAAAAATCTTTATTTAACAAATAGTTATCAGCAACACCATGCGCAGTTATCTCAACACACGGCAAAAATATGTGCCGCTCTGCATCTTCTTGTGAAAAAACCTGATAGCGATGACTACCGGACGAATAATCTTCCATACTTACAGCCAGAGCCTGGCACCACTTTTCAACAGCACTCTGATCTGCCAACAAGTCTTTTTCCATCACAGGGAGGTAGATCAATGCTTCCAATACTTCTTGGGGATAAACCCGTGACATCCTTTCAATAATGGACATGGTGTGGCGGTATTCTCCAACCAACCCCTCCAGTGCTGCTTCTGTGATCCCCGGAGCATCAGCATTTACATGTAAACTGCTGCCTTCCAGTGCTGTCTGGGTCAAAAAATCAGTTAATGCCTGATCATCCTTGAGGTATTGCTCCTGTTTTCCTTTACTGATCTTGTAGAGTGGTGGCTGGGCAATATATATGTGTCCCTGTTCAATCAGCTCTCGCATTTGCCGAAAAAAGAATGTCAGTAATAGGGTACGAATATGAGACCCATCCACATCCGCATCCGTCATTATCAGCACGGTGTGATAACGCAGCTTTTCAGGGTTGAATTCTTCTGCGCCTATTCCGCAACCCAGAGCAGTAATCAAAGTACCCACCTCTGCACTGGACAACATTTTGTCAAAACGAGCCTTTTCAACATTAAGGATTTTACCTTTTAACGGCAAAATCGCCTGGGTGCGTCGGTCACGCCCTTGCTTCGCCGACCCCCCCGCAGAGTCACCCTCCACAAGGTAAAGCTCTGATAATGCAGGATCTTTTTCTTGGCAATCCGCCAGTTTCCCCGGTAGTCCGGCAATATCCAACGCCCCTTTTCGGCGAGTCATCTCCCTCGCCTTACGCGCCGCCTCCCTTGCCCTGGCAGCATCGAGCATTTTTGTAACAATATTTTTTGCTTCCTGTGGGTTCTCCATCAAGAAGTCATTAAACTTGTCTCCCATTTCCTGTTCAACAGCACTCTTCACCTCTGAACTTACCAACTTGTCTTTGGTTTGGGAAGAAAACTTGGGGTCAGGAACCTTCACCGAAATAATAGCCGTTAAGCCTTCTCGAGCATCATCACCTGTTGTGTTCACCTTGGCCTTTTTGGCAATACCCTCTTTCTCGATATAGGTATTTAAACCGCGTGTTAGCGCACCTCGAAAACCTGCCAGGTGAGTACCACCATCCCGTTGAGGAATATTATTGGTATAACAAAAAATATTCTCCTGGAAACTGTCATTCCACTGCAAAGCCACCTCAACACCAATGCCATCTTCTCGCTGGGTGCTGAAATGCATGACCTGATTAACCGTTGTTTTGTTTGTGTTCAGGTATTCCACAAAGGCTCTCAAACCACCCTCATACTCAAAAACATCTTCCGCCCCTGAACGCTCATCTTTCAATACAATGCGAACACCTGAATTCAGAAAAGACAGCTCTCTCAACCGTTTTGCAAGGATATCGTAATGGAATTTGATGTTGTTGAAGGTTTCTGGTGACGGGATAAAGTGAACTTCTGTCCCAGTCTCTGTTGTTTCGCCCACAACCGACAGCGGCGCTTCAGGCACACCGTGACGATATACCTGCTCATGAACCTCTCCTTCCCTGCGAATGGTCAGTCGCAGCTCTGCGGATAATGCGTTGACCACTGAAACCCCAACACCGTGCAGACCTCCTGACACTTTATAAGTGTTATCATCAAACTTTCCGCCAGCATGTAGCACAGTCATGATAACTTCAGCCGCGGAAACGCCCTCCTCGTGCTCTTCTGTGGGAATGCCGCGCCCATTGTCAGAGACCGAAACAGACTCATCGGGATGAATGACAACTCGTATTTCCGAGCAATGTCCGGCTAATGCTTCATCAATAGAGTTGTCAACGATTTCAAACACCATGTGATGCAGCCCGGTGCCATCATCCGTATCACCAATGTACATCCCGGGTCGTTTGCGAACCGCATCCAAACCCTTCAACACTTTAATGCTGGATGAGTCGTAATTCCGCTCTTCACTCATTGCTTATGCTCATATTCATTAAATGTAAACTTCAGCAGGCATTACCCGCCCATGTTCCACGTGGAACAACCCTATATCACCAGCCTTAATTTCAGGCCAGATCATTAACAAATCTTCTTTATCAACACCCGTAACAAAAACCTGCGCTTCAAGGTCCATCAACAAACGACCCACAGCTTTACGCCGTTCTTCATCAAGCTCCGCAGGCAAGTCATCCAGCAAATAGATGCACTGCTGGCCTGTTATCTCTTTAAACAACTGCCCCTGTGCGAGCTGCATTGCGCTGACCAGTACTTTTGCCTGCCCCCGGGATAGCAGCTCGGCCGCACCGGCGCGGCCGGATCGAACCCGGAGGTCCGCCCTGTGCGGCCCATGGTGCGTCACCTTGTTTTGCTGATCTCTCGGTCTATTACTCAATAAAACACTTTCCAGAGATTGCGCGGTATCCCAGCCAGGGTAATAACCAAAACTAACCGTGTCAGCCATGGCTTTCCCACCCAGATCGCTCGCAGCCTTCTTAATAAGCGGTATCAACCTTTCCGCATAGCCTTTTCGATAGCTATCAACCTGCTCAGCCAAAGAAACGAATTCTCTGTCCCAGGTAGCCAACAAAGCACCGTCTATTCTATCACGCCGAAGCAGAGAATTCCGTTGTTTCAACGACCTCTGGAAGCGCTTCCAGATATCTCGATAACCTTGTTCCACGTGGAACACACCCCAATCAAGGTAGCGCCTGCGTCCACCTGGCCCACCCTCCAACAAAGAAAAACTGTCCGAGTTGAGCAGTAATAACGGAACGGCATCAGCCAAATGAGATGCAGCATAAACCGGCTCTCCAGCCACTCGCATCACAAACCCGCCATTGCGGAGTCGCTGCACACCAACGGGGGTTGTGGCCCCCGAGCCTTTGGATAAATAACCAACCGAAATAAAGCCGTCCTGATCTTTCGCCATAACGCTTAACGGATTTCGGGTGCGAAAGGATCTCCCCCGACCCAAAAGATAAATCGCTTCCAGCACACTGGTTTTACCACTGCCGTTGTGTCCGTAAAAAAGATTTACACGGGGTGCAAAAGAAAGCTGAACCGCAACAAGGTTTCTAACCCCCTGCAGGTCCAGCTTTTTAAGATACATTTCTGTAAAGAAATACGATTAGAAAAACGACACTAAAGCCTCATAGGCATAACGACATAGGTTGCACCATTGTCTGCGGGGTCTTCCACAAGCGCACTGCTATTCGAGTCGGAAAGGGTAAAGCGGACACTCTCCCCTTTGAGAACCCCGAGCACATCAAGCACATAACTGACATTAAAACCTATCTCCAGCTCATCACCTGAATAATTAACCGTGACTTCTTCCTGCGCTTCTTCCTGTTCAGGGTTGTTCGCAACCAGCTTTAAAAGGCCGTCAGACAACATCAGACGAACACCTCGATATTTTTCATTGGACAAGATAGCTGTGCGACTGAAAGCATGACGCAGCTCATCTTTCCCACCCTCCATCAACTTGCTTCCTCCTTGTGGCAGCACCCGCCGATAATCCGGATAAGCACCATCAACCAACTTGGAAGTAAATCGATATTCAGGCGTGACAATTCTCAAGTGATTATTGCCCAGCATAATGGAGATATTTTGGTCACCGTCAAGCATGCGGGATAATTCAATCACCCCTTTGCGGGGCAAGATAGCTTGCGTTTTTTCTGCTGCGCTGGTGGAAACCGAGCACTCAGCCATCGCGAGACGGTGTCCATCCGTAGCGACGGCCCGCAAAGTATCCCCTTCAACCTCCCACAGCATACCGTTTAAATAATAACGGACATCCTGCTGCGCCATAGCAAAAGCCGTACTGTCAATCAGGTATTTCAGGTCTTGCTGTGGAATCTCGAAATCAAGCTTGCTTGACCCTTCATCCACACTGGGAAACTCATTAGCTGGCAGGGTTGCCAGAGTGAAACGGCTGCGGCCACTACTGATCTGAGCACGACCATCCTGCTCACTGATACTTATTACTGCACCCTCTGGCAAGGAACGGCAAATATCAACCAGCTTGCGAGCCGGAACGGTCACTTCACCATTTTCACCCTCCTGCTCAAGCGCAACCTGGCCAACAATTTCAACCTCCAGATCCGTGCCGGTTAGCTCAAGGCGATTACCCTGAAGACTAATCAACACATTTGAGAGAATTGGTAGTGTCTGTCGGCGTTCCACCACACCCACTACTAACTGTAGTGGCTTTAATAGGGCTTCTCGAGATACTGAGAATTTCATTATTCATCTTCCAAAATGATAGGGTAATTGGTTGTTTTCCAGCTTCAAACTTTATATCAGGTGGTTAGTGTACGCATTAATTTCTTAATGTCATCTCGCATTTCCTGATCAGTTTCCTGCAGCTCTTTTATTTTTCGGCAGGCATGAAGAACAGTGGTGTGATCACGACCACCAAACGCTTCACCAATTTCCGGCAAACTGTGGTTCGTCAGTTCCTTGGCCAACGCCATCGCAACCTGGCGAGGCCGGGCCACAGAACGACTGCGACGCTTGGAAAGCAAATCAGACATCTTTACCTTAAAGTATTCTGTCACCACTCTCTGGATGTTATCTATCGTGACCAGGCGATCTTGCAGAGCCAACAAGTCCTTTAGCGATTCACGAATAAGATCCACCCCTATTGGCTTTCCAGTAAAGTGAGCACTCGCTATCACCCGCTTTAATGCCCCTTCAAGCTCGCGTACATTTGAACGGATTCTCTGGGCGATAAAAAAAGCCGAATCATTGGGTAGGTCAACCCTGGCCTGCTGGGCCTTCTTCATCAGAATAGCGACTCTTGTTTCCAGTTCAGGAGGTTCAACAGCCACCGTTAACCCCCAACCAAAACGAGACTTTAAGCGCTCCTCAAGATCATCTACCTCTTTCGGGTAACGATCACAGGTCAGAATCATTTGCTGCCCGCCTTCGAGCAGCGCATTGAAAGTATGAAAAAACTCCTCCTGAGAGCGACCCTTCCCGGCAAAAAATTGAATATCATCAATCAACAGCGCATCCACAGAACGATAGAAGCGTTTGAAGTCATTAATGGCATTGAGTTGCAGCGCCTTTACCATGTCGGCAACGAAACGCTCTGAATGGAGATAAACAACTTTAGCATTCGGTTTTTGAGCGCGCAGCGCGTTGCCTACCGAGTGCATCAAGTGTGTTTTACCGAGCCCGACACCACCGTAAATAAATAGCGGGTTATACGAGCCACCAGGATTCTCTGCTATTTGTCTCGCCGCAGCCAACGCTAACTGGTTAGACTTGCCTTCAACAAAAGAATCAAACGTGAAGTTTGCATTGAGGTTGCTCTCGTGGCGAATACCACCTAGAACCTCCGGCTCCACCTTCCTCACCTGAACCCTTGTGGTCGGGTTTGGTGTCGGCACCGATAGGACTTTTGGCGTGGCGCCATTAACCGGCTGTTGTGTGCTACTTGTATCGTGTGTCGTAAAGGCCGGAGCCGAAACGGCCCGTGAAGAAATTATCACCTCGCAAGCGTGGCCCTTAAGCTGCGCTGACAGTTCTTGTATGCGATTAAGAAATTTATCAGCCACCCAATCCTGAACAAAACGGTTGGGCGCAACAAGCTGTAGCTTACTCGCATCCTGCCCTGCATCGAGCTGGAGCGGGCGAATCCATGTATTAAATTGCTGCTCAGGTAACTCTTCCTGCAAACGGTCAAGACAGGTTTCCCACAAAACTTCGGCCAACACAAAACCCCTTTTATTCTATTTTTAAGGCTAATACCCATACTACGCACTCAATCAGAAACCGATTTACCACCAGACATACACCCACAAAGGTATCCGGAATTCCGATTACACACCGTAGAATTCAAATAAATCTTCTGAAGAAGGAGCCCAAACTGGGCCCGAACAGTCCAATATAGAAGGCAGCTAGTCTAGCGCCAACACAAAAACTTATCCACACCCAAAGAAAAAATCACTCCACAACAAGAAATTCATTTTGTTATTGTTTTTCAATGTCTTATAAAAAATCAAGCATAAAAAACAATTCACATTTATTTTTTAAAAACTGTCTGTTTTTTAATCACTCTGTGGATAACCTGTGATTATGCAGTGGGCAAGCGGGGGGTTAGCTGTCAACAGACGAGTTCTTCAGGTTCCTCGTCAAAAACCGATCGTCAACACCACCAGCCAACAGTTGTTGGTGACTTTTTGTCGGCTTTCAGTCACTTTCCTATACAAAAACCCGAAAAGATGCGACCCAACAAATCATCACTACTAAAACGACCCGTTATTTCACCCAGTGCCTGTTGGGCCTGACGTAAATCCTCGGCGAGCAGCTCACCCGCTGAAAAACCAAGCAATTGCTCCTGTCCACTCAACAAAAACTGCTTCGCCCGATCCAGGGCATCAATATGGCGGCGCCTGGCTGTAAAAACACCCGCATCAGCACCAGCGTATCCCATACAGTTTTTCAGGTGTGTTGTCAGCAACTCCAACCCCAGGTTTTTTTTAACCGATAATTGAATTACCGTGTAGCCACGATTCTCGCGCAACGAGGCTGTCAACCCAGCAAGATCTATTTTATTCAACACAAAACTAATGCTATTGCTTTCTGGAAAGCGATCAAAGTATTCCGGCCAGTTTTCTCTCGGAACAAGTGAATAAGGCTTGCTGCTATCAATCACAAACAGAACCCGATCAGCCCTCTCTATCTCTTGCCAGGCGCGACGGACCCCCTCTTGCTCTATAGGGTCATCTGTATCACGCAACCCTGCAGTATCAATGATATGAACGGGCATGCCATCAATATGAATATGCTCGCGAAGCACATCTCTTGTTGTTCCCTCTATATCGGTAACAATCGCGGCCTCCCTTCCTGCAAGCGCATTAAGCAAACTTGATTTTCCAGCGTTGGGTCTTCCCGCAATTGCTACGGTCATACCCTCCCGCATCAAACTACCCTGACGAGCCTGTGTGTAGATACTCTCCAGTGAGTTGATTATTGTTTGCAAGTCTTCGGCTACCTTGCCTTCCCCCAGAAAATCAATTTCTTCTTCTGGAAAGTCAATCGCCGCCTCGACATAAATTCTCAGATTGATCAATAACTCAACCAGTTCGTCAATCAGAGATGAGAAATCACCTTGAAGGGAGTGCATCGCGCTGCGAGCAGCCTGAATTGAGCTTGCGTCAATCAGGTCCGCCACCGCTTCAGCCTGGGCAAGATCCATCTTGTCATTGAGAAACGCCCGCTCCGAAAACTCTCCCGGCCTGGCAAGTCGGGCGCCCAAAGCAATGGCTCTTTGTAAAATCAAATCCAGCACGACCGGCCCACCATGGCCCTGCAACTCCAAAACCGACTCACCCGTAAATGAATTCGGGGCAGGAAACAACAGCGCAACCCCCATATCCAGTACTTCGCCACCACCCCCAAAAAAAGGTCCGTAGCTAGCTGTGCGCGGCTGCAGTGTTTTCCCCACAAAAGCGGCGACAAAAGAAGATATATTCTGTCCGGATATTCGCACAATGCCCACACCACCACGGCCTGGCGGCGTTGCTATAGCAACAATCGTATCGTTATCTGACGTGCGGTGACTGTCTGTCATAACCATCTACCGACAACCCGTTTGTAGAAAAAAGCCCCTGTCATAACAGAGGCTTCCAGCTTAACTCCTGACACCAGATATAACATCAGCCTGCGGCTTCTATTTTCCTGGTAATAATCCACTGCTGAATGATTGAAAGCGTGTTGTTAACCGTCCAGTACAACACCAGGCCCGCAGGGAAAAACAGAAAGAAAAAGGTGAATGCAATTGGCATTATCTGCATGACTTTCGCCTGTGTCGGATCAGGTGGGGCCGGATTCAGCTTTTGCTGAATAAACATGCTGGCACCCATTAACAAAGGAAGAATAAACAAGGGATCCTTCACTGACATGTCCTGAATCCAAAAAATCCAGGGCGCATGACGCAACTCTACACTTTCCAGTAAAACCCAGTAAAGCGCCAGAAATACCGGCATTTGAACCAGAATAGGAAGACAGCCACCCATCGGGTTTACTTTTTCCTTTTTATAAAGGTTCATCGTTTCCTGAGACATCTTCTGGCGATCATCACTGTACAACTCCCGGATACGAGCCATTTCCGGTTGCAGCTTGCGCATCTTTGCCATTGATTTATAGCTGGTAGCAGACAACTTGAAGAATGCCGCCTTCACCAGCACCGTCAACAAAATAATTGACCAACCCCAGTTCCCGACAATATTGTGAAGCTGATACATGATCCAGAATAGCGGTTTGGCTATCCACCATAACCAACCATAATCTACGGTCAAATCCAGGTACGGTGATATCTTTTCCAGGCGATACTGATCTTTTGGACCCACATAAAAAGCCGCCCTGATTTCACCCTTGTTACCTGGTTCAACGGATACAGCTGGTGAAGTGAAACCCAGCGTATAAAGATCCGAACCGCCCAGTTTGCGCAAATTAAAGCTGTTGGTTGTCGACTGATCGGGTATCCACGCGCTGATAAAGTAGTGTTGAACCATCGCCACCCAGCCACCACCAACTGTTTCTTTTAACGGCTTTTCCGCAATATCCTCAAAATCCATTTTTTTGTAATTTTCTTCAGATGTCGTCAACGCAGCACCCAAAAAAGGCTGAACCCCCATGCCCGGGGCAGATCCTGCCGCTACATCTTGACTGTCCCGCTTTATCTGACCAAACAAACCAGCACTCCAACCCTCATCACCCCGATTGTCTATGTCATAGACAAGATCGACCAGGTAATCACCGCGCCGAAAGATAAAGTTTTTGGTTATCGTAACGCCACCTCTCTCCAAAACTAGCTGAACCACCAACTCATCTTGCCCATCCTTAAGTTGATAAGTGTCCTTCGCTACAAGAAACAGTGGTCGTCCGCTTTTAGTATCCGTTCCGTCTTTTCCAATAAGACCGCTCTGGGCAACATAGGTTTGTGCCGTTGTACGATTCAATAGGGTAAACGGTTCAGAATCATCATCCAGTGTGGTTCGGTGTTTGAGCAAACCTGCCCGAACAATATCCCCACCTTGTGTATCTATCTGAATATCCAGCACATCTGTTTTCACGCTGACAAGTCTTGAAGTAAACAGGGTTTCAAACATTGAGTCTCCCCGCGTTTTTACCCCATTATTGTCAGACCCTCCCAAGGGAACATCTGTGCCTGTTGATTCTGAAAGTGGCAACTGACTGGCCGATGGTAGCTCCGGGGTCAAAAGTGTCTCGGAAACACCGGCTTGCTGTGCAGGTTGATGCTGCTCCTGAAAAGTGTTCCACTCCAGAAAAAGCAGATACACCACAGCAACCATGGCACCAATGAGGAGAGAGCGTTGCCAATCCATAATTATATCTTCTCGGTTTGAGTTTCCTGTTTGGGCACGGGATCATACCCACCTTCGTGATAGGGGTGGCATTTTACAATGCGACGCAAGGAAAGATACCCCCCTTTAACAAGGCCATACCTTTCAATCGCTTCTCGTGAGTAATCAGAACAGCTCGGATAAAAACGACAATTGTTCCCCAATAACGGACTCAACAGGTATTGATAGCCTTTAATAAGCAGCAGAAAAAAAGTTTTCATAGCTGAACACCTTTTTTTTGTGCCTCGACGAGTCTGCCTGCCAACTTTCGCCAACTCTTTTCCAGCAGCTCTGTTTGTTGCTCACGGGGTAAGTCACCCATACCCTTGCGCGCCAGAAAAATAACATCAACACCACCAAGTTTCTGCTGGCGATGCCTGAAAGTCTCGCGCACAACCCGTTTTACCCTGTTGCGATCTACCGCTCTACGGATGTTTTTTTTGGCAACAACCATCCCCAGACGGGGGTGACCCAAAAAGTTTGGCTTGGCCAGTAAAAGAAGGTTCGGGTTAGCAACCCGATAATCATTGTGATCAAATACAGCCTGAAACTCTTTGCTGTTGAGAAGGCGATTTTCACGACTGAAAGACATCATGGGCACGAAGTAACTGCCCGGCCACAGCAGCAGAGGCATGCTGCTGTGGCGATAGGCGTTAAAACTAGGCAGCCAGGCGTTTACGGCCTTTCGCACGACGGCGCTTGATCACCAGACGACCATTTTTGGTAGCCATACGAGCACGAAAACCGTGGTTGCGCTTGCGTTTCAATACACTGGGTTGGAAAGTTCTTTTCATGGCTCTAATTCCATCAATCTTTTTAAATTCTGTATTCAGCTGTTTCAGTATCAGCTGAAGGGCGGGCGATTCTATAGAAAAAGCAGCCGTAAGGCAACGCATGGACGGTTAATATGGCTGTTATTTGACATCCCAATCAACAACGGCCCGGCAATACATTAACCCCGTACTCGTAATGCCTACTTCCCGGAAGAAAAGCCAAACGGGATATAGAGCGGGCACCAACGGAGCGAAGCCGTGACAAGAGGAACAACACCAATAATGCCAAACCAGGATTTAAAATAAATACCCGCAGCAATAATGGAAAGCCCTGCAACAACCCTGAATATTCTGTCTGCCTTACCCACATTACATTTCATCATCCGCACCTTTTCATTTGTATGGTTTTGGTTATTTTTATACTACCTGCTGTCCAAACGAACCCAACGCAGACATCATAAACCAGTTGCCCGGATTGTTTAAACTAAAGCGTTTTAACTTTATACAGCCATAACATCGGCAATCCACCCCCCTGTTTCCTCACTTCCAGACAAACACTAAAAGGTTTCAAACAGTTTACCCACAAAAAAGAATAAGTTGTGGATAACCCACAGGAAAAACAGGCTTGAAAGCCTTGCATCGTTTTGTGGATAACCTGCCATCTTTTTCCCCTGTGTATAAGTGTGCCACTTATGCACAAAAAAATAACGGCCTGTCAGCAGCTTTAAAACCATCCTTTAACAGGGTTTAAGTTTACCTAACCTAATGAATTTAAAAGATTAATGAAGGTTACCAACAGAAAAGTGCCGCACTATATATAAAAACAATATCTATCTTATAAACAGATCAATATATAAAGTACTTAATATTCTTTTTAATAAAACAAACTTTTCATCTGAATAAAATACAGCGATTATTTTTTATCCACTATGCCGTATAATGGCCGACCTTTTGATTTCAGGGCCTCCGCTTGGCGCCTGTGTAAACTTGGATATGGCTATGGATCACCCCGATCGGTTTGATGTGATAGTGATTGGCGGCGGACATGCAGGCACCGAAGCCTGCCTGGCTGCTGCGCGCATGGGTTGCAAAACATTGCTGCTAACACACAATATTGATACTTTGGGTCAGATGTCCTGCAATCCCGCTATTGGTGGTATCGGCAAAAGCCATTTGGTAAAGGAAGTTGATGCGCTTGGTGGGGCTATGGCTGAAGCTACCGACATGGCCGGGATACAGTTTCGCGTGCTCAATTCCCGCAAAGGCCCTGCGGTAAGGGCAACAAGGGCTCAGGCTGATCGGGCCTTGTATAAAGCTGCAATTCGGGAAACTCTTGAAAACCAACCGAACCTGACAATCTTCCAGCAAGGTGTGGATGATCTGATTGTAGACGAAACAGAGGGCAGTCTTCGTGCTACCGGAGCGGTGACCCAGATGGGGTTGCGTTTTCACAGCAAGGCTGTGGTGCTGACTGCGGGAACCTTTCTGGGAGGTAAAATCCATATAGGGATGGAGAATTACGCAGGAGGACGCGCCGGAGACCCGCCAGCAATAGGTCTTGCCAATCGTTTGCGGGAGCTGCCATTTCGCGTTGACCGACTGAAAACAGGTACACCGCCGCGAATTGATGCACGCAGTGTTAATTTTGAAGGCTTGCAGGAGCAATGGGGGGAAGCCGTCAGGCCTGTCATGTCCTTCCTGGGATCGGTCGACCAGCACCCGGAACAGGTTTGCTGTTATATCACCCACACCAACGAATTAACCCACGATATTATCCGAGGCGGCATGGACCGCTCACCGATGTACGCGGGGGTTATTGAGGGGGTTGGGCCACGCTACTGTCCCTCCATAGAAGACAAAGTGGTTCGCTTTGCAGACAAAAGCAGTCATCAGATTTTTATCGAGCCGGAAGGGTTAAAAACCCACGAACTCTACCCCAATGGTATTTCTACCAGTCTGCCGTTCGATGTGCAGATGAATCTGGTGCGCTCCATCAAGGGGTTTGAAAATGCACATATATCGCGACCGGGTTACGCGATTGAATATGATTTTTTTAACCCGCAGGATCTGAAATACTCTCTGGAAACAAAATTTGTTAACGGATTGTTCTTTGCCGGCCAGATTAATGGTACAACCGGTTACGAGGAGGCGGCGGCGCAAGGGCTACTGGCTGGCGCCAATGCAGCATTGCAGGTTCAGAGCAAAAATCCCTGGAGTCCGCGGCGCGACGAAGCCTATATTGGCGTGTTGGTTGATGACCTGATTACCATGGGTACCGCTGAGCCCTACCGGATGTTTACCAGCCGCGCAGAATATCGTCTGTTGTTGCGTCAAGACAACGCCGACCTAAGATTGACAGAAAAAGGCCGTGAACTCGGACTGGTTGATGATGTTCGTTGGCGGACTTTTTGTGAGAAACGGGAAGCGATTGAGCGTGAACAGCAGCACCTGAAAAGCTTTTGGGTGCAGGCGGGGTCTGTGCAGGCAGATCGGGTTGAGCAAAAAACAGGTTCAAGGCCGACCAGGGAGTACAGTCTGTTTGAGTTGTTGAAGCGGCCCCAGTTGCGTTTTGCGGATATTCAGGAAATTGCGGGATCCAGTGCCAAGGTGCCAAAAGATGTAGCCGAACAGGTAGAGATTGATGCCAAGTACGCAGGTTATGTCGAGCGTCAGCAGGAAGATGTTGATAAACTCCATCGCCAGGAGAACACGATAATTCCGCAAGATTTTGATTACAGTGAAGTGAAAGGTTTGTCCAATGAGGTGAGACAGAAACTCGCTGACGCCCGGCCGCAAACGCTTGCGAGAGCATCCAGGATTCCCGGGATTACGCCAGCAGCGATTTCCCTGCTGTTGATTTATCTGAAAAAAAATCACCTGAAGAAGTCCACAACCAGCCAGAAGACAGCCTGATTGATGTCAGCAATCTACCTGCAAACCGCCTTTCAGGAGGGGCTGGAACAGCTCTCTTTGAATGTCAGTGAGATACAGCAGCAGCAGATGCTTGCCTATATTGAGTTGCTGCAAAAATGGAATAAGGCTTATAACCTGACAGCTATTCGAGATCCTCTTGAAATGTTGTCATTGCATTTGCTCGACAGTTTGAGTATTGCCCGTTTGGTTTGTGGTAAGCGGTTTATTGATGTGGGCACAGGCCCCGGCCTGCCGGGTATACCCCTGGCTATATTGTATCCGGAGCGCCAGTTTGTTTTGCTGGACAGCAACGGGAAAAAAACACGGTTTTTATTCCAGGCCAAAAATGAACTGGGTCTGGAGAATGTTCAGGAGGTACAGAGTCGGGTGGAGATGTATCAGCCGGAAGAAACGTTTGACGGTGTGTTGAGCCGTGCCTTTACTCGCATCGACGAAATGGTGATCCGGTGTCAGCACCTGTTGAGCAGAAATGGACGCTTTTACGCCATGAAAGGACAACTCCCCAAACAGGAGTTGAGCGCGCTACCAAAAAAATATATGGTCGTGGGTTCGCATCGGCTGATAGTGCCAGGGGTTGATGCAGAGCGACATCTGATAGAAATACAACGGGTTCATTGAGGGCCTGCCAAACAGTGTCCGGGCGCTGGTCAAACAAAGGAAATCACCTTGAGCAGAGTATTTGCCATCGTTAATCAGAAAGGGGGGGTTGGTAAAACAACCACCAGCGTCAACCTGTCTGCATCGCTGGCCAGCTATGGTAAAAAGGTTCTGATGGTGGATATGGACCCGCAAGGCAACGCCACCATGGGGTGTGGAATCAATAAATCTACCCTTGAATCCTCTGTGCTGGATGTGTTGATTGATGAGATACCGGCCGAGCAGGCGATTAAGCGCTGCGAGTGCAGCCCCTTTGCTGTGCTTCCGGCAAACGGTGATCTGGTTGCCGCAGAGGTGGAGTTGCTACAGGTGATCGGTCGTGAAATCCGGCTGAAAAATGCGCTGGACCGCATCAAGAACAAGTTCGACTACATCATTATTGACTGCCCACCCTCTCTCAGCATGCTCACCATTAACGCATTGGTTGCTTGTGATGGCGTTATTATTCCCATGCAATGTGAATACTACGCTCTGGAAGGTTTGTCTGCGTTAATGAATACTGTCCAGCAGATCAATAAATACCTGAACCCGGATTTAAACGTGGAGGGTATCCTGCGAACCATGTATGACCCGCGCAGCAGTTTAACCAACGAAGTGACCGCACAGCTGCGCAGCCATTTTGGGAACAAGGTATATCGCATAGCGATTCCCCGCAATGTGCGTCTGGCTGAAGCCCCCAGTTATGGCCAGCCCGCTATGGTTTATGACAAACAATCGAAAGGCTCTTTGGCTTACCTGGGGCTGGCAGCAGAAATTATTCGCCGCGCCAAAACAGCGGCGCGGCAACCCGCCGAAACACCGGAAGGCTGAGAAAGATGGTAAAACGAAAAGGTTTGGGGCGCGGTCTTGATGCGTTGTTAGGTCTTGATACAACCACAGACGATAACAACAGCAATGATCTCCGAAAGCGTGGTGCTGATATAACAACAGACCATCCAGGCAAAGACCTGTTAAAAGAACTGCCGGTTGAGTTTATGCAGCGTGGTAAATACCAGCCGCGCCGTGACATGCACCCCAAAGCGCTTGAAGAGCTGGCTAATTCAATAAAAGCGCAAGGGGTTATGCAACCTATCGTTGTGCGCCCTGTTGGTGTCGATAAGTATGAAATTATTGCCGGAGAGCGTCGCTGGCGTGCAACTCAACAGGCAGGACTGGATACGATTCCGGCAATAATTCGCGATGTGCCCGATGAAGCGGCCATTGCCATGGCGCTAATAGAAAACATTCAACGGGAAGACCTTAACGCAATCGAAGAGGCTCAAGCCCTGATCCGGTTGCAACAGGAGTTTGAACTCACCCAGCAACAGGTGGCAGATGCGGTTGGTAAATCCCGCTCAATGGTAGCAAACCTGATGCGGCTGATGTCCTTGCAGGAGAAGGTGCGCAAGTTGCTGGAGCATGGTGATCTTGAAATGGGTCATGGCCGTGCGCTGTTGTCACTGGAGGGTGTGGAGCAAGTGGATGTTGCCCATCTTGTCGTGAGCAAAGGTCTGACGGTCCGACAAACAGAAGCCCTTGTGCGCCGAACGCAACAAAAATCGGAAACAGGTGCAGCAACAACACAGAAAAAAGATGCTGATACACGGCAGCTGGAAAACCAGCTTTCGGAAGTGGTTGGTGCCCCTGTAAGCATTCAGCAAAGCGCTTCAGGTAAGGGAAAACTGGTTTTCAGCTACAACAGTCTGGACGAACTGGACGGCATACTTGGACACATTAAATAAACGGGTACCAGTGAGTATTGAAAAAAACCTGTCATATCTACCTGTTATCTTGAATATGCTATTGGGAATCCCTATAATTGCCGCCCGCTCGAGGAGCCTCCTGTTAGAAACCTCGGGCGAGAGTGCGGAAAGGTGGTTTTGATGTCCACCATTGGCGTGCCGCCTTTGAAGCAGATAGTGATAGTCCAGTTGCTGTGTTTAATTGTGCTGGTAATATCGATATCGGTTTTCGATTTGACGGCCGCAACCTCTGTGCTAATCGGTGGTGTGGTGCATATAGTTCCGCAAGCCTGGTTTGCCCGAATGGCTTTTCGCTATTCCGGTGCCCGGCAAACCCCCAGAGTTTTGAATGCCATGTACAAGGGGCAGGCGGGAAAGTTGCTGATAACGGCAACCATGTTTGCGCTGGTTTTTGTGTTTATTCAGCCCTTGCATGTACCCGCGGTTTTTTTTGGTTACGTGGCAATGATAATTGTGTATGTCTGTAGTGCCGCCAGGGTATTGCAGGCAAATAGCAACCCATAACCTTTTATAGGTGTTGAGAGAGAAAGAATGGCAGGCGATACCCAGCAGACCGGTGCGGAATATATCCAGCACCACCTGACAAACCTGACTTACGGTAATCATCCAGAGCACGGCTGGAGTTTTGCTCATAATGCTCAGGAAGCGGCCGAAATGGGTTTTATGTCCTTCAATGTCGATAGTCTGGGTTGGTCAATCGGTCTTGGTCTTTTATTTTGCTTTCTTTTTCGTATGGCCGCCAAGCGTGCCAGTTCCGATATTCCGTCCGGTTGGCAGAACTTTGTTGAGCTCATGGTTGAGTTTATTGATGGCACGGTTAAAGACAGTTTTCATGGTCGTAACCCTTGGGTTGCACCGATGGCTCTGACCATTTTTGTCTGGGTTTTTCTGATGAACCTGATGGATTTGATCCCGGTAGATGTGGTGCCCTGGTTGATGTCTTTTGGTGGTGTTCATTTCCAGAAAATTGTGCCGTCGACAGACCCCAATATCACGTTGGGCATGGCGCTGGCTGTGTTTGGTATGATTCTCTATTACAGTGTTAAGGTTAAAGGTATCGGTGGCTTTGTTGGTGAGTTGACCCTGCAGCCGTTCAGCGCCAAAAATGTTGTTGTTCAGGCAATCTTTGTTCCTATCAACCTGGCTCTCGAGCTGGTTGGTCTGTTGGCCAAACCTTTCTCTCTCGGTTTGCGGTTGTTCGGCAATATGTATGCCGGGGAAATGATCTTTATTCTGATTGCCATGATGTACAGTGCTGGCTGGCTGTTGGGCGCCTTTGGTGGTGTTCTGCAGTGGGGTTGGGCGGTATTCCATATTCTGGTGATTACATTGCAGGCATTTATTTTTATGGTTTTGACCGTCGTGTACCTCAGTATGGCGCACGAAGATCATTAATTTTTTTATTAACTTTTATTACTTATAAAAAGGTAGGAGATAAACATGGAACTCATCTTGGTTGCCGCCGCTATTATGGTTGGTTTTGGTGCTCTTGGCGCCGCTGTTGGTATGGGTCTGCTGGGTGGCAAGCTGCTGGAAGGCACTGCTCGTCAGCCTGAATTGGGACCAATGCTACAGGGTAAAATGTTCCTGTTGGCGGGTCTGATCGATGCGATCCCAATGATTGGTGTTGGTATCGGCATGTACCTGATCTTTGCTGTATACGCCGGTTAATTGACCACCCCGATTCTTTTATCTAACTCCAAGAATGAGGTGTTGGTGTGAATATTAACCTGACCCTGATCGGGCAGCTGATTTCCTTCCTGTTCTTTATCTGGTTCTGCAAGAAATTTGTATGGACCGCACTGATTGGTGCGATGGAAGAGCGTCAGAAGAAAATTGCTGACGGTCTTGATGCCGCTGATCGCGCGTCCCGCGATCTTGAACTGGCGCAGGAAAAAGCAACTGATCAGCTGAAAGAAGCTAAACAGGAAGCCGCTGCCATTATTGACCAGGCAAACAAGCGTGCGAACCAGATTATTGATGAAGCTAAAGAGCAGGCTACGGCTGAGGGCGACCGCCTGAAAGCAGCAGCCGAGGCTGAAATCGAGCAGGAAGTAAACCGTGCCAAAGAAGAGCTGCGCTCTAAAGTGGCCACCCTGGTTCTGCTTGGTGCAGAGAAAGTGCTCGAAGCATCTGTTGATGAAAAAGCCAACCGCAGCTTGGTCGACAAGCTGGCGGAACAACTGTAACCCCCACTTGAGGTGAGAGATCTGACATGGCGGAATTGAGCACACTGGCTCGGCCCTATGCCAAAGCAGCGTTTGAGTACGCAGCTGCCAAAGGTGAACTGCAGGGTTGGTCAGACAGCCTTGGGGTTGTTGCTGCCGTAGCACAGCAGAGTGAAGTTGAAAAATTACTGAGCTCGCCAAACTACACGGCTGATCAACAGGCAAAACAGTTGATTGAGATTTGTGGTGATGCTCTTAACGAGCAGGGCCGCAACTTTATCGGCGTCTTGGCTGAAAATCGTCGTTTAAAATTACTGCCGGCTATCCAGCAGCAGTTTGAAGTGTTAAAAGCGAACCGCGAAAAATCCATTGATGTTGATGTGGTATCAGCAGGAGAGATAACGTCGGAACAACAGGAGAAGCTGGCCAGCGCATTGCGAACCAAACTTGACCGTGACGTTAACCTGCAGGTATCCATCGACAAGCGTTTGCTGGGTGGCGCCATTGTGCGTGCCGGCGACACAGTGATTGATGGAAGTATTCGTGGCCGGTTGGCGAAACTTGCCGAAGCATTAAATTCGTAGTGCCTATCCCGTAGGGCTATAGAGCTTGAGGAACAGAACATGCAACAACTGAATCCATCCGAAATCAGTGAAATTATCAAGCAGCGAATTGATACGCTCGATGTTTCATCGGAAGCCCAGAACGAAGGCACGATTGTCTCCGTATCTGATGGTGTAATTCGTATCCACGGTCTTGCCGACGTTATGTATGGTGAGATGATTGAATTTGAAGGCGGTGTTTATGGCATGGCCCTGAACCTTGAGCGCGACTCTGTTGGCGCGGTGGTTCTCGGTGACTACCAATCTCTGGCCGAAGGCCAGAAAGCCAAGTGTACAGGCCGTATTCTTGAAGTACCGGTTGGCCCAGAGCTGGAGGGCCGCGTTGTTGATACACTGGGCAACCCGATTGATGGTAAGGGTCCGATCAACACTAAATTGACAGATGCACTTGAAAAGGTTGCGCCGGGTGTAATTGCCCGTCAATCGGTTGATCAGCCGGTTCAAATCGGCCTTAAAGCGATTGATGCGATGGTGCCAATTGGCAGGGGCCAGCGTGAACTGATTATTGGTGACCGCCAGATTGGTAAATCAGCCATTGCGGTTGATGCGATTATCAACCAGAAAGGTTCCGGTATTAAGTGTATCTACGTTGCAGTAGGCCAGAAGGCTTCCTCTATCGCGGCAGTTGTACGCAAGCTGGAAGAGCATGGTGCAATGGATCACACCATTGTGGTTGCCGCGACAGCATCGGACCCTGCTTCAATGCAATTCCTGGCGCCTTTTGCCGGTTGCACCATGGGTGAATACTACCGTGACCGCGGTCAGGATGCCCTGATTATTTATGATGATTTGACCAAGCAGGCCTGGGCCTACCGTCAAATCTCCCTGCTGTTGCGCCGCCCGCCAGGACGTGAAGCCTACCCGGGTGATGTGTTCTATTTGCATTCCCGCCTGCTGGAGCGCGCCGCACGTGTTAATGCCGACTATGTCGAGAAGTTCACCAATGGTGAAGTGAAGGGCAAAACAGGGTCTTTGACAGCGCTGCCGGTTATTGAAACACAGGCGGGCGACGTATCTGCTTTCGTACCGACTAACGTGATTTCAATTACGGATGGTCAGATTTTCCTTGATTCGGACAGCTTTAACGGCGGTATACGCCCTGCGATGGATGCGGGTATTTCTGTATCTCGTGTGGGTGGTGCAGCTCAGACCAAAATCATGAAAAAACTGTCGGGCGGTATTCGTACGGCACTGGCACAGTATCGTGAACTGGCCGCCTTTTCACAGTTTGCCTCGGATCTTGATGAAGCAACCAAAGCGCAGCTTGATCACGGTGAGCGAGTTACCGAACTGATGAAGCAAAAGCAGTACTCGCCATTGAGTGTTGCCGAGATGGGCCTGGTGGTTTACGCCGCAGAGAACGGCTATCTGAAAAATGTCGAAGTCAACAAGGTCGGTGATTTTGAATCTGCCCTGCTCTCTTATGTAAAAGCCGAGCACGGTGACTTGATTAACAAAGTTAACGATTCCGGCGACTGGAATGCTGATATCGAAGCGGGTTATAAAGCGGCGCTCGATAAATTTGTAGCCACTCAAACCTGGTAACACTGAAGAGGGGGATTCATGTCCCCCATCTGCTAGAGAATCAGAGATAAGTTATGGCAGTCGGAAAAGAAGTCAGAACAAAAATCGCCAGTATTCAGAGCACTCAGAAAATCACCAGTGCAATGGAAATGGTGGCCGCAAGTAAAATGCGCCGTGCGCAGGACCGTATGTCGGTGGGTAAGCCCTATGCGAATCGTATCCGCCAGGTCGTTGGCCATATTGCCAATGCAGTATCTGAATACAAGCACCAGTATATGGAGCAGCGCGAAGTCAAGCGTGTCGGCTACATTATTGTTTCTACCGATCGCGGCCTTTGTGGCGGTTTAAACACCAACCTGTTCAAGGAAGTGATTCGGTCAATGAAAGCCTGGTCTGATCAGGATGTGGAAATTGATCTTTGCACTATTGGCAACAAGGCATCTGCGTTTTTTGCCAGTATGGGTGGCAATGTTGTTGCCGCGGTGAAAGATATTGGTGACGAGCCGGTGGCCAACGATTTGATTGGCGGCGTGAAGGTGATGCTCGATGCTTACGACGACGGCAAAATCGATTTGCTGTACGTGGTCAGCAACGAGTTTGTCAACACCATGACACAATCGCCAAGTGTTGATCAGCTGTTGCCCTTGCAACAGGCAGAAGATGAGAAGCTCTCCCACCACTGGGATTATCTCTATGAGCCTGATGCTCAGGAACTGCTGGACGGTTTGCTGGTGCGCTATGTGGAGTCTCAGGTTTTTCAGGGTGTTGTGGAGAACAAGGCCTGTGAACAGGCTTCACGAATGATCGCAATGAAAAACGCAACAGAAAATGCGGGCGAACTGATCGACGAATTACAGCTGATTTATAACAAGGCCCGCCAGGCGGCAATTACTCAGGAACTGTCTGAGATTGTTGGCGGTGCGGCTGCGGTTTAACAAATTTAATTTAGAAATGGGGTCAGTGTTATAGCTGTCCACACAGAAAGAGGAACTGGAAATGAGTAGCGGACGTATCGTACAAATCATTGGTGCGGTGATTGACGTGGAATTCCCACGCGATCAGGTTCCCAGTGTATATGACGCTTTGATGGTTGATGAGAAAGGTCTGACTCTGGAGGTCCAGCAGCAACTGGGTGATGGTGTGGTTCGCGCCATTGCCATGGGTTCTTCCGAAGGTGTAAGTCGTGGTCTGGCGGTCAGCAACACCAATGGCCCGATCAAGGTGCCTGTGGGTATCGAGACGTTGGGTCGCATCATGGATGTACTGGGTAACCCGATTGATGAAAAAGGTGAAATTGGCGAAAAAGAACGCGCCTCCATTCACCGCAAACCACCAGCCTATGACGAACTGTCGGCTTCTGCGGACCTGCTGGAAACCGGGATCAAGGTAATCGACCTGGTCTGCCCGTTTGCCAAGGGTGGTAAGGTTGGCCTGTTCGGTGGTGCCGGTGTAGGTAAAACCGTTAACATGATGGAATTGATTAACAACATCGCAACCGAGCACTCCGGTCTGTCTGTATTTGCCGGTGTGGGTGAGCGTACTCGTGAAGGGAATGACTTCTACTACGAGATGCAGGAATCCGGAGTTGTGAATGTTGAAACACCAAGCGAATCAAAAGTAGCTATGGTTTACGGTCAGATGAACGAGCCACCAGGAAACAGATTGCGTGTGGCGCTGACCGGATTGACAATGGCTGAAAAGTTTCGTGACGAAGGCAAAGATGTACTGCTGTTTGTTGATAACATCTACCGTTACACACTTGCCGGAACCGAGGTTTCTGCACTATTGGGCCGTATGCCTTCTGCGGTGGGTTACCAGCCGACGCTGGCGGAAGAAATGGGTGTCTTGCAAGAGCGTATTACTTCCACCAAAACGGGTTCTATTACCTCTGTTCAGGCGGTTTATGTACCTGCGGATGATTTGACGGATCCCTCACCTGCAACGACCTTTGCTCACCTCGACTCCACTGTTGTATTGAGCCGTGATATTGCATCCAAGGGTATTTACCCTGCGGTAGACCCTCTGGATTCCACTTCTCGCCAGCTTGATCCGTTAATTATTGGTACCGAGCATTATGAAGTGGCACGTGGCGTTCAAACCGTACTGCAGCGTTATAAAGAGCTGAAAGACATTATTGCGATTCTGGGTATGGACGAACTGTCTGAAGAAGACAAGCAAGTGGTTGCCCGCGCCCGTAAGATCGAACGCTTCTTGTCACAACCTTTCCATGTTGCGGAAGTGTTTACCGGTTCGCCGGGTAAATACGTCTCTCTGAAAGATACCATTGCAGGCTTTAAAGGCATTTTGGCCGGTGATTATGACAACCTGCCAGAGCAGGCTTTCTATATGGTTGGCTCCATTGACGAAGCAGTGGAAAAAGCCAAAAAGCTGTAAGTATTCCAGAGGCTAGAAAGAGCGATACAATATGTCTATGACAGTTCATTGCGACATAGTAAGTGCAGACCAGTCCCTTTACTCAGGGCTGGTTGAAATGGTTGTTGCTACCGGCTCGCAGGGTGAGTTGGGTGTGACGTTTGGCCACGCACCGCTGCTAACCGACCTGAAGCCCGGCCCGGTTCGTATCATCCTGCAAAACGGTGAAGAAGAGCTTTATTACCTGTCGGGCGGTTATCTCGAAGTTCAACCGGACAGGGTTTCCATTCTGGCGGACTCAGCATTGCGTGCCGATGACCTTGATGAAGCGGCCGCCCTGGAAGCAAAATCACAGGCAGAGCACGAAATTTCAAATCAGAGCGGTGAGTTCGATTATTCAAGGGCGATATCGGAGCTTGCAGCTGCGGCCGCACAGTTGCGGACGATTGAACAACTGCGCAGGAAGTTAGGTAAGGGCTGATATTTTCGATAAAAGAATGACGATATTTAAAAGGGTGGCATTTAGCCACCCTTTTTTTGTCAACAAAATAGCTTTTCATCTGAGTCATGCGCCGGTAATCATCCGAATCTACCCTTTAATGGTAGCGCATCGTACAATGCGCGCTGAAAAACAAATGATTCAGAATATGATTATGCCTACAGATATTGTCATCCTTGCTGCCGGCAAGGGCACACGGATGAAGTCGCAACACCCCAAAGTACTACATCACCTGGCGGGCAAACCACTGCTTCAACATGTGGTTGATGCTGCGCGCACAATTGATGATGCCCGCATGATTGTTGTTACCGGCCACGGCTCGGAGCAGGTTCGCTCGGTGGTTGTTGGCAGCGACTTGACTTACGTTGAACAAGCTGAACAGCACGGTACGGCGCATGCTGTTCAGCAGGCAGTACCAGCGCTGCGTAACAACAGCGTCGTACTGATTCTTTATGGCGACGTGCCGTTGATCTCGCCACAAACCATTAAGAATATGTTAAATGCGGTTGATGAAAACAGCATTGCGCTGTTAACAGTTAAGTTGGCGGACCCAACAGGGTATGGCCGTATTATTCGCGACAGCCAGGGGCAGGTAGCAGCCATTGTCGAACAAAAAGACGCTTTACCTGATCAGTTAAAAATAAACGAGGTTAATACCGGGGTTCTTGCTCTGGGTGGCAGCCAGCTAAATGAGTGGCTGCCAAAAATTGGCAATAACAATGCACAGGGCGAGTATTATCTTACCGATATCATCGCCATTGCCCGTGAAGCAGGGTTTTGTGTTGCAACATGCAGTCCGTTGTCAGAACAGGAAGTCGAGGGGGTTAATAATCGCCAGCAACTTGGTGACCTTGAACGATATTACCAAAGAGAGCAGGCCCGACAGCTAATGGCGGAAGGCAACACCCTTGCCGACCCATCCAGAATTGATGTGCGGGGATCGCTGAAAACAGGTACCGACAATTATATCGACGTAAACTGTGTCTTTGTTGGTCAGGTCACCATCGGTAGCAATATTACGATCGGCCCGAACTGTATGATTGTGAACAGCAGTATTGCCGACGGCGCAGAAATAAAAGCCAACTCGGTTGTTGAAGAGACAGAGGTTGGTCCCAAAACATCGGTTGGCCCCTTTGCCCGCTTGCGACCGGGTACGGTTCTGGCCGAAGGTGCCAAGGTGGGTAACTTTGTTGAAACCAAAAAAGCGGTGGTGGGCAAGGGCAGTAAAATCAACCACCTCAGTTATGTCGGCGATGCAGAATTGGGTGAAGGCGTGAACGTTGGTGCCGGAACCATCACCTGTAACTATGATGGTGTAAACAAAAGCCGTACCGAAATTGGCGATAAGGCATTTATTGGTTCCAACACATCACTGGTAGCGCCGGTAAAAATTGGTGCCGGAGCAACCATTGGTGCCGGTTCTACAATCAATCAGGATGTTTCGGGGGAGCAGCTCGCAGTTGCCAGAGCCAAACAGCAGAATATCAGCGGCTGGAGTCGTCCAGAAAAAAAATCCTAGTCTATTCCGGTTCAGGGTTGCGTAGCAGCAAAAGTGCCGGAAGCAGTTATCAGTCAAGAGGTTAGCCGAGTATATGTGTGGAATCGTAGGCGCAGTAGCACAAAGGAATGTCACGGGCATTCTCATCGAGGGTTTGAGGCGGCTCGAGTACCGGGGATATGACTCTGCCGGTGTTGCGGTACTGGATTCCCAAGGTAGCCTGCAGGCGCGGAAAAATCAGGGTAAAGTGGCCGCTCTTGAAGCCACACTAAAACAGTTTCCTGCCCGGGGCCGTCTCGGAATTGCCCATACTCGATGGGCAACCCATGGTGTTCCGAGCGAAGTGAATGCGCACCCTCACCTCTCTGATGAAGTGGCCGTTGTTCACAACGGCATCATTGAAAATCATGATCAATTGCGGAAAGAGTTACAGGCAGAAGGCTACCGGTTTGTTTCTGAAACTGACACGGAAGTAGCGGCTCACCTGATTCACCTCAATCTGAAAACCAGTAGCTGTTTGCGTGAAGCGGTTAAAAAAACCATTGCCCGCCTTGAGGGTGCCTATGCCCTCGGTGTTATTCACGCCAGTGAGCCGGGAGTCCTGGTGGGTGCTCGCAGCGGCAGCCCGTTAGTATTAGGTGTTGGTATTGAAGAAAACTTTATTGCCTCGGACCAGATGGCTCTGCGTCAGGTGACGGATCGATTCGTATTTCTGGAAGAAGGTGATCTGGTCGAGCTAACCCAGACAGGCTACAAAATTTTTGATGCCGCAGGCAATGAGGCGAACAGAGCCATTTCCAAGCTGGCCGAGGCGGATGATGTTGCCGATAAAGGATTTTATCGGCATTACATGATGAAAGAAATTTTCGAGCAGCCAAAGGTCATCCAGAACACCCTGCAAGGGCGAATCAGCGAGCGGCGTGTGTTGCCCGAAGCGTTTGGTGCAGAAGCGAATGCTATCTTTCCCAGGGTGAAACAGGTGCATATTGTCGCCTGTGGCACCAGCTACCATGCAGGTCTGGTTGCGAAATACTGGATTGAAGGTTGGGCGGGGGTCTCTTGCCAGGTCGAAGTTGCCAGCGAATATCGCTATCGCACGGTCGTAGTACCGGAGAATACGCTGTTTATGAGCATTTCCCAGTCCGGGGAAACAGCCGACACGCTGGCGGCGCTCCAGGCGGCTAAAGCTGCCGGGTATCTCGCCAGCCTGACAATTTGTAACGTTGCAAACAGTTCGCTGGTAAGAGAGTCCGATCTTTCGCTGATGACGCATGCGGGGCCGGAAATTGGCGTGGCTTCAACCAAGGCGTTCACTACTCAGCTTGTGGCTTTACAGTTGTTCTGTATTGGTTTGGCGCGTAGCCATGGTATGAGCGAAGAAATTGAAAGTGATCTTGTTGCCGCCCTGCACAAACTTCCCGCACTCTGCGAGCAGACCCTGGCACTGGATGCGGAAATTGAAAAAACGTTCGAATGTTTTGCCGACAAACACCATTCCCTGTTTTTGGGCCGTGGCGAACAATACCCGGTTGCGCTGGAAGGTGCATTGAAACTCAAGGAAATTTCCTATATTCACGCAGAAGCCTATCCTTCCGGGGAGTTGAAACACGGACCTCTGGCGCTGGTGGATGCCGATATGCCGGTAGTTGCCGTAGCGCCCAATAATGAATTACTCGAAAAACTCAAATCCAACCTGCATGAAGTCAAGGCTCGGGGCGGAGAGCTATTTGTGTTTGCCGATAAAGATGCCGGTTTCGAGAATGAGCCGGGTGTGACGGTGCTCAATGTACCTCATGTGCCGGAAAGCCTTGAGCCCATTATTTATACCCTGCCCTTACAGTTGCTTTCCTACCATGTAGCGGTGCTGAAAGGAACAGATGTGGATCAGCCACGCAATTTGGCTAAGTCGGTGACAGTAGAATAAAAAAGAGTCCTTTATTGGAAGACAAGCAAATACGGTTTGGGGCACTGAAATAATAGTTTCAGCGCCCCTTTTGCATGTTCAGGCTTAACCACTGTTGGTGGCATATTCTGTTGGCGCAAAACCGGTTAATGTTTTAAATGTAGCTGAAAAATGGGACTGATTGCTAAAGCCAACTTCGTAGGCGATTTCAGTAACACTGAGCTTAGCCTGCAACAATAAATCCATGGCACGAGCAATCCGGCGCTGCAGAATAAACTGGTGCGGAGATACTCCAAGCTTTGCCGTGAACTCCCGTGCGAACAAGGACCTGCTGACCTTTGTTTGTGTCGCCAACTCCTTCAGTGACAACTTTTCTGCCAGATGAACCTCGATAAAGTTTAACAAGGCATCAAAATCGATGGCCTTGGTGCGGTGTCTTGTCCGGGGGGCGACACGAAGCTGGCGGGATGGCGACTCATCTGCAATGCGAGCGAGCTGAAAAATCAGCGAATCGAACAGCTGTGAGAAATATCGGAATTCATCACTTGGTGGCTCCTCTATAGCTCTAATCAGCGTTTTGACCGTGGCAAAAACATAATCGTCCCGATGTGCAAAAATATGGTCAGGAAGGCCCAGCAGTCGGAACCAGGGGCCAGGCTCTCTTGGGGGGGGTGCATCTGGTGGGAAAACGACCGTAACGAACTCCATAACACTGTGGGTGTGCAAGCGGATGCCCTGCTCGCGGGGGATTAGCGTAATATCTCCGGGTTTTGAAGAATATTTTCGGGAGCTGTTCTTTGTCAGCAAGTGGACATTTCGAGAGCCTGACAAGTGAACGAGCAGGACCAGTTCACGCATTTCAGGTATGTGTACTTCACCAGGATTGCCTGCCGTGTTCCAACCATAGAGAGCCACGCCTTTGCGCAACTTGCTGTTGCGCACAATAGATGGCTCCATCTTGCAAGCCTGCCCGAATGCCTCAACTGCGGGAACACTGGAAACTATCATGGAGGTCTCTCCGGATAACTGTTTGATCACAGATTTGGCTGGCGGCGCAGATAAGTTTAGCCTTATTGTGGACGATTTCGAACGTCAACGGGACAAATTTAATATGAGTGGTTCCCATACGCAACTATGATTTGATCAAACAATAAAAAAGAATTGGGTTTGCCAGTGTTTAGGGGGAAAAATGTCAGAAGTACAAACACCTGAAATTCCAAAAACAGTTGATGGTTTGTTGGCTGCAGCAACTGCGCAAGCAGGCTTGGACGACTTTGGCGATCGCCACTTTATAACAGGGCTGAGCAAGTTTATTGAGTCGGCCAATGACGATGCACAGCTCAACCCTCTTGGTGAGCAAATGGTTTACGGCGGCATACTAAACCTGCTGATCAATCGTTTGCGATATGTTCAGGATATAAAAGATCACCCGGAAATTCTGAGCGAAAAAATAATTAAACCGATCATTATTCTCGGCTTGCCCCGAACGGGAACCAGTAAACTTCAGCGGGTTTTATCTGCAGACCCTGAAGTTCAGCGCATGGATTACTGGCGCACGATTAACCCGGCGCCATTCCCTGATGAAGAACCGGGTCATCCGAAGGGCCGTATCGAGGCGGCGCTGGCTGTGGAAGAAATGCTATCGACACAATTCCCCGGTTGGATGGCCCGTCACCCAACCGAAGCTCTGGAGCCAGACGAAGAGTTACATCTGATGCATGGTTCGTTTGAGTGCATGGTGTCCTGGTTGTTTGCCCGCACACCCTCTTATTACGACTACATCAGCCATTGTGATCAAAGGCCGATGTATCAGCACCTTTACCAGCAAATGCAATACCTGCAATGGCAGGACGGTGGTGCCAGGGGGCGTCCGTGGATCATGAAGTCACCCGTGCATATTCGTTCTCTTGATGTGGTGTTAGAGACGTTTCCCGACGCAGTGTTGGTGCACTGTCACCGGGATTTGCAAAAAGTCATTCCCTCTTTTGCTTCATTGATTGTGGAAGCGCGCAGCATTGCCAGTGATCACGTTGACCCAGTTGTGGTTGGCAGTGAAATGTTCGAATACTGGGCCAGCTCACTGGGTCGCTACCTGATAGAACGGGAAAAGCTGTCAGCAGACCGGATTATGGATGTGCAGTTTGAAGAAATCACCAGCGATATTGTCGGGGTGATAGCTCAAATCTATGAGCGCGCGGGTCGTGAGCTGACCCCCGAAGCCATAGCGGCATTTAAGGATCACGAAGCACGCAGGCCGGAACACCACTGGGGAGCCTACACTTACTCGGCGGCTGACTATGGCTATACACAGGCGATGATTGAGAAACGTTTCACTGCCTATCGACAGCAGTTTCTCAACCCATGACATTCGTTCAGAAGGCAAAAAACAGATTGAACCAACAGGAGTTTAATAATGATTGATACCACAGAAATAAAAAACATGGGGTTCGACGATCCGGCCATCTGGCGCAAAGTGGTTCGGGTGATGGAAGAAATGGAGCAGCTGGTTTGGAACGACCCTCTGATTAAAGACAACCTGACACGGGCGGAAGGTGCGCGTTACCTGACCCGGCTGATCAGCAGCGCTACCGAGATGGCCATTGAATTGTGGACGCCGGACTACCCGCAGTTTCTGACGTTTCTTAACACCCGCATCCACTGGGGGCTACCGGCAACGGATTGCCATTACCAGTGGGCTCCTGTTCATGGTGATAATGTCTACCGCATCAGCGGTGATCGCGGTACCGCGCGCGTGTTCGATATTGAAACGCGCACCGGTCATTTTGCTCACATTGCGGACTGGGCGCTGGTCGATCGACTGACCGATGCGAAAGTCGGGCCGAATAACCACGTCGATATTATTCTGAGTCGCGAACGGCCCGAAGGCGTCGAAAACTGGATTCAACTGGCCGAAGGCCCCGGCAATATTATTTACCGTCAGTACTATTACGACTGGAATACCGAGCAGCCTGCGCGACTGAGCATTGTCAATGAAAATGCCATCTACCCGCCGCCCGCGCTGCAGGAATCGGATATTGCTGACAAACTGGCATTGTTCTGCGACTGGTTGCAGCAAGTGCCGGAGAGATTTTCACAGGTAGTAAACACTTACTACACCGCGCCAGCCAATTCCATGATTTTTGATACCATCGACTTCGGCTGGAAGTCGCTGAAGTATGGTAAAGGTATCTATGAGTGTGGCCCGGACGAAGCTATTATTCTGGAAGTGAAGCTGCCGAAATCCTATTACTGGAGCATCCAGTTGTGCAGTCATTTCTGGGAGGCGCGTGACTACCATTTGAGACAGACTTCCCTCAATGGCCACCAGGCAGAGGTTGATGACGAAGGCGTGTTCCGGGCGGTGATCTCACATCGGGATCCGGGCATAGCAAACTGGCTTGATGCCGGAGGCCACGAACAGGGTTTGCTGGCGATTCGTTACTACGAGCCGGATTCAACACCGATCCCGACCATGCGCCGTGTCAAACTGTCGGAACTCGACGGCCTGTTGCCGGACTCCGCACGACGGGTATCTGCGGAAGAAAGACAAAAAACACTGCGTGATCGAGCTTGGTCGGTAGCCCGTCTTGGTCGTGAATAAACAATTAGCAAAACAAGGGGATTAGCAACATGTCAAATATCGAAAACCTGTTTTCAATGAAAGGCAAAATTGCACTGGTTACCGGTGCCGCTTCCGGCATGGGTGAGCGCTTTGCCCACACGCTGGCAGACGCCGGAGCAACAGTTATTTGCGCTGCGCGCCGTGCCGACCGCATAGACAGTGTCGCCGCCAGCATTAACGAAGCCGGAGGTAAAGCCATTGCCATACCGCTGGATATCGGTAGCGAAGCAAGCGTTAAAGCGGTATTCGACCGTATCGAAAATGAAGTGGGTCGGGTTAACGTGCTGGTGAACGCCGCAGCCCAACTCGACTTTGGCCTGTTCCCTGAAGTGAATAATGAATCCTGGGACAATCTGCTGAACGTCAACCTGTCAGGCACTATGCGTATGTGCCGGGAATTTTCCGAGCGGCTTATCAAAGCGGGGGAAACGGGAAATATCGTTAATATCACCTCCGTAACCGGTATGCAGGTAATGACCGGTGTACCGGTCTACGGCACCATCAAGGCTGCGGTTAACCACCTGACTCGCTCAATGGCCAGAGACATGTTTGATAAAGGCATCCGCTGCAACGCTATTGCACCGGGTTATTTCCAGACCGACATGGTTTCCGGCTATTTTGAAACTGAAGAAGGCAAAGCCGATATCGACCGGCTGCCGCTGAAGCGGCCCGGCCAGGTGCACGAACTCGACGGCGCCATACTGTTGCTGGCCAGTGACGCCGGATCATTTATTAATGGCGCGATACTGCCGGTTGATTCGGGGCAAGTGTTGCAGCTGGTTTAAAACACCAAATAAAAGGTTGGCTCCCCTTCTGGATAACGCGAAAGAGCTGCCAGGAAGGGGCAGAAAGCAAAGAAGATAACTAATACATAAACTGAGGGTTTGTTATGAGTATCGAAGAGAATAAAAAACTGGTTGCAGAATTTTTCGCCTGTTTTGGGCGCAAAGATGTTGATGGCGCAATGAGCATGATGACAGACGATGCCACCTGGTGGATTGGTGGCAAAAAGCGGTTATTCCCAATCGCAGGACTCAAAACCAAAGCGGAAGCGAAGGACATTTTTGATGCCTTTGTGCCGACTAGCAAGGATGGTTTAGAGATTATTCCAACAGGCATGGTAGCCGAAGGAGACAAGGTTGCAGTAGAAGCGAAATCTCACGGAGAGTTTCCGAGCGGTTTTGTGTATGAAAATGAATATCACTTTTTAGTGACACTTCGAGATGGCAAAGTAGCGTCAGTGAAAGAATTTCTCGACACCATGCACACTGCCGAATTTTTGGCTGCCGAGGCCTGATTTTACCGGGCATGCGTACAGGGTATCGAGCTATTCTGTTGGGCAGCCGATACCAATCTCGCCCATTAACCCTTACCGAAATTAGAGAGAGAACACACAATGAGAGCAGCAACCGTAAACTTGCCCGCAAGCCTTGAGTCTCTGGTTATAGATGAGCGGCCAGAGCCAACCATTGAGCCGGGCAAGGTCAAGGTTCGCTGGCATGCCTTATCCCTTAACTTTCATGATTACGCCATTGTGGGCGGCATGTTACCCACGGCAGATGGCCGTATCCCGATCTCGGACGGGGCCGGTGAAATTGTTGAAGTGGGTGAAGGGGTGTCAGAGTGGAAGTGCGGTGACAAGGTTATGAGCCTGTTCTTTCCCGACTGGCATGAAGGCTCGCCCAATCAGCAAAATAACGCCCGGCTGGGCGGTGACTCTACCGATGGTTGTGCAGTAGAGTTCAGCGTTGTAGACCCGACTACCCTTACCCCAATGCCTGAGGGTTATTCCTACGCAGAGGCCGCTACCCTGCCTTGCGCGGCTCTCACCGCCTGGCGTGCTCTGGTCGATGTCGGCCAAATAAAAGCGGGTGACAGCGTACTTGTCGAAGGTACCGGTGGTGTTTCCATCTTTGCTTTGCAGTTTGCCAAAGCGTTTGGCGCAACGGTTTATGCCACATCATCATCACAAGAGAAGATGGAGCGCTTGCAACAAATGGGTGCCGACCATGTCATTAACTATCGGGAAAATCCCACCTGGGGAGAAACCATTTATGAACTGTCCGGTGGCGGTGTTGATCATGTTATCGATGTAGGTGGTGCCGCTACATTGGAACAATCAATCGCAGCTATTCGAATGAACGGCAGTGTGGTGATTATTGGTATTCTCGGAGGCCTAGAAGCGGAGATTAACCTCGCGCAGTGGATGCTGAAGCAACCGCATATTCGGCCAATTGCCGTGGGCAGTCGCGCTATGCAGCTCGACATGGTGAGCTTTATCGAAAAAGATGGCTTCAAGCCGCGGATAGATTCCACCTTCGCGCTTGATCAACTAAAAGAAGCCTTTGAATACCAACTGTCTGGCAAGCACTTTGGCAAAATCGTGATCAGGGTTTAAAAGGGTTTTCTTTGCCAGGTTTAAAAGGGTTTGAACCTCTAAACGTTTTTAGCCAGAAAATCTGCATGGTTTTTTGTTCATCTGTCGAGAAGGTGTGGGCACACCTGAAACCCATGTCGTATGGAGTAGGGGCATTGGGGACATCCTGCGTATTGCCCGAAACAGCCTTGTGCTTTTATACCCGTTCTTACCATTCTGTAAACGATGAATTCAAGCATAGCGCGGGATTTAAAACCGCCCTGGCCCTTTGGGTTAAGCTAACCCTGGCCGCTTAAATTGTTTGCGAGCCTGATCAACCTTTTGTCTGAAGGCACAATCATTAGCATGATCATTAATGAGCCCCATAGCTTGCATGAACGCATAGACCGTAGTGGGGCCGACAAATTTCCAGCCCTGCTTTTTTAACGCGATTGAAAGGGCTGTTGACGCTGCCGAAACAGAAGTGGTTTGAGGCGCCGGTAATTCATGTTCCTGGGGTTCAAAGCGCCAGAAGAAAGCAGCAAGAGATCCTTCCTGGCTGACGAGCTCACAAGCTCTTTCGGCATTGTTGATGACAGCCTCAATCTTTCCACGATGCCGGACAATTCCCGGGTCTAACAGTAATCTTTCTCTGTCGGCCTCACCAAATTTTGCTACTTGATTAAAGTCAAAGTTCAAAAACGCAGCGCGAAAATTATCGCGTTTGGCGAGTATCGTGCGCCAGCTCAAACCGGATTGAAACGTTTCAAGGCATAGTTTTTCAAATAGCCTGACATCATCATCAACGGGGTAACCCCACTCGGTGTCATGGTATTCAAAAAACGCCGGTGCCGCTGAACACCAGCGACACCGCAATTTGCCATCGGGACCACTGACCGAAGAATTCATCATCACCGCCTTTTAAGTTAGAAGAAAACGCAATTGCTCAGTGGCTTTCTTTGCTTCTATTTCAAGTATTTCTGCGGCAACCACACCTTCGATCACAAACGGGTCTTGGCTGACAAAATCTTCAAGGTCTTTCCGCGATATGCCGTGAGCGAAAACCACTCCCCCAAGTCCAGGCTGAAGGCTGCCGACCACTAAGAACACACCGTCCTCAAACCCTTTTTTTATCCACTGGTTGTGCCCTTCCATAAATGAAGCGGCCTCGTTTTTTTTCTCGGAAAATCGCAAAATGACAATAAACATCAAAGCACCCCTGGCTGTGTATCGTTTTTATTTTCAAGAGCGGTTAGCCAGTTGTTCATTCGGCTCACCTCCTTTTTGATAAATTTTTCATCCTGAAAAGCGCTGGCCAAGGTCGCGACCCCCTGGCTGAATGCCAGAGTGTGCATGGCCAGTTCATCTGCATTACTGCTGTGGCCAAGTTGTTCAAACTGTCGCCGTAACCAGCCCCTGAAAAGAGTGAATAGTTTATTAGCGTTGCCTTTGCCCGGATGATCCAGTTTGACGAGTTCGCTACAGAGCGTACCGACAGGGCAACCGTAGCGTTTAATTTTGGCTCGGTTCTGTATCAGAATATTGATAAAACTGCGGATGCGACACAGGGGGGTTTTCCCTGCGATCTCCCAGCTGTCCAGCAAGGCACTTGTGTTTATCATGCGGCGGTTGATCACAGCATCAAGAATTTCATCTTTGGATTTGAAGTGGTAATAGAAGTTTCCTCTTGAAATACCAACAGCTTGAGCAATGTGTGAGAAGGACGTGTGCTCGAAACCCAGCTCGTAAAATAGTTGGTCCGCAGCATTTATTATCTGCTCTCTTGTCTGTCTGTTACTCATCAATATTCTTCCAGATAGAAGTATTGTTACTTTCGATAGGACAATCATCCTAATCCGCATGCATAATAGGACAACCGTCCCAATACATCAAGCGCAGTGACGGAAAAGTGCGATACTTCGGTACTCTGCCAGTAGCAAATTGTGAGAGGTTTAGTCAGCGGTTCGGAGGCTAACCAGGTATAGAGCCGGAAGCCCGGCGATAAGTCATTCATGGATTCGAAAAAATAACAAGAACGCTATCTCCCCCAAATCCCCAGGTTTCATGCTTATATTTTTATATACCAAAAACCCTGTTTCTGAAGTTGGATAATTCTTAAAACACCACCCTGCTTTAACTCCGTTATCCCATCAATCAGCATGCCAGGGCGGAGCTTATTATTGAGCATGGAGGTACTGCAGGCGCCAATAATTACGCCCTGCTCAATCAAGGATTCAATTTGAGCACGTAAACCACTGGCTTTATCCAGCCTTACGATCGCAGGCCCATGGATGACGACTTCAATCTGAGCCTCTGGATCAGACGCAAGTAATTCCTTGATGCTCGAGATCAATATCCGCGTTTTTTCCACCTCATTGAGGTGGTAGACCACTTTTAGCGGTTCTGCCAATGGAGAGCTGGCTATCATCGTCAGAAATAACCCTATTATCATTCTTCTCATACGCTCACCTTTTAACGGCCAGACACAGCCGCTGCGTTATTTCCAGATTGCTCGTGACCGAACTGTGGGTGCTGTCCAAAAACCAGATGAAGAAAATGATCTTCTTTGGTTGGCCAGCGACATTAATTTTTTCTGGAGAGCTGCAACGATATACTCCTGTATTTCATGGAACTATTCTAGGGGTATTTGCCCTGACCCGGAATTACAGTTAGATTCCATTTGTGCGTTTAGATCAATTAAGAGAAGCATTTGAATACCCGCTTTCTGGCAAGCACTTTGGCAAGGTTGTGATCGAAGTTTAAATTTCAGGATGTAAAAAGATGACCAAGGGACTGAATAAGCTCAAATTAAGAGATCAAGAAGTAATGACTTCGCTACAGCGGAAAGTTGCTCCGGTGCTGCCGCTTGTTAATGTGCACTACACATTTACCTCAAAACCAAGATCAACATCGCAAGCTGCTTGACCACCCCTGATACCCCAGTTTTCTGCTGCAATTTCTCGAAGCAGTAGAACCAATGCCCTAATAATGGGCCGGAACGCAGCGGCAAAGCCGCGGAGTGGAGGTCCGAGCCAGCTCGCTGGTGGGCGTTGATTAGTTTGTTAGCGCGTTTACTCAAAATCTTTACCCGAATAGCCGACCTCTACCATTTTTGATTGGTAGAACTTTGCTTTTTCCGGATCGTTGATATTTTTTCCGTAGAAATAGCATAGTGCGGCGATAAACTGTTTTTCTCCTTGGGAGTACTGTGCAGTAAGTGGCAGCACTTTATCTAAAAAAGTAGAACCCACTTCAAATTGATTCATTTCTAAATAGATTGCAGAGAGCTCGGCCATTCTTCGTCCACTTTTTTTGCTATTAGGCCCAGATAGCTTTTCTTCCTCGGCAAGCGACTGCGTAAGCGCCTCTTTCGCATCCGAGTAGCGTCCCGCTTTACGTAAAACACGGCCAAAGTTGTATAGTTTTTCAGACCGCTCTTCTGGACCCAGATTACCCCATTCTGCGTTAGCGTAGGCTCTATAACATGCCTCTGAAGCAACCTGCATATTGTCGGCATTTTCGGCTTCGGCGCATTCTTGGGAATATCGATCAGAGGTAACCTGATTAAGTGGATTGGCACATCCCGCCAAACACAAAATTAAGGTTGTTAAATATATTGCTCTTATAGTTATCATTACTCACTACTTCCTTCTGTAGCGCTAACGCCGCTGACACAGGTAGCCGAAACGTAGTGTAGGCTGCCTAGCCAAATGCGCCCTTTGCATTTGGCGATTGTGCTTGGCTTTGTTAGGGCCTCTGCAGTATAGTCGTACGGAACTTCCGTACATAATGGTGGATATATGGATACCATAAGCGTAAATAAGTTTCGAGACAACCTGAAAAGCGTTGTAGAACAAGTAGTTAGCAGGCATGAACCTTTGAAGGTTACCCGTAGAGCTGGAGAGGCCTTTGTGGTTTTGAGCGCCGAAGATTGGGAACGCGAACAAGAAACGTTGTCCGTTCTGCAAAATCGTGACCTGATGCAGCAAATTGCAGCCTCTCTTGAAACCCACAAACATGGCCAAGGCTATAAGCCGACCAAAGAGCAGATGGATGAGATCACTGGTATTTGAGGGGAACACTTGGGAGGCGTATGAGCAAATGCGGGAAAAAGACAAAAGGCTGCACAAAGCTCTATGCAAACTCCTGAAAGAAATGCTTCGCTCTGACGACCCATCTTCAGGCCTAGGTAAACCAGAGCCTTTAAAGCATAACCTTTCTGGGCTTTGGTCTAAGCGAATATCCCAGAAGGATCGATTGATATATAGATTTGATGATAATTCCATTTATATCTTCGCTATTGGTGGGCACTACGATCAGCCCTAACGCCGTGGTTTGGGGAAATTTAGGGGCGCCAGCGAGTGAATTTTCCGTAGCAGCGCCTTGTAATAGACACTTTTATCACCCACCATGACAGAAAGATGTATTTTCCAAAATGTATTCATACAACCCTTCTTTAGTAATGGCTCGTTGATATTTTTCTTGGATCTCTTGGTCCTCTATGAAGAACGATACACAAATCAGTTCGTCTTCTTCGGATATGAACATTTTAGGCGTATTGTCCCTAGCCCATACGTACTCACTTAAGTGAATATAGAGAAGATTATTAAGGCGCTTATTTGCTTCTGGCGTCGTGTCTGTTAGTAGTATTTCATTAATATTGGAAGTATAGAAATATGCGCTTTGCATTGTTTCCTTACTTTGGATCCAAAGGTTAATGGAAAAGCCAAGCGTTAAAGACAATAATGCTAGTAGAATAGTTTTTAGGTATCTCATTTTACTTTTGTCACATAATGCCCACTTAACCGGCGACCGCAGGGAGCAATGTTAAAGCGATTGTTAGGTTTCGTTCTTTTCGACACCTTTTCTTCTATCCCAACACGCCCAGAACTCAGACATAGCACTCCACTGAATGATGCCCGCTACACCTGCGACTGCGACACCTAGAGCCGTACCATGTGGTACACCCCACGAAACGAAGGATAGAGGCATGCCAGTCAGCGTGAGCCAAAGATGCGCTGATACCCCGTATTCACCATGACTAAAAAACAGCGCGCCATAAACGGCTACGAGAAAAAACGCTGTTGCCCAAACTCCGTAAGCAATAGCAATGTTTCTTGTACGTTTAGTCATTGCTTAACCTAACAGTTTGTATATCGCGCATAACCTAAAGGTCATAAATGCGCAACAATTTGCCAAAGCCGATATTCGACAAGCTCTTTTAAAATTATGATAAATAAGAATATTTTCTGACATTTCCGAATCCTTCCAGAACAAAGCGAGAGGGTCTCGTTATCTAAAATAAGGGATCTACTTATGCCATCCGCTATAAGCACGAACCTTTTGTTTTCCCTGATGATTTGTTTTTCTCCGGAATGAGAACGCGCATGGCCTCAGTATAAAGCGAGCATATAATTTGACAACAAGGCAACAAGCTGTATAAATAACCAGTATATTTTTTAGACTCTAACAAGGCGGCTTTCTTCATCGCGAGTAGTAAGTTTCTGGGCTGTTAACACAGGGATAATTTTAGATGGCTGCAGATTGTCGATTATGCGGATTCCAAAGTGACACCCCTCTCCGCAACCGATAGAATCCCTCCGCTATGGATGTCTCTTCGATTATTGATCAATTAAATTCAGCCCAACGGGAAGCGGTAACCGCAACCGAACCTCATGTATTGGTGCTGGCCGGAGCGGGTAGCGGCAAAACCCGTGTGCTGGTGCATCGCATTACCTGGTTGGTGCAGGTAGAGAATGTGTCGCCCTATAGCCTGATGGCGGTGACCTTTACCAATAAGGCGGCTCGGGAAATGCGTGGTCGTATTGAGGCGATGCTGGGCATGTCGCCTCACGGAATGTGGGTTGGCACTTTCCACGGGCTGGCTCACCGTTTGCTGAAGATGCACTGGAAGGAAGCAAAGCTGCCGGAAAATTTTCAGATTCTGGATTCTGATGACCAGTTGCGCTTTATCAAGCGCGTTTATCAGGCGCTGGGGTTGGACGATGGCCGCTGGCCGCCGAAGCAGGCGCAGGGATTTATCAATGCGCAAAAAGATGAAGGCTTGCGAAGCCACCATTTGCAGCAGGCACATGACCCCTATCATCGCACCATGCAACAGATTTATGCGGCCTATGAACAGGCTTGTGAGCGCAGTGGTGCGGTGGATTTCGGCGAGTTGCTATTGCGTGCTCATGAACTATGGCTCAACAATCCGGCCTTGCTGAAGCATTATCAAAACCGTTTCAGCCACATTCTGGTGGATGAGTTTCAGGATACTAATGCTATTCAGTATGCCTGGTTGCGGATACTTGCGGGCAAGAGCTGCAATGTAACGGCAGTGGGTGACGATGATCAGTCGATTTACGGCTGGCGTGGTGCCCGAATAGAAAATATTCTTAATTTCAATAAAGACTTTCCCAACGCCAAGACGGTTCGGCTGGAGCAGAATTACCGCTCCAGTAAAAATATTCTGGAGGCGGCCAATGCGGTGATTGCCCGGAATACAGACCGACTGGGGAAAAACCTTTGGACAGAAGATGCCGAAGGTGAGGCGATATCGCTGTACGCGGCTTTTAATGAGCAGGATGAAGCGCGGTTTGTCGCAGAGCGATTAAAGGCTTGGACGAATCTGGGCAACAGCCGCAGTGATGCCGCCATACTCTATCGTTCGAATGCTCAGTCCCGGGTGCTGGAAGATGCGTTGTTGCGGGCGCAGATACCCTATCGCATATACGGTGGCCATCGGTTCTATGAACGGTTGGAGATTCGCAACGCCCTCGCCTATTTGCGACTGATGGTGAATCGCGATGATGACGCCGCTTTCGAGCGAGTGATTAATACACCAACGCGTGGCATTGGTGAAAAAACCGTGCAGATATTGCGGGAGAAGGCTCGAGACGAAGGCTCTTCATTGTGGCGGGCAGCTGAAAAAATTGTAACCGAAAAGAATCTGCCTGCCAGAGCTTCCGGGGCAGTTGCGGGATTTCGCGAGTTGATTGATCGCCTGGAGCAGGAAACGCAGACGCTGCCTTTCCATGAACGGGTGGACCATGTACTCGCCCAAAGTGGTTTGGTTGAGTTCCACGGTAAGGAAAAAGGTGAGAGAGGTCAGGCGCGCATTGAAAACCTCGAAGAATTGGTGAGTGCCTGCCGGGCTTTTGAACCGGAAGACAGTGAGTTGCCAACCTTGCCGCAGTTTCTGGATCAGGCGGCGCTGGATGCAGGTGACCGTCAGGCGGATGAAGGCGAAGATGCTGTTCAGCTGATGACATTGCACTCGGCAAAAGGGCTGGAGTTTCCGCTGGTGTTTCTGGTGGGTATGGAGGAAAGCCTGTTCCCTCACCGGATTTCCATGGATGATGCCGGTGGCCTGGAGGAAGAGCGACGGCTAGCTTACGTGGGTATCACTCGCGCTATGCAGAAACTGTATCTTTGCTTTGCTGAAAGTCGCCGTATGCACGGCAGTGAAAAATTTAATACGGTATCCCGTTTTGTGCGTGATATTCCAGGCCATCTGGTTGAAGAGGTGCGGTTGCAAAGTCAGGTTCAGCGCCCGACCAGTTATGCGAACAGAACCACGCCCACCCTCAGTGATCAGGGCTCGGATACCGGGTTCAGCCTGGGGCAACGAGTAATACACTCCCACTTTGGTGAAGGTGTGATTCTTAATTTTGAGGGTAACGGTGCCCATGCGCGCGTGCAGGTAAATTTTGATAGTGAAGGCAGCAAGTGGCTGGTGCTGTCTTATGCGAAATTATCGCCTTGTTAGAGAGTCTCTGATTAGAATGGCGCTTGTTTAAGCGAAACCCAGCTATGTTGAATTGCGTTATCACTCGTCACGATAGTAAACGCACGGTCATTGCGAGGAGGTACGACGAAGTAATCCAAAATCCGCTTCTCTAGCCCATTGGATTGCGTAGCGTTGCTCACAATGGCACTTATTTATAATTATAAAACGTATTACTTGAGCCTTTTTTGGAAAGGCTGTTTGGAAACATCGTTCATAAAGGAATCGCCGTGAAAAAGTATTTGACTGCTCTATTGATTACCAGCGTGGCATTGATTGGCTGTAGTGAGAAACAACGCGCTTCTACGGCAGGTGTTGTAGCAGCAGAGCCGCAACAGACTTTCCAGTGGAAGCTGGTCTCCACCTATCCGAAAAACTTTCCGGGGTTGGGGGTAGCCGCGGAAAACCTGGCCAGGCTGATTGATGAAGCCAGCAATGGTCGCTTGAAAATCAAGGTTTACGGGGCTGGTCAATTGGTGCCCGCTTTTGAAGTGTTCGATACGGTTTCTCAGGGAACCGCGGAAATGGGTCAGGGCGCAGCCTATTACTGGAAAGGCAAGGCGTTGTCAGCGCCGTTGTTCACCGCTATTCCCTTTGGCCTTAATGCGCAGGAAATGAACGCCTGGTTGCATTATGGCGGCGGCCTTGAGTTGTGGCGGGAGTTGTATGAGCCGTTTAATCTGATTCCGTTTCCCGGAGGCAATACGGGTATTCAAATGGCCGGGTGGTTTAATCGCGAAATTAACAGTCTGGAAGATTTGAAAGGGTTAAAAATGCGGATTCCCGGCTTGGGTGCCGAAGTGATATCCCGACTCGGTGTTGAGGCGGTGAATATTCCCGGTGGTGATATTTATACATCATTGCAAACGGGTGTGATTGACGCGACTGAATGGGTGGGGCCGTACAATGATCTGGCGTTTGGTTTCCACCAGATTGCCAGGTATTACTACTATCCCGGTTGGCAGGAACCCGGCCCGACGATCGAATTTACGGTTAATAAACAAGCCTTTGAATCACTGCCTGAGGATCTGCAAAAAATTGTCGAGGCGGCTACCAGAGCCATCAATCAGGATATGCTGGATGATTACACAGCGCACAATAATGCGGCCCTTGAAACACTGGTTAACGAACATGGTGTGGACTTGCGCCCGTTGCCCGAGGATGTGCTGGCTGCGCTGAAACAGGCAACGGACGAGGTGATGGCTGAAAATGCCAAGGCTGATCCAATGTTTAAAAAGGTGTACCAGTCAATCAAGGTTTTTCAGACGCAGTCGGAGCACTACCAGAAGATTTCCGAACAGGCTTACTACAACATCCGGAACGGGGGTTAATATCGCGTGGATGCTTTTGATAATCAAAAAATGATTATTGGCAGTGTGGAGTGGTGCGGTCTTGCCGATCTGAATATCCCGGCTATCAAGGCACGGGTGGATTCAGGTGCTAAAACGTCGGCGATCCACGCTTTTAACATAGAGGAGTTTAAACGTGGTGAAGCGTTTTGGGTGCGCTTTGAATTGCACCCGTTACAGAAAAACATTACCACAACGGTAGAGTGTGAGGCGGAGGTTATTGATCGTCGTCTGGTGAAGAATTCAGGCGGGGTAGCGGAGGAACGCTATGTGATAAAGACCCCTGTTTCGCTCGGTGGTAAAACCTGGGATATCGAACTGACGCTGACGAATCGGGATTCGATGGGATATCGCATGTTGCTGGGCCGGGAGGCAATGGGGGGGCGGGTGTTGGTTGATCCCGGCGAGAGTCTGATGCTGGGTAAGCGGTCCGGTGCAGAGATTCGCAAGAGCTATAACATCGTGCGCCCCGAAAAGGCTGCTCGATAACCCCAGGATTTTAATTAACGCTGGGGGTTGGTTAGCGCCGCCAGAACATGGGTGTAAACAGGACCAGTACGGTGAAGATTTCCAGTCGACCCAGGACCATGGCCGCTGACAGCACCCATTTTGAAAAGTCATTCATGTCGCCGAAATGGCTGAAGACTTCACCCAGGCCCGGGCCCATATTATTGAGGGTGGCCGCAGTAGCGGACCAGGCTGTTACATAGTCTGCACCTGCGGCCAGCAATAGCAACACAATACCGTAGTAGACCGCCAGATAAACACCAAAGAATGCCCATACGGCATCGGTCACTCTGGTTGGCACAGCCCATTTTCCCATCTTCATTGAAAATGTGCCTTTGGGGTGAATCAGCCGGGACGTTTCCCGCTCCACCTGTTTTGCCATAATCACCATGCGCCCTATTTTTACTCCACCTGTGGTTGACCCCACACAGCCGCCAAAAAAGGATGTTACCAACATCAAAAAAGGCAGGAAGGTTGGCCAGGCACTGTAATTATCGGTGAGAAACCCCGTGGTTGTCATAATTGAAACGAGCTGAAAGGTGCCGTGAACAATGCTGTCTTTTGCGGGATGGTGTTCGAGAAAGTACAGGTGGCCACTGACGACCATTGACGATGCAATCAGTAGCAGGAAGAACGTTTTGGCTTCCGGATTGCGCCAATAATGGAATACGCTTCCTTTCACCCACGCGTAATAATGCAGGCCGAAACTCAGTGATGAAACCACCATAAAAAAGATGCAGATGGCGTTAATCAGGGTGCTGTTATAAAAGCCGATACTGGCATCGTAATTGGCAAAACCGCCCGTGGCGATGGTCGAAAAGCTATGGGTCAGGGCGTCGAAAAAAGGCATGCCAGCCAGCCAGTAGGCAGTGGTGCAGATAATATTGAGTGCGATGTAGATAATGAACAGTGCCTTTGCGGTCTCCGCAATGCGCGGCGTCATCTTACTTTCTTTGGATGGCCCGACATTTTCTGCTCGGTAAAGCTGCATGCCGCCTACACCCAGCAGTGGCATGATGGCAACAGCAATCACCACAATGCCAATTCCGCCTAAAAAGTGCAGTTGCTGGCGGTAATAAAGTATCGATTTGGGCATCACGTCCAGCCCGGTTAACACGGTGGCGCCGGTTGTGGTGATCCCTGATATGGATTCAAAAAGGGCATCAGAAAAGGTCAGGTGAACTTCGTCTACCAGCATTAATGGCAGGGTTCCGGTCAGCCCGAGTACGAGCCAGAAAAGGGTGGTGATGATAAACCCGTCTCTGGTACGAAGATCACTGGAGACACGGCTGAATGGCAGCCACATGAGCATGCCGATGGAAAAGGTCAGCGCAAAAGCCAGCAGGAAAGCCTGCCCGGTGTCTTCTCCGTAGATAACAGCCACGACAATCGGTAACAGCAAGGTAATGCTGAAAATCATCAGGAAAAGCCCGAGAACTTTTGAAACCATGGGTCCGTGCATGCGGTGATTAATTCCGTATCAAGGGTTAAAAAAAGGTGAAACCAACCTGAAACAGGCGTTCTACGTCGCGAACCTTTTTCTTGTCTACAACAAAGACGATGGCATGGTCACCGCTTTGCACAACCGTATCGTGGTGGCAAATAATCACTTTTTCATCCCGCACAATTGCTGCGAGAGTAACCCCGGAAGGTGACTTGATATCTTCAATGGCCCGACCCACCACCTTTGAGCTTTTTTGATCGCCGTGGACAACAATTTCCATTGCTTCCGCCGCGCCGCGCCGCAGAGAGTGTACGTTGACGGTGTCTCCCCGACGCACATGAGCAAGTAGCAACCCGGTGGTTGCCTGCTGGGGCGAAATGGCAATGTCAATCTCCCCTCCCTGAACAAGATTGGCGTAAACAGGGTTAGCGATTAGCGTCATGACCTTTTTGACACCCAGTCGTTTCGCCAGGAACGAAGCCATAATATTAACTTCGTCGTCATTGGTCAGCGCCAGGAAAACATCGGTATCTTCGATGTTTTCATCGAGCAGCAGCTCTCGGTCCGTCGCCGAACCGTTAAGTACCACGGTGTGATTCAGTTGTTCTGATAGTACATCACATCGTTCTTGTGAAAATTCTATTATTTTCAGGTTGTAGTTTTTCTCTAGAGCGGTAGCCAGCCGCAAACCAATATTGCCACCTCCGGCGATCATAATCCGGCGATAGGGGTTTTCCAGTCGTCGCAGTTCACCCATTACGGTGCGGATATTTTCCCGTGCCGCGATAAAAAACACCTCATCACCTTCCTCAATAATGGTGTTGCCTTCCGGGAAGATAGGTCGGTCCTGTCGGAATATAGCCGCTACCCGGGCATCGGCTTTTGGCAGGTGTTCGCGGATATGCCTTAGCTCCTGGCCTATCAGGGGACCACTTTTTACGGCTCGGACCGCAACCAGTTGTGCAGCACCGTTCGCAAAATCCATTACCTGCAGCGCTCCGGGAACCTTGATCAGCCGGTAGATATATTCAGTAACTACTTGCTCCGGTGTGATCAGGACATCAACCGGTACACTCTTGTCGTTAAAAAGTTTGTCTTTGTAGGCTTTGGAGGTATAGCTGCCCGCGCGGATTCTGGCTATTTTTGTCGGTGTTCGGAACAGAGAATAGGCTACCTGACAGGCCATCATGTTGATTTCATCGCTGTTAGTGACGGCCACCAGCATGTCGGCGTCTTCGATGCCTGCACGGACCAGCACCGTCGGGTGGCAGGCCATACCGGTAATAGTGCGAATATCCAGTCTTTCCTGGAGGGCCTGGAGCCGGGCACTACTATTGTCAATAACGGTGATATCGTTGGCTTCGCTGGCTAAATGTTCAGCAATGGTGCCACCGACTTCGCCGGCACCCACAATCACAATTTTCATTACCTTGCTCCACCTGCTTTGCAGTTGATGCTATATCTACAGTTGTTTTTGCAGTTTTGCATAATAGAAACCATCGTGACCATCAGTTTGTGGCAGTAACTGCCTGCCAAATGGTGTTTTAAAACCTGCTTCGATATCGATGCCTGAACAGATTGCGTCTTCAGTGGTGTTCAGGAACCCTTCAATGGTTGCGTCATTTTCCTCTGGCAGTGTTGAGCAAGTCGCGTACAGCAGGATGCCGCCCGGTTTTAGCAAGGTCCACAGCGAATTCAGTAGCGTCTTTTGCAGTGTTGCTAGCTTAACAATATCTGCTGGTGTGCGCAGCAGTTTGATGTCCGGGTGACGCCGAATAACGCCAGTTGCCGAGCAGGGGGCGTCGAGCAGTATACGGTCGAAGGCTTCGCCGTCCCACCATTCTTGTGTGTTTGCCGCATCGCAGGCGATAACCTGAGCTTGTAACTGGAGGCGTTCTAGGTTCTCTTCAACACGAATTAACCGTTCGGCGTCGATATCAACGGCGAGCACTGTGCCATCGTTATGCAGACATTCAAGAATATGGCAGGTTTTACCTCCCGGTGCGCAACAGGCATCCAGCACCCGCTGTCCGGCAGACAGGGATAAAAGCTGGGCAGCGAGCTGGGCAGCCTCGTCCTGTACGCTGACCATCCCTTCATCAAAACCCGGAAGTAAATGGACGTCAGTGGGTTGCTGCAACTGGATACCGTCTTCGCTGAACGGGCAGGCAGCAGCTTCGATCCGGTGATCGTTGAGTTGTTCCAGGTAACGATTGCGACTGCTTTTCAGGCGATTGACCCGCAGGGTCATCGGCGGCCGACTGTTGCTGGCTGCAATGAGAGCGTCCAGCTGCTCTGGCCAGCTGTTCTGCCAGGCGTCAAAAAGCCAGGCAGGATGTGCGGTATCAAATTCAGGCTGGCCGACCAGTTTTGAATCAAGCGCCTCCCGTTCTCTCTGAAAGCGGCGAAGGACGGCGTTGACCAGCCCTTTGGCCCACACTTTTTTCAGGCCTTTGGTGGCAGCGACGGTTTCGCTGACGGCGGCGTGAGGCGGAATTCTCAGGTAAATCAGTTGATAAAGGCCACAGGTCAGGAGGGCTTCCAGGTCACCGTCTTTATGTTTGAAGGGTTTATCAAGCAGCTGATTCAGGTAGCAGAGTAATTTGGGTTGCCAGCGCAGGGTTCCGTAGCAGAGCTCCTGAAGCAAGCCGCGGTCCTTCTCTGGTGCTGCTGCCAGGTAGCCGGGCAGGATGCTGTTCAGTGATTCGCCATCATGCAGCACAGAACGGATAACTTTGGCGGCGGCAATCCGGACATTCATGCTGAACAGGAGTCTTCTGAAGAGGTCACGTGAATGAAGCGGTTCCCTTGCCTGAATAACGCGGCCCGTGATTTCAGAATTTCATTGACTGGCAGGCGGTTTTTGCCGGATAACTGCATTTCGGTAATCCGATAGCTGTAATCGGCACAGGCTACCTCTATGCCGTTGTCGTCAGTGTTGATAATGGTTCCCGCAGGTAGCGAGCTGTCATTTTGAGTGGGCTCGCCGGACCAAATCCGGATTCTCTCTTTATGGCCGGTCTGGTCCTGCCCCTCTGTTGTTGAAGCAATTTCCGTATATGCCACCGGAACTGGATTAAAGGCGCGAACTTTTCGGTCAATCTGCCCGGCACTTTGTTGCCAGTTGATCAGGGCTTCCTGTTTGCTGATCTTGGGAGCGTAATTGCTGAGGGAGTCTTCCTGCTTTTCGGCTACCGCTCGCCCTTCTGCGAGTTCTTTCAATGCGATATGGAGTGCATCTGGCCCGATGGCGGCCAGTCGATCATGTAATGAAGCACTTGTTTCTTTTGGATGTATAGTGACGTGAGCGCTCACCAACATATCGCCGGTGTCCAGTCCCTCATCCATTTGCATAATGGTGATCCCGGTTTCCGGGTCGCCGGCTTCAATTGCTCTTTGAATTGGTGCGGCTCCCCGCCAACGCGGCAATAAAGACCCGTGTACGTTGATGCAGCCAAGCCTTGGTGTGTCGAGAATGGTTTTGGGAAGCAGTAATCCATAGGCGACCACCACCATGATATCGGCGTTGAACTCGGCTAATTGTTGTTGTGCTTCGCTGGATTTCAAACTGGCGGGTTGCAGTACCGGTAAGTCGTGTTGCTGGGCAAGCAGTTTGACCGGGGAGGGCGTGAGTTTTTTGCCCCTGCCTGCAGGCCTGTCTGGCTGGGTATAGACGGCTACCACCTTGTGGCCGGTTTGTTCGAGAATGCCGCGCAAATGGATGGCGGCAAACTCCGGCGTGCCGGCAAAGACAATGCGAAGCCTGTCAGAAGAGATTGTCATGTTATTGTCCGGTTGCGGCTGTTATGCTTGGCGACGATGGAGTTTTTCGAGCTTCTTACGAATCCGGTCCCGCTTGATGCTGGAGAGATAATCCACGAACAGTTTGCCGTTCAGGTGATCCAGTTCGTGCTGAATGCAGACGGCCATTAGCCCGTCTGGTTCCAGGGTAAATGGCTCACCATGTTCATTGAGGGCCGTGACACGGATATGGTCAGGTCGGTCAACAGCGTCATAGAAACCGGGCACGGACAGACAACCTTCTTCATGACTGCGCTTCCCCTCTCCCAAAACTTCCACTTCAGGGTTGATCAGCACCAGGGGGGCGCTTTGGTTGTCAGACAAATCCATTACGACAACCCGCTCATGCACATCTACTTGGGTTGCGGCGAGACCAATGCCCGGTGCCGCATACATGGTCTCCAGCATGTCATTGACCAGCATTTTGATGCGTTCATCTACCGCTAATACCGGGCTGGCAACGGTTCTCAGGCGTTGATCGGGAAATTCAAGTATGTTCAATATGGCCATAATGTTTGTGACGAGCTTCTAGCAATAAGCGGCAAACCGCTGTTAACATTAGATTTATCTGGGAGTTTTAGGCAATAATGCACGTCGGGGTGTAATTAATGCTCTATGGGGTGGAAGTATACACCATCGGAAATCAGCACACAGGACGGCCAAAATGAAAAAAGTACTGCTGGCGCTACTCGGAATCTGGGTTGGCATATGGGGTTTTGCCGCAGCGGTTACCGCTGCAGATGAGCACTTTAATGACAATATTCCCGACAAGTACACCGTGAAACGCGGTGATACACTCTGGGATATTTCCGATTTCTTTTTAAAGACGCCCTGGTTGTGGCCGGAAATCTGGTACGTTAACCCGCAAATTCGCAACCCCCACTTGATTTATCCCGGTGATATTATCAGTCTGGTCTATATTGACGGTAAGCCCCGCCTGATGTTGCAGCGCGGTGATCGGGTAGTGAAGCTGAATCCGCAGATTCGTGAACTTCCCCATGCCGAAGCGATTGACGCCATTCCGTTGAGCACCGTTAATAACTTCCTGTCACGTAATCGTGTGGTGGAGAAGGGTGAGCTGGAAGCGGCACCCTATGTTGTTGCCGGCAATGAAAAACGCTTGATTAGCGGCAAAGGCGATCAGTTTTATGCCCGCGGTGAATTCGATAGAACCCCGAGTTATGGCATCTATCGCAAGGGGAATCCTTATATTGACCCCGAGTCTGGCGAATTACTGGGTATCCGGGCGCAGGATATCGGCTCGGCAAAGCTGCAAACAGTTGATGGTGATATAGCCACCTTGCAGGCCACCCGCACAGTAGAAGAAATACGCGTGGGTGAGCGCCTGCTGCCTCATGAAGAGCGCCGTATCGACTCAACCTTTTACCCCAGCTCGCCAGAAGAGACACTTGAAGGCGTTATTATGACGGTTGAGGGCGGGATATCGCAGGTAGGCCATCTCGACGTGGTTGCCATTAACAAGGGTGAGCGTGATGGTTTGGTTGTTGGCAACATGTTGGCCATTTATAAACGTGGTGAGACGGTTGTCGATCGTGTGGCGAAAGAAAAGGTCGTACTGCCAGCAGAGCGCGCAGGTTTGGTGATGGTTTTTCGTACATTTGAAAAAATGAGTTTCGGTTTGGTGTTGCGTGCCAAGCGGCCACTGGCGGTGAACGATATTGTTCGCAATCCGTAACAGGTTCTAGCATTGCATAAAAAACGCCGACGTTACGTCGGCGTTTTTTATTTCGGGTCGCCAGGCAAGAAAACTTTTTAGCAGAAATCTGTTCAAGGAGGAGCAGAATGAACAGGGAGAGTTCAAGCGTTATGGTGATGCAGTCAATAAAAGCACTGTCACCTACTGATCTGTTGTCGTTATACCGAAAGTTTGGATCATTTTCGGCGGCGCTGTCGGCTGACCGGCAGGCATTAGCTGACATCTTGTGTGGTAAGGCGCTGGAGTCTGTTTTGCGCTATCAGGAATACCCCGGAGGGCACCTCGCGGAGGCTGACAAAATCCATGATTGGTGTTGCAACAACACGATCAATTTGGTGCCACTGGGTTGTGATCACTATCCACCCCTTCTCAAGGAGATTTCCCGTCCGCCCCCGCTGTTGTTTGTTAAGGGCGATCCGGCTGTTCTGGCGTTACCCCAAATAGCGTTGGTAGGTAGCCGAAATGCAAGCGCTACCGGCATCAATAATGCTGAACAGTTTTCGCAAATGCTGGCTGCGAATGGCTTTGTGGTTACCAGTGGTATGGCGTTAGGCATTGACGGCGCAGCACATCGGGGTGCCATGGAACAGGGCAAAACGGTTGCCGTTGTCGGTACAGGGTTGGATATTTGTTACCCGCGCCGGCACAGTGAACTCCAGGAAAAAATTGTTGAAAACGGGGGTGCAGTAATCAGCGAATTTTATCCGGGCACCCCGCCGGTTGCGCGAAACTTTCCCCGTCGGAACCGAATCATCAGCGGTATGAGTGTCGGCGTGCTGGTCGTTGAAGCCGCCTTGAAAAGCGGGTCTCTAATTACGGCACGCTTGGCAATGGAGGAAAACCGTGAAGTTTTTGCCATTCCCAGCACGCTTCACAACCCGCTTGGGAAGGGTTGTCATCAGCTGATTAAGCAGGGTGCTACACTAGTGGAGACGGCTGCCGATATTGTTGAGCATCTGGGAAGTATACTCAGCTATCTGACGCCCAGTGATGATAGCGGGTGTCCCTCGCCACTGGCAGCCGATCAGCAGTTGCTGCTCGACGCAATGGGGTTTGATACGGTTGATAGCGACTGGCTGGTGAATAAAACCGGTTTATCGGTGACTGTGTTGAATCAGCAATTGCTTGCCCTGGAATTGGCGGGTGTTATCGAAAAACGCGGAGGGTACTTTATCCGGGTTCGGTAACTATTGCGAAACGGTTTTTGATAAGGTAGCCTGCGCGGTTTTCCAGATTTAAGGTGTGAAAATATGAGTAAGCCTTTTGTTGCCATTCTGATGGGTTCCGATTCAGACTTGCCTGTTATGGAAGCCTGTTTTGATATTCTCAACAAGCTTGGGGTTCCTTTCGAGGCAAAGATCTCTTCTGCCCACCGGACCCCGGAAGCCACTCACCACTATGTGAAAGATGCCGACAGCCGTGGTTGTGCAGCGTTTATTTGCGCGGCAGGCATGGCCGCCCATTTGGCTGGAGCAGTGTCAGCCAATACACTGAAGCCGGTGATCGGCGTGCCAATCAACTCATCGCTGGATGGCCTCGATGCACTGCTTTCCACGGTACAAATGCCAGGCGGCATTCCAGTTGCTACTGTGGCGATTGGCAAGGCCGGTGCAAAAAATGCGGCATATCTGGCGGCGCAGATTATCGGTGTTGCCGATGCAGAGCTGCATGCCCGGTTGGTTGAAGAGCGTGTGGCCAATGCAGCGGCAGTTGTTGCTAAAGATGCCGCGCTACAAGAACAGCTAGGAAACTAGCTATCAGCTTGAAACCTCTGGCGGAGAACGCCTTGAATTTCTGGGAGCATCACCACCGCGTTCAACTTGCTGCGCAGGCTTTACGCGCGGGTGCGGTGGTGGGCTATCCAACAGAAGCGGTTTGGGGGTTGGGTTGTGACCCCTTCTGTTTGTCCGCGGTGGCGCGCATTCTGGCAATGAAACGCCGCGATGCCAGTATGGGGCTGATATTAATCGCCGCTTCGGTTTCTCAGCTGGAACCTTTTCTGAAAGGTTTGACAGAGAGTCAGCGACTTCAGTTGGCAGCAAGCTGGCCTGGTCCCAATACCTGGCTGATTCCGGATAACGGCACTGCTCCTGGCTGGATTACCGGTGGCCGCTCTACTTTGGCGGTACGTGTGACAGATCACCCTCTGGCTGCAGCTCTTTGCAAGGCATTTGGTGGGCCGCTGGTTTCTACATCGGCAAACCCTCATGGTTTGCCCCCGGCCAAATCCGCACTCAAGCTCAAAAGTTATTTTCGTGGTAGTGTTGATGACCTTTTGCCGGGACAAGTGGGGTCTGCGGCAAAACCGACCCGTATCCGAGATCTTATAACCGGTGACACAATTCGCCCCGGTGCTTGAAAAGGCAAAATCATGGTTGATAAGCAGGCAGTGAAAACCTATTTGACAGGTTTGCAGGATCGTATTTGCGAAGACCTCCAGGCGCTGGAGCCGCACGCGAGTTTTCAGCAAGACAGCTGGCAGCGAGAAGAAGGTGGTGGCGGTCGTAGCAGAGTCATTGCCGATGGCAAAGTATTTGAGAAAGGCGGTGTTAATTTCTCTCATGTCCACGGTAAGCAGTTGCCACCTTCTGCAACGGCAGCCAGACCTGAATTGGCGGGTCGCTCCTTTGAGGCCATGGGGGTGTCGCTGGTGATTCATCCTCAAAACCCCTATGTGCCAACCTCCCACGCCAATGTCCGGTTTTTTATCGCGGAAAAAGAGGGCGGAGATCCCGTGTGGTGGTTTGGGGGGGGGTATGACCTGACGCCTTATTACGGCAATGAAGAAGATTGTCGTGCCTGGCACCAGACAGCCAAATCAGCCTGTGAGCCTTTTGGTGAAGAGGTTTACCCCCGTTTCAAGACATGGTGTGATGAATATTTTTACCTCAAGCATCGCGACGAACCCCGTGGCGTCGGTGGCCTTTTTTTCGATGATTTCAATGAGCCGGGTTTTGAGCAAAGCTTTGCTCTGATGCGTTCTGTGGGAGACAGCTACAGTAAAGCCTATGTGCCCATTGTTGAGCGCAGGGCCGATTGTGCTTATGGTGAACGGGAACGCCAGTTTCAGCTTTATCGACGAGGGCGCTATGTCGAATTTAATCTGGTTTATGATCGGGGGACGCTGTTTGGTCTGCAAACGGGCGGGCGTACGGAGTCCATACTGATGTCACTGCCGCCACTGGTGAGCTGGAAATACGACTGGCAACCGCAGCCGGGTTCCCCGGAGTCTGCCTTATACACCGATTTTTTGACCAGTCGTGATTGGGCGTAATGTTGCCACTTGACTGTACGCTGCTTAATACCGACATGAAGGACAAAACCAGGCGATACTTATGACTGATCAATATGCCGTGTTTGGCAATCCTGTAGCACAAAGTAAATCGCCAACAATTCACAAGATGTTCGCCGGTCAAACCGGTGAAGATCTGCATTACAGCAAACAACAGGTGGTGCCAGGCAGATTTGAAGAAGCTGCCGATGTGTTTTTTGCTGCGGGCGGTAAGGGTCTGAACATTACGGTGCCGTTCAAACAGGATGCTTATCGCTATGCAGCCAGGCTGACAGCGCGGGCTCGCCGTGCGGGGGCGGTTAACACGCTGACAATGCGTGAAGGAGTAGTACAGGGGGATACAACGGATGGTGTCGGCATGATTCGGGATATCACCAAGAATTTGTGCTGGCCCATTACTGGCCAGCGGGTGCTGATTCTGGGAGCAGGCGGTGCTGTGCGAGGTGTACTGGAGCCTCTGCTGGAAGAAGCTCCCCAGCATGTGGTGATCGCCAACCGTACCCTCGAAAAAGCGATGCAACTGTCAAAAGCGTTTGCCGAAATGGGTTATCTGCTGGGTTGTGATCTGGATATGCTGTCTGGTCAGCAGTTTGACCTGATTATTAATGGGACCAGCGCCAGCCTGCAGGGTGAACTGCCACCCCTTCCGGATGACTTGTTAGCCGCCGGGGGGCGTGTGTACGACATGATGTACGCTGCCGAGCCGACAGTTTTTATGCGGTGGGCACAGCAGCGGGGTGCTGCGGAAGTTGCCGATGGGTTGGGCATGCTGGTCGAGCAGGCGGCTGAATCTTTTTCCATCTGGCGTGGGGTGCAGCCGGAGACCCGGCCTGTCATTGCCGCTATTCGGCAAGAGTTGGTCACAGGCGGTTAGCGTTTGCGGAATAGGTTGGCGGGTTGTTTCTGACACCTGATCCGTTACAGTGTCGCCTGTATTTCCCACTTTTCAAGGACTGAATGTATGAAAAAAATCGTTTTAGGCATTTTCTGCCTGCTTCTTCTTGTTCTGTTTGTTGGTTCGTTTGTGACTGGCCCGGTGGCGCATTCGGCTATTGAACAGCAGATTGCCAAAATTAACCGGATGCCCGGGTACCAAGCCGAACTGGTGGAATACAGCGAAAATTGGCGTACAGCGCAAGGCAAGGTACGAGTGGGTTTCGATTGGGGTCTGTATGCCAATATGTCAGCGGATGATCCTCAATTGCAGAAGAAAATACAACAGATGCCTTCGAGCCTGTTGCTGGATGTCCAGGTAAATCATGGGCCGGTTCTGCCTCAGGATGGTTTTGGTATCGGTGTGGCTTATATTGAGATGCGCCCGGATGTATCGAATTACCCGCAGCTACAGGCTTTTCAACAAAAGGTCGACATTGATGCGCTGTTTACCTATCAGGCCACTGTCGGGTTGCTGGGCCGTTCTCCGTTTGCTTTTACCTCTCCGGCGTTTGATTGGATCAATGAGGAAAACGGCGGCACGCTTAGTTATGGTGGGGCCCGGTTCTCGGGCAGTTATGATGCCCGCTCGCATAACCTGATCATGAATGGTGCACTTGCTCCGCTCTCGTTTGCCGGTGAAAAAGGCGCCGTGCAGGTGTCTGCCATTGAACTGAGTGGTGATCTGGAACTGGTGAATGATATGGTATCGCTCGGCGAGATGACCATGACACTGGCGAATATCACTGTTAACGAACGGCAATCTGTCGGAAATGACAGTCTGGCATCCGTGAATGATTTGGTGGTTCGGTACAGTGGTTCGCGGGATGGTGACAATACCGTCAAAATGGCTGTGCAGTATGGTATTGGCGAACTGCTTGCCGGTGATGAGCAGTTGGCCGACATGAATGTCCAAATTGTTTTTGAGCGTCTGGGAGTAGATGCGTTGCAAAAATACTACGATCAGCTTATAGGCCTGTATCAAAATGCTGAAGGTGTGTCAGATTTACAGCAACGGCAGTTGGCTATGATGTCGGAGCTGGGTCTTGAGTTTCTGAAATATTCTCCCGCGATGCATATTCCGGATATCAGCTTTACCATGAATGACGGCAGGTTTTCGGCAAATGCCCGGGTTGATTTTGATGGTCAGGGCGCAGAGATAGTTGCTGCTGATTTGGCAAACCCGCTAATGCTGATGGCCCGTTTGAAGATTGTTGCGGCACTCAGTTTTGATCAGCAGTTGCTGGAGACCCTTGGTGTGAAAATACTTGCCGATCAGATTAGCGCTCAACTGGTGTCACAGAACCAGCAGATGTCGGAAGATGAGGTTAATGAGCTGGCAAAAAGCCAATTGCAGATGGCGCTAACCCAGCAGGTTGATCAGGGTATTATCGTCAGTACCTCTGAGGGTTACCGCGCAGCCTTTTCTCTGGAGAAAGGGGCGATGCAGTTAAATGGTAAACCGTTCTCGCCTTTCTGAATGGACAGGGCAGCGTTTGGTTACTGATTGCAGATATCTGCATTCTGTTATAAAAAGGAAGCAGGTGTTGTTATTCGTGGCAGTATGCAAGGGGGTTGAGATGAAACAACTGTTGGTAGTGTTGATTGCAGTCCTGTTGCCACTGACAGGTTTTGCAACTGGAGCGGAATCAGGAGGAGAAGAAATTTTGTGGATTGATGTTCGTACAGCAGAGGAATATAGCGCCGGTCACTTGCCCGGGGCCATTAATATAAATTATACCGAAATAACCGTTTTCATCGGAGATCATGCAGAGTCGAAGGAGCGGCCTATCAAGCTGTATTGTGGCACCGGTCGACGTGCAGGCATCGCCAAGCAGGCTTTAGAAGAAGCCGGTTACCGCAATGTTTCCAACGAGGGCGGGCTGGGTGATGTGATGGCCAAACAGGAACAGCAGCAGCAACAATAAGCGTGTTGTTGGTTCCGGGTGCGGGTTATTCGGCCTGCTCGGAAAGGTACTGGTCTTTCAGTTTTACGTAGTTGGCGGGTGAATAGCTGAAAAACTGCTTTTCTTTCTCGGTAAGTGCCCGCACCTGCTTGGCAGGAGCGCCCACGTAAAGATAGCCGCTTTCCAGGACCTTGCCGGGGGGTACTACGCAGCCTGATCCGATGATAACTTCTTTTTCAACCACTGCGCCGTCATTCACGATGGCGCCATTGCCTACCAGAATTCGGTTGTTCAGTGTGCAGCCATGCAATATGGCGCCGTGACCGATAATCACATCATCCCCAATCGTTAAGGGAAAGCCACCGGGGTTGAATGGCCCATCGTGGGTTATGTGCAGTACAGCATTATCCTGAACGTTGGAGCGATCGCCGATGCGGATGCTGTGCATATCGCCGCGGATTACGGCGCCAGGCCATACTGAAACATCGTTCCCCAGTACCACATCCCCTATTACAGTAGCTGCGGGGTCTACGTATACTCTTTCTCCCAAGCTGGGATGGATGCCTTTATAAGGTCGGATATTATTTATCATGAGATTGCCTGATTCTACTGCGGATTATCGAAAGCGGTATAATAGCGATCTTGTCTATTGATCAACAGTCCGGAATTGGTTTTCTATGTTTAAAGCTCAAAAACGATTTGTTGCCGGTGCCGTATGCCCCCGTTGTGGGGAGCAGGACAAGCTGGTGATGTTCAGTGATGAGGGGGAAACCTTTCGCGAGTGCGTGGCTTGTGATTTCAGCGAGAAGATGAGGTTTCAGAAATCGGTTCGTGAGCTGGATACCCGGGTAAATCGGAGTGCAGCAGATCAGTCTGAGGCCAGGCCGGTAAAATTGATTGACCCCGGAGCCTGATGGCCGCTGGTAAAGACTGGCCGGGTTAATCGTTTTAGTGAAAAACCATGCGTGGATTAGCGTTTCGCAGCGTAAGCTGAATGGCCATTGAATCCATCAGGCAAGGCCATTTCTTCAGTTCTTTTGCCCAGTTGGTTCGGGTTTTTGACAGATGTTGTACCAGCGCATCGCTGGAAAAAAGATCTTCGGTGTACGCCAGATGGTTAACAATCAGGTGCACAGCCTGATCCAGCTGGTTGGCGAATGGTTCACTGATCAGGTGGTGAATAATCAGGTTGGAGCGGGTCATGTCCATAGGAACCAGCGGCAGTCCCGAGCTGGCCATAAAGCGATCATTGACCTCCTCTATCAATCGGTGAGCCAGATAGGCTTCATCCATCAGGGCAGTGAGTCCGCTATGCCCGTTCAGTAATTCGGGTGGCTGGGCAAAAAAATCCGCAGCAACCGCCATGACGGGTTCGGTGTACACGTCAAGCCCTGCATCGGTTGCTATGGCATCTACTGCATCAACAAACTCCGGCACATGATCAATGTAGTGCGTGATAAAGTTCAGTAAAACAGGCACCACATGCTCTTCAGGCAACTGGATGGCGTGGTGAAGACCGCCGGTGCGGGCCTCAAGCAGGCGAGCCAGCTGCCCGGTATTTTTTTCGTGCTGTTTGGCAGAGTTGATGGCGTGACGAATGGTTACTGTGTCCATGATTAAAACCTAGTAGAGGTTTTCAGAATTGCAAAGAATATCTTGGCAGATGCGTATTTTTGTCACTGAATGATTATTTTTCGGTAAATTTGGCCATTAATACACCTTATTGGGTTGGAGCAAGTGGTCAAACTTCTGTTATACTTCCGCCGCTTTACGACTACCACTTAAGTGGCAGTTACAATAATTAAATAAATCAATAAACGGAGATAGGGCGATGTTAAGAAGAGCCAGCCAGCTTTTCGCGTTGCTGCTTGCCCCTGTATTGTCATTATCCCTACCGGGTAATGCCCTTGCAGAAAGCGGTCAGCGTTGGGCGGTGAATATGCCCCAGGGTGTGACACCTGTTAGTCAGGAGATATACGACATCCACATGATCATTTTCTGGATCTGTGTGGTGATTGGCGTAATAGTCTTCGCGATAATGTTCTACAGCATGTTTGCTCACCGCAAATCTCGCGGCGCAGTCGCGGCCAACTTCCACGAAAATACCACTGCGGAAATAGTCTGGACAATTATCCCGGCGTTGATTCTGGTGGTCATGGCCATTCCGGCGACCAAGGTAATAGTCAATGCTTACGATACGACTGAAGCGGAACTGGATATCAAGGTGACCGGTTATCAGTGGAAGTGGCAGTATGAATACCTGGGTGAAGATGTTGCTTTTATGAGCGAGCTGACGACTCCCGAATCCGAAATCTACAATACGGCTCCCAAAGGCGAGTTTTATCTGCAGGAAGTTTCCCAGCCACTGGTGATTCCGGCGCGCACCAAGGTTCGTTTTCTGATTACCGCCAAGGATGTGATTCACTCCTGGTGGGTCGTTGATCTGGGTGTCAAGAAAGATGCGATTCCCGGTTTTATCAATGAAACTTGGGCTTATGTAGAAGAGCCGGGTATTTATCGCGGTGAATGTGCGGAGCTCTGTGGTAAAGGTCATGCCTTTATGCCGATTGTGGTAAATGTCGTTGAGCCTGAAGAATACCAGACCTGGATTTCGGAAAAGAAAGTCGCCGCTGCTGCCGAACGCGAACTGGCCAACAAGACGTTCACCATGGATGAGTTGATGGCTCGTGGTGAAGAGGCTTATAACCGCTCCTGTGCTGCCTGTCATATGGCTAATGGTGAAGGAATTCCGGGTGTATTCCCGGCTCTTAAAAATAGCCCCATTGCTCTGGGTCCTGTCGAGGGGCATCTGGACGTTGTGGTTAACGGTGTTGCTGGCACTGCGATGCAGGCGTTTGGTGGACAACTGTCAGAGGTTGATCTGGCCGCCATTATTACCTATGAGCGAAATGCCTGGGGTAATAATGTGGGTGATCAGGTTCAGCCGATCAACGTTCTTAAATTCAAGCAAGGCCAATAAGGGAGGATTAAGTCATGGCACACGGTCCCGCTAAAGGTATTGGCCGCTGGCTCTTTACCACAAATCACAAAGACATCGGTACGCTGTATCTCTGGTTCAGCTTCGCCATGTTTATTCTGGGTGGCTTCTTTGCAATGGTTATCCGCGCCGAGCTGTTTGCGCCCGGTATGCAAATTGTCAAACCTGAGTTCTTTAACCAGATGACCACCATGCATGGCCTGGTGATGGTGTTTGGCGCCATTATGCCCGCATTTGTCGGGTTGGCTAACTGGTTGATTCCAATGATGATTGGTGCGCCTGATATGGCGCTGCCGCGCATGAACAATCTGAGCTTCTGGATATTGCCATTTGCGTTTGCCCTGTTGACAGCAACATTGTTCATGGATGGTGGTGCACCCAACTTCGGTTGGACATTTTATGCACCGCTGTCCACAACGTACGCGCCGTCAACGGTGAACTACTTTATCTTTGGTGTTCATATCATGGGTGCGTCGTCCATTATGGGTTCCATCAACATCATCGCTACTGTGCTGAATATGCGTGCACCGGGCATGACGTTGATGAAAATGCCGATGTTTGTCTGGACCTGGCTGATTACGGCATTCCTGCTGATTGCTGTAATGCCGGTGTTGGCAGGTGCGGTGACCATGATGCTGATGGATATCAACTTTGGCACCAGCTTCTTTGATGCCGCAGGTGGTGGTGATCCGGTACTGTTCCAGCACGTGTTCTGGTTCTTTGGTCACCCGGAGGTCTACATCATTATTCTGCCTGCGTTTGGGGTGATTTCTCATATTATTCCGACCTTCAGCCGCAAGCCGTTGTTTGGTTACAGTTCCATGGTGTATGCAACGGCTTCGATCGCGTTCCTGTCGTTTATTGTCTGGGCGCACCACATGTTTATGGTGGGTATGCCCATTTCCGGTGAGTTGTACTTCATGTACGCCACAATGCTGATTGCAGTACCCACGGCAGCCAAGGTGTTTAACTGGATCACGACCATGTTCCGCGGATCGCTGACCTTTGAAACTCCGATGCTGTTTGCTATTGCTTTCGTGATTCTGTTCACCATCGGTGGTTTTACCGGCCTGATGCTGTCAATTGCGCCTGCGGATATTCAGTATCACGACAGCTATTTTGTGGTGGCGCACTTTCACTATGTAATGGTGGCCGGTGCCGTGTTCTCGGGTACGGCAGCTACTTATTACTGGTTGCCCAAGTGGTGCGGACGGATGTACAACGAAGCACTGGGTAAAACGCAGTTCTGGGTTGCATTTATTGGCTTCAATGTCACGTTCTTTCCTCAGCACTTTCTGGGGTTAGCGGGCATGCCTCGCCGTTACGCTGATTATGCGTTGCAGTTCTCTGACTGGAATATGATCTCCAGTATCGGTGCGTTTATTTACGGTGCGGCACAGCTTTTATTCCTGTTTAACGTGATTCACACGATCAAGGCAGGCAAGCCGGTTGAAAAAAACAGCCCTTGGGAAGGTGCGGAAGGTCTGGAGTGGGAAGTTCCCTGCCCTGCTCCGTACCACACGTTTTCTACACCGCCTGAAGTGAAATAAGAAGCTAGTGCAAGCGAAGTAAGGACGAGCAGACATGTCGGCCAACCCGGTTCAAAAGACCTTGGTTAAACTACTCTTCGGAGTGGTCGGCATGTTTGTTTTTGCTGTTTTTGTGATGCCCCCGCTTTACGATGTGTTCTGTGAAGTAACGGGCATTGGTGGTAAAACGGGAGGCCCCTACCAGGTTGTTGAAGCAGGTATTGATGAATCCCGTACCGTCAAAGTGCAGTTTGTCGCGACGAATAACGGGGCTATGCCCTGGGATTTCAGCCCGGTCATTCATGAGCTAAAAGTTCATCCGGGGGAGCCTGTAGAAACGCGGTTTTTTGCCAAAAACAGAACAGGCAAAGATATGGTTGCCCAGGCGATTCCCAGTGTGACGCCTTTCAGTGCCTCGGCGTTTTTCCACAAAACAGAATGTTTCTGCTTTAATCAGCAACCACTGGCTGCCGGTGCAGAAGCGGATTTGCCATTGGTGTTTATTGTCGACAGGGATTTACCAAAAGCGATCAATACCATTACTTTGTCTTATACACTTTTTGATATAACTGACCGTGCTCAGAGTGCGGCAGTGGCGAAATTGAATTAACGATAAAAATTGCCGAACTGCTCAGTGACCAGGTCATGCAAGAGCAGGTGCGGACACAACGGAGAATGATAATGTCAACAGATAGCAACTATTACGTTCCGGATCAGAGCAAATTGCCTCTGATGGCGGCGTTGGGTTTGGGCCTGATTGCGCTGGGTGCTGGCAGCTGGGTGCAGGGCGAAAGCGCAACAATATTTCTCGCCGGTCTGGGAATTCTGGTTTTCACGCTTTATGTCTGGTTTAGCACCGTCATTAAAGAGAACCAGGCTGGTATGGCCAACGCCCAACTAAAACGATCCTACGTTTGGGGGATGAGCTGGTTCATATTTTCGGAAGTCATGTTTTTTGCGGCTTTCTTTGGTGCGCTATTTTATATTCGCGTGTTGGTGTTACCTTGGCTGAGCGAAGGTGAAACCAAAGATCTATTGTGGAACGGGTTTGAATCCAGCTGGCCGTTGATGACAACACCGGACCAGATGCTCAATGGCGAAGCTGCACAGATGGCAGGTCCTGCTGAAAACATGAGTTTTCCTGGCTGGGGCGGTTTGCTTGGCTGGTTGCCGTTGTGGAATACCATTGTACTGTTGACCTCCAGTGTCACGGTTCATGCCGCGCATACAGCGCTTAAAAATGATAACCGCAAAGGTTTTAATATCTGGCTTGGGCTTACCGTACTTTTGGGCGCCATCTTCCTGGTACTTCAGGTTGAAGAATATGTGCATGCCTATTCTCATATGGGGTTGACACTGGAGTCCGGTATTTATGGCACTACCTTCTTTATGTTGACCGGCTTTCACGGGGCTCACGTTACCATGGGAACCATTATGCTGTTGATACAGTGGCTGCGTGGTTTGAAAGGCCACTTCAGTCACGACGATGCGTTTGGCTTTGAGGCGGCATCCTGGTATTGGCACTTTGTGGATGTGGTCTGGGTTGGCCTGTTTATATTTGTCTATGTGCTTGCCTGAAACATGTTGAGATGTAAAAAACGGCCAGAGCGTTAAGTTCTGGCCGTTTTCTTCTTTAGGTGTTCTGGATAAGACGGTTGCTTTCTGCTTGAAATCAAGGCTGCCGTGGCGCTGTTATCGGGTTAACCCGCTCCGGGTGTAATTGCCGATCCCAAGGAGCCTTGCTGGTAAATTGCCCGGTATAGATGCCGTATGCGACCGTCAGTACCAGCGCCGCAGCCAGAGTAACACGAACACCAAGAGCATACAGAAGCCGCTTGCGTGGGTTGACTACGTCTTTCATTAAGAAAACCAGACCGCTACTGAGACTGATTAATACTCCGATAAACAAGACAACAATCAAAACTTTTAGCCACATGCCAGACAACCCGTATGTTAGTTGAAAGTGTTAATTTAACCACAGATGGTATCTGAAACCGAATGCAAAGCTCCCCGGAAACAGCCCGGTTTGAATGGCACTGGAACTGGAAAGTGCTGTTGTTCACGCTTGCCTTCCTGCCGCTGACATTACAGCTGGGGGTCTGGCAGCTTTCCCGGGCTGAGGAAAAACAGCACATGCTGAATGTTCACCAGCAGCGGGCTGAGGCGCCGCTGGTTGATTTGCGACAGGTAGCCCCCGAGGGTGATCGTCAGTATTTGCGGGTTAAAGTAGAAGGCCATTACGACAACCGTACGACCCTGCTACTGGATAACAGTGTTCGCCGGGGGGTGCCCGGATACGAAGTCATTTCTGTTTTCCGTGCAGAGGGTTTGCCCGCCTTGCTTGTGAATCGAGGCTGGATTGCCGCAAATCCAGACAGGAATATTCTTCCCAGGGTTCCTGTCCGGGAGCAGGCGCTGACGATCAGCGGTTACCTGTATCAGTCACCTGGGCAGCAGTTAATGCTGGGCAGCGATCCCTGGCGTGCAGACAAAGCGTTGCAAATCGTTCAGAATGCGGCCCCTGAAATTGCCGCTAACCGGCTTGGTGAGCCTTTGTATGACTACACATTAAGGCTTCATGAAACAGCTCCCGGTGCATTACAAACAGGCTGGCACGTGGTTAACGTGCAACCCGGCAAGCATCGTGGCTACGCTGTGCAATGGTTTGTGATGGCGGCTGTGTTAGTGCTGCTAACGGTGAAGGCAAATTCCAATATTGGTGAACTGTGGCGAAAGTGGCGTCACCCCGAGAAACACGGAGACAATCAATGACCGAACAATCCAGAGGCTTTAATTTTCATGTTGTGTTGATGATCGGCATTCTGTCTGCGGTTATTATTGCGGGCTTCATGATTTTTCCGAAAACCCAGGAAGATAGGGATGCACTGCTTGCCAGGCTGGGCACCACCAATCATGGCAGCTTTATTCAGCCTACGTTGGATCTTCGCGATTTGCCGCTCCGGGATGTAGATGGCAACATCTGGCGTTTCAGCGAGCAGCCGGTAAAGTGGCGTTACTTGATTGCTGATGATGGTCGATGCCAGCAATCGTGTCGGGATATGTTGTATCTAACCCGGCAGGTTCATATTCGGGTTGGTAAAAACAGTAAACGGCTTCAAAGGATGTATCTGTTGCTTGGCGATAAAATGTCGCTCGAAACAGAACAGTACATTGCCCGTGAGCACCCCTATCTGAAAGTGATTAAATCCACAGAGGCTGATTACTCTGTCTGGCTTGGGAAAGCCAATACCGGCTGGCAGCCGGGCATAATGCGAACCCTTGTGGTCGACCAGGATGGCCGGACGATGATGTATTACGGCCCGCAGCATGATGGCAATGGCATTCTTGAGGATATCAATCATCTGCTGAAATATTCGCCTGCACCTTGATAGTGCTTTTCACTGACCTTTTTTCATGAGTATGGTTTTAGCAAAATATGTCTTTTAAAACTGATTCTCCGCGACGCTTGCCGGGGTACAAACTGGCTCTTTTTGCCACTGCTTTTGCTGTGGCTGTGGTTGTGTTGGGTGCATTTACCCGATTGGTGGATGCCGGACTAGGTTGTCCTGACTGGCCTGGTTGCTACGGCCATCTGGCGTGGCCGAATGATTCCTCTGAGATTGCCCGAGCCGAGCAGTTGTTTCCCGATGCTCCGGTCGAGACGCATAAAACCTGGCCCGAAATGGTACACAGATATTTTGCCGGAACCCTGGGTCTATTAATTGTTGGGTTGACATTTCTGGCCTGGAAGAACCGGGAGGAGGAAGGCTATCCTTTCCGGTTGCCGATTCTCCTGTTGTTCCTTGTTGTCTGGCAGGCTTTGTTTGGCATGTGGACGGTAACACTAAAATTGTGGCCACAGATCGTCACCTTGCATCTATTAGGCGGGTTTACCACTTTTGCCCTACTTTGGTTGCTTGCTGTGCGGCTGGATAACCACCGCTGGCGTGTATCAGCCAGTGCATTGATGAAAATACAAAGCATAAAACCCTGGGTAATTGGCGGTATCGTGGTTCTGGTATTGCAAATTCTGCTGGGGGGGTGGACAACCTCAAACTACGCCGCATTTGCCTGTCCTGATTTGCCTGCCTGTCAGGGGCAGTGGTTGCCGGAAATGGATTTTGCGGAAGGCTTCAATGTGTTTCAGACCATCGGGCCCAACTACCTGGGTGGTCTGATGGAGAGCGAGGCGCGAGTTGCCATTCATTTCACGCACAGAGTGGGTGCTATTGTGACGACAATATACATACTGGGGCTGTGCAGTGCCCTGTTGAGGATTGACGCACCTTCAATAAAAAAGGTGGTGTTTCTGGTTGCGGGGTTGCTGGCGCTGCAAATTTGTCTTGGTATCAGTAATATCCTGTTGATGGTGCCGCTGGTGATAGCGGTGGCTCACAATGCTGTTGGTGCCTTTTTGTTACTATCCTTGGTGCTGCTGGCCACTCGGTTGTGGATGGCTCAGCCAGAATCCGGAACAACGCCAGCCGATGAGGAGGTCGCTGCATGAGTGAAACCGATATGGCGCTGAAGGCAACATGGGGGGACTATCTTGAGCTGACCAAGCCAAGTGTTGTTGCGCTGATGATCCTGACTTCTGTTATAGGTATGTTGTTGGCTGTTCCCGGTTTGGTGCCACTTGATGTATTGCTATTTGGAAATCTGGGAATAGCCCTTTGCGCCGGGGGTGCGGCAGCGGTTAATCATCTGGTTGATCGGCAGATAGATCTTAAAATGGCCCGGACGTTTAATCGCCCCGTGGCAAAAGGTCGTGTTGCTCCCGGTAATGCCTTGGCGTTTGCCCTGTTTCTAGGCGTCACTGGTATGGTTGTTCTGCTGGTGTTTATCAATGCACTGACGGCTTGGTTAACCCTCGCTTCATTGTTGGGGTATGCCGTGGTTTACACGTTGTTTCTGAAGCGTGCGACACCGCAGAATATTGTTATTGGTGGCCTTGCCGGAGCAGCGCCACCCTTGTTGGGCTGGACGGCTGTTACTGGGGAGATACATGGACACGCCCTGCTGCTGGTGCTGATTATCTTTGCCTGGACCCCGCCACATTTCTGGGCGCTTGCGGTCCATCGTCGTGATGAATATGCCAAGGCAAATGTGCCCATGTTGCCGGTAACACATGGAATCAAGTACACCAAACTGCACATTCTCCTCTATACCCTTATTTTACTGGCCATCAGTCTGCTGCCCTTTGTCGTTGGTATGAGCGGCTGGTTATATTTGCTGGGCGCAGCCGTACTGGATGCCGGTTTTCTTTACTGGGCGGTGGTGTTAATGATCGGGAAAAACCCGAATGCCGGTATGGCTACCTTTAAGTACTCGATTACCTATTTAATGGTGTTGTTTGTGGTGATGCTGCTGGATCATTATCTGGTAACACCGACAGCCTTTGTGTTCTAGTTAATCTGCCAGATCGGTCATTTTATGTCGAATATAGAATCATCAAAAAACCCGGCGGCTGCAGGGGTGCGCTATACCGTTATCGCTATTCTGGTGGTGGTGCTGGTTATTCTGCTGGGATTTATGAACAAGTTATCCAAACCCAGGGTATTAAATGAACACGAGTTGCGTGCATACGGCGCTTACCTGCTGTCCACCCCCAGAAAGGTTAGCCCTTTCAAATTAACTGATCACCGAGGGCATCCGTTTACGGATGAACAGTTGCAGGGGAAATGGACAATGATCTTCTTCGGATTTACCCATTGTCCGGATATCTGCCCCACAACGTTGGCAGTACTCTCCAAAATGTATCAGGAGCTGGACAGCGACGAAATGGCCGATTTGCAGGTTGTGATGGTTTCTCTTGATCCAGAGCGGGATTCCCTGGAGAAGCTGGCTCAGTATGTGCCCTACTTCCATCAAGATTTTCTGGGTGTCGCCGCTGATAAATATGTGCTTCTCAAATTGGCAACCGAGCTCAATGTTGCCTATACCAAAGCACCCTTGACTGGCGCGTCAGTACAGGCAGATGACTATACCATCGATCATAGCGGGAATATTATTCTGATGAACCCCAAAGGCCATTTCCATGGCTATTTGCGACCACCTTTTGAGCATGGCAGTATGCGTGTGGCTTGGCGCTCTATAAGGGAAACCTTTCCGGATTAGTGTTAACCGGCGCTGGTATCGACTGTTATTTTTTATAGGCAATGGTAAGCGGCAAAGATGAACACAACGATTACAGCGGCAGACCTGGCAATTATCATTCAACTGGCCGTTGCGCCGGTTTTCCTGCTGGCCGGAATTGCCGGATTTCTGGGTGTGCTTTCAGGACGACTGGGGCGAATTATTGATCGTGCCCGGGTGCTGGAGCGGGATCTATTGACTATCTCGGCCAGTGATGAAGCTACCTGGTTAAAGAAAGAGTTACGGGTGATATGGCGACGGGTCAAAATTATTCATTGGTCGATAGCGCTCTGTACAACTTCCGCCCTGCTCGTCTGTGTGCTGATTGTCTGCCTGTTTGCTGGCCGGTTCATGGCGATCAACCTCGCGCCTGTGGTGGTCGCACTGTTTGTGTTGGGGTTGTCGTTACTGATAGTTGCCCTGTTGCTGTTTTTGAATGAAGTTCGCCTGTCTACAAGAACCCTGAGGCTGGGGGGTGAGTTTATTTCCGGAGCTGGTGAAGCCGGTGTGAGCAGAGTAAATACAGCGCCGCGAACTGATTGACAAAGGATGGTGCGTTGGAGAGTCCGGGCGTTAGATCTGGTCGGCCTTTTTTGCCAGCGAGGTTAAAAACATCAGACCGGCACAAAGCACGATGGATGGACCGGTTGGCGTATCCAGAAACCAGGAGACGGATAGCCCCAGGCAGACCGCAAGGCAACCCGTCAGGCTGGCAATGAGTGCCATCTGTTCGGGGGTTTGTGCGAAGCGTCGTGCGGTCGCGGCTGGTATAACCAGTAGTGCCGTGATTAGCAAAACCCCTACCACCTTCATGGCGATGGCTATCACCAGCGCCACAATCAGCATCAGCGCTGTGCGTACAGCGTCGACCGGAACACCTTCGACCCGGGCCAGCTCTTCGTGGACAGTGATCGAGAGCAACGGGCGCCAAAGCTTTATCAATAGGCCTATGGCAATCGCGCCAGCCACATAGATAGCAATGATATCGGAAACAGTAACACTCAACAGGTCACCAAATAAAAGGCTGATCAAATCCACCTGTATGTTCGGCATAAAGGCGATGGTGACAAGTCCCAGCGCCAGTGATGTGTGAGAGAGAATGCCGAGCAAGGTGTCTGAGGCCAGTGTTTGTTGTCTCTGGAGGTAGACGAGGACCAGTGCCAGCAACAGGCAGGCGACGATGACCACCAGTGTGGGGTCGATGGAAAGCAATAAAGCCAAAGCAATGCCAAGCAGTGATGAGTGGGCCAGCGTGTCGCCAAAATAAGCCATGCGGCGCCACACAACAAAGGCGCCGAGAGGCCCGGCAACGACGGCGACGCCGAGTCCGGCCAGCAATGCCGAGACAACAACTTCAATCATCAGTTTTGCTCTCCGTGCGGGTCGTTATCATCGCCCCTGCCCTTTTCATTGTGTTGGCAGACAACATTGCCGCGTAAATCATGTTTGTGGTCGTGATCATGCTGATAAAATGCAGTTTTTGCGCCGAAAATCTCCAAAAATGCCGGGCTTGTGGTCACCTGCTCCGGGCTGCCGTGACAGCAGATATGCTGGTTGAGACAGACAACCTCGTCGGTAGCTGACATGACCAGATGAAGATCATGTGAAACCATTAATACCGCGCAGCCAAGGCTATCTCTGAGCTTGGCAATCAGGTGATAAAGTGCCTCCTGTCCAATGACATCGACACCCTGCACAGGTTCATCCAGTACCAGAAGGTCGGGCTTGCAAAGAATGGCTCGAGCTAACAATGCCCGTTGCATTTCCCCTCCCGATACGGATTGCAGTGGCGAATTTGAAAGATGCTCAATGCCAACCTGTTGTAGTGCGTGAGCACATCGGATTTTGTCTGGCTCTGCCAATTGAAGAAAGCGCAGAACGGTGAGAGGAAGTGTAAGATCAATATGCAGCTTTTGTGGCATATAGCCGATTTTAAGCGCATTTTTTCTAAAAATTACCCCGGAAGATGGTTTTTCAAGCCCAAGAACAATGCGGGCCAGCGTGGTTTTACCGGCTCCATTGGGGCCTATCAGGGTAATGATCTGGCCCGTATATATCGACAGGCTAACCGAGTCGATAGCCACTTTGCTGCGGTATTGCTTGCCAACATTGTCCAGTTTGATCAATAGTTCGCCGTTACTCAATGCCGGGGTCTCCGTCAGCATCAGGTGTTGATTGACATTGCGGGCACAAGCCGACGATTTCAAGGGATTGTGATTCCAGCTGAAAGTTGGCTTTTTTCGCGGTTGCCGCTATGACATTATTGACGCCTTCGGCACTGCATTCTGCGGCTCCTCCACAGCGGCGGCAGATTAGAAACAGGTCGCTGTGATCGCTGCCGGGGAAAGGGCAGCCAATATAGGCATTGAGAGAAGCTATGCGGTGGATCAGCCTCAAATCGCTGAGGAATTCCAGCGCGCGGTAGATCGTTGGTGCGAGCACGCGTCGCTGATCAGTTGCGTTGAGTTGTTCCTGTATCGTGTAGGCCCCGAGGGGTTGATGGCTTTGCCATATCACTCTGAGTACATCTTTGCGTATAGGTGTCAGGCGAGCCTCTTTTGCATGACAAAGCGCCTCGGCTTTATGGATGGCGGCATCGATACAGCGCTGGTGGTCGTGTGAATGATAGGCAACGCGGGAGTTGGTAATCATTGGTTGCTCCAGAAGTATAATGTTATCTTATAGCATTTGTGGTCAATGAACAATTAGCCCTCCTTGTCTTTGGGCTTTCCGAGTTCGACGATCATGTGATTTTTTAGAAAAGATATAATATATCATCGCTTTAAAAGTAATATATGATATAACATACCAATATGAAGCTTCCTTTATTTAACAGTCGATTTGCTGCGACGCTACTCACGCTTTTCCTTAGTCTGCCTGCGATGGGTGGCGATGAGAAAGTGGTGGTGTTGGCCTCTATTCACCCGCTGGCAATGATCGTGGATGCGGTGGCAGGCGATATGGTCGAGGTTCAAACGTTGCTGCCAGCCAACATATCCCCGCACACCTATCGCATGAATTTTTCAGATCGTCAGAAAATTGCGGATGCCGATCTTGTGTTGTGGGTTGGCCCCGAAATGGAGGCAGTGCTTCGCAAATCTCTTTTAGCTCGTGATCAATCTGCTGTCATCCAATCGGGTGAGATTGATGGCATTCATTGGCCGGGTACTGATATAAAGCCTGCGGACGAGCATGGGCATGGGCATGAGCGGGATCCACATTTGTGGTTGAATCCGGATAATGCGCTGTTGATAGCCCAACAGGTGGAGCGGTGGCTGGTGAAGCGCTTTCCGGACAAAGAAAAGCCGCTGGCAGACAATTTGCGTCGTTTTAACGCCGAAGTGGAAAAATTTATTCAGCACAGCCGCCAGCAGACTCACGAAATTCAAGGCATCGGGTTTATTGTGCTGCACGATGCCTATCAGCAACTGGTTGAGTTTTACCAGCTTAAACAACGGGGCGTCATCCGCTTGAGTAGCGGGGCAGAAAAAGGGCTGAAGCATCGAGCAGAGTTACTGCGCGACAAAGGTCAGATTCGTTGCGTGTTTTCTGAGCCGCAGTTTCCCGACAGCCAGGTGAATCAGCTGGCTCAGTCACTGAATGCACAGGTTGCTGAATTAGACCCGATGGGGCGACAGTTTGCAGTGCGTATCGAGTCGGGAGAGTACAGTTACTTGCTGTTTATGCAGGCTATAATTGACAGCTTGACGGGCTGCCTTAAAGATTAGTGCGGCTAAATCAGGTAGCTGGAACGTTCAGTCAAACAGTAAACAAAATCAGGTGAAATCTGGCCTGGTGAGATATGGAAGGTAACCAAATGACATCTCAAGCGCCACTGGTTTTAGTGGATGGATCATCCTATTTGTACCGTGCCTTCCATGCCATGTATAAGGCGGACCTGCGCAATTCGGCGGGAGAGCCAACTGGCGCAATCCGGGGCGTTACCAGCATGTTGCGTCGCCTGATAACGGATTACCCCGAAAGCACAATTGCTGTTGTTTTTGATGCGAAAGGCAAGACCTTCCGCGATGAGATCTATGCTGAATACAAGGCGCATCGGCCACCCATGCCTGATGATTTGAGAAGTCAGGTAGCGCCGGTCCACGACATTATTCGCGCCATGGGAATGCCGCTGCTTATTGAAGAGGGGGTGGAGGCTGATGATGTCATCGGCACACTGGCAAAAGAAGCAGAGGGAAAGGGTTGTCCTGTTGTCATATCTACCGGCGACAAGGATATGGCGCAGTTAGTAAGTGATCACATCACACTGGTTAACACGATGACCGAAACGGTGCTGGACCCATCGGGGGTTGAGATGAAATTCGGGGTTCCTCCAGCGTTGATAATTGACTATCTGGCGTTAATTGGTGACAAGTCGGACAATATTCCCGGTGTGCCAGGCGTGGGGGAAAAAAGTGCGCTGGCCATGTTGCAAGGGCTGGGTGGCTTGAATGAGATATTTGGCAATCTGGAAAAAGTTCGGGCGCTGGATTTTCGGGGCGCCAAGAAGATGCCGGAAAAGATTGCTGAACACAAGGATCAGGCATATCTGTCATATGAGCTGGCCACAATTAAGCTCGATGTGCCTCTTAACGAATCCATCGAAGATTTGAAAAACGCAGAGGCTAATAAACCCGCGTTGCTGGAACTGTTCAGGCGCTATGAATTTAAAAGCTGGACAGAAGAGCTGCAGGCAGAAATGGCGGGAGGAGAGCAGCCAAAGATCGTTAAAAGAGACAGTCGTTATCAGATAGTTCTCGGTAAAGAGGAGCTAAAAAACTGGCTGATAAAGCTTAAGCAGGCGCCGGTCTTTGCTTTTGATACAGAAACAACAAGCCTGGATTATATGCAGGCGCAGCTGGTCGGTGTTTCTTTTGCTGTTGAGGCGCATGAAGCTGCGTATGTTCCTTTCGGGCACGATTATCTGGGTGCTCCGGAGCAGCTCAATAAAGACTGGGTGCTGGAACAGCTGAAGCCGCTGCTTGAAGCCCCTGATATTGCCAAGCTGGGGCAGAATCTTAAATATGACATGAGTGTGCTGGCGCGCCACGGAATAGATTTGCGGGGTGCAGCGTTTGATACCATGCTGGAGTCCTATGTGGTGAATGCGGTTGGCGGTCGACATGATATGGATAGTCTGGCCACGCGATTTCTGGGCGAAGAAACGATCCATTTTGAAGACATTGCAGGCAAGGGCGCCGGACAGCTGACTTTTAATCAGATAGCGCTCGATGAGGCCGGGCCCTATGCTGCTGAGGATGCTGATATTACGCTGCGTCTGCATCAGCATCTGTGGCCGAAAGTACAGAAGGAAGCAGGGCTCCAGTCTGTCTTTGAGACAATTGAAATGCCGTTGATGCCGGTGCTTTCCCGGGTTGAGCGCAACGGCGCAATGGTGGATGCCAGTTTGCTGGGGCAGCAAAGTCAGGAGCTGGGGGCCAGGATCAACGAACTTGAGCGCGAGGCTTATGATCTGGCGGGAGAAGAATTCAATTTGTCCTCCCCCAAGCAGCTTGGGCATATTATGTTCGAGAAGCTCGGTATTCCGGTGTTAAAAAAGACGGCAAAAGGGGCAGCCTCTACCAAGGAAGAAGTGCTGCAGGAGCTGGCGCTTGATTACCCGCTGCCAAAGGTGCTGCTTGAGCACCGCAGTCTGGCAAAATTGAAGTCCACCTATACAGATAAGTTGCCGACGATGATTAATCCGGCAACAGGAAGGATTCATACCTCTTATCACCAGGCCGTTACCGCTACGGGGCGGTTGTCATCGTCTGATCCAAATCTGCAGAATATTCCGGTGCGAACAGAGGAAGGTCGGCGTATCCGTCAGGCATTTGTAGCGCCGCAGGGCAGTAAAATAGTGGCCGCTGATTATTCCCAGATTGAACTGCGGATCATGGCTCACCTCTCGCAAGATAAGGGTTTACTGGATGCTTTTGCCAGGGGGCTTGATGTCCACAAAGCTACCGCTGCAGAGGTATTTGATGTAGCGCTTGATGCTGTCACAACGGAGCAGCGCCGCAGCGCCAAGGCTATCAATTTTGGTTTGATCTACGGTATGTCGGCTTTTGGATTGGGCAGGCAGCTTCATATTGGTCGCAATCAGGCACAGCAATACATTGACTTATATTTTGATCGATATCCCGGGGTAAAAGCTTATATGGATAACACTCGGTCAGAAGCTGCTGAAAATGGTTATGTGGAAACCCTGTTTGGACGGAGGCTCTATCTGCCGGAAATCAATGCCAGTAATGGCATGCGTCGACAGGCCGCCGAGCGCACAGCGATTAATGCGCCCATGCAGGGTACCGCGGCAGACATTATCAAGCGGGCAATGATCGCTGTTGATGGCTGGTTGGCGAAAGAAGGGTTGAAATCAATAATTATTATGCAGGTCCATGACGAACTTGTGCTTGAGGTGCCTGAATCAGAGCTGGAAATTGTCACGGAGGGGCTTTCGCAGCGGATGTCAAAAGCAGCCTGTCTGGATGTGGAGTTGGTGGTTGACGTTGGTGTGGGCGCCAATTGGGATCAGGCGCATTGATAGATGCCCGGCAGTGTGCTTGATAAATAAAAATAGATATATAAAACAATGAATTAAGAAGAGAGATTTTTTTTACACTTTTGGTGAACTTTTGCTGAAAGCAAATGACTAATATCGTGTAACAAACATTGTTTCTTTCTCCCCTAGCTTGAATATTCAAGCAACAGCAAAGTAACCCTGGCAACCTCTCCCGTTGGCCAGGGTTTTTTTTGTCTGCAGTCTCAGCGTTCGGGTCCCTGCAGCCAGAGATTTAGCACATTCTCAAGTTCGGGCAAGCCCGTTTTTTTCAGTGACGAAAATGTCTGTAGAGAGATATGAAGATCCATTCCTGCAGATTTCAATTCTTTTTGAACCTTGAAAAGGATGTTTTTTGCTGCACCCTGTTTCATTTTATCGGCTTTGGTGAGCAGGATATGGACTGGCATTCCGGCCTGGGTGCACCAGTTAAGCATCTGACGATCATAGTCCTGAAGCGGATGGCGAATATCCATCAGTAATACCAGCCCGGCCAGTGATTGCCTGCCCTGCAAGTAGCCAGCCAGATTTTTATCCCATTTCTGTTTCATGGCTTTGGGCACTTTTGCAAAGCCGTAGCCGGGCAGATCAACCAGACGACAGCTTTCGGTCAGTGTGAAGAAATTTATCAGTTGGGTGCGCCCTGGTGTTTTACTGGTGCGAGCGGTTTTTTTGTTGTTAGTCAGTGCATTGATAGCACTGGATTTGCCCGCATTGGAGCGCCCGGCAAATGCGACTTCCCGGCCTGAGTCTTCAGGGCATTCCGTAAGAGACGGGGCGCTGCAGAGGTATTGTGCTTTGCTAAACAGGAGGTTGTTCAAATTATTCTTCCGAGTATTTGGTGGGCTCTTAAGATCCCCACAGGAATGATATATAATGCGCCGCTTGAACAGCGGCTGCCCGTACCAGAGTAGCCATTTTAACGGACAGAGAGAGTGGAATCACCCATGAAAAAAATGGTTCAGACAATTGTGGTCATGTTGGGCTTTGTTTTAGCTTCTTCAGCGGCTATTGCTGCTGGTGATGCCAGTGCGGGGCAAGCCAAATCAGCAATGTGTGCCGGGTGCCACGGGGCAGACGGTAATAGTCTGGTGCCAAATTTTCCCAAGCTTGCCGGTCAGGGCGAAAAATACCTGATCAAGCAAATGCAGGACATTCAGTCGGGTGCCCGGAGTGTACCGGAGATGACCGGTATGCTAACGGCCTCTTCTGATCAGGATATTGCTGATCTGGCGGCGTATTTTGCCAGCAAGCCAGCGCAACTGGCGGGTGCGAAGGAAGCCAGGCTTGAGCAGGGCGAACGGGTATATCGAGGCGGAAATCTGAGCACAGGCGTTCCGGCTTGTACCGGCTGTCACTCACCCTCCGGTGAAGGTAATGCTCCTGCCGGTTTTCCTGCGCTGAGTGGTCAATTTGCGGCCTATACTGCCAAGCAGTTGAGAGCCTTTCGAACAGCTGCTCACGATGCTGAAGACCCTGCAGGGCGTTCTAACGATGGCGATGCGCGTATTATGCGTGATGTGGCGGCCAATATGAGCGATGTGGAAATCGATGCCGTAGCAAACTACATTGCGGGGCTTCATTGATTTTTGCGCGGTGAAAAATAAAGGGCGGCTTAAGCCGCCTTTTTTGTCCCGTAGTTTCCGGAAGAGAATTTTTGGAGACCATAATTGATTGAAGAACCCGGAAAAGCATCTGTTGTCGTACTATGGCGTTAATGTGCCGATCAGGTTCAGGTGAAGTACCGGTTGGTTTTGAATGTGAAACGGAAAGAGATAACCCAGGAGAGTAAAATGCAACGCTTGATAAACCTGTTTTTCTTTATGGTACTGTTGCTGCCGGTTGCTGCCTGCCAAGCAGAGCCGGAAGTGGCGTATAAGGCGGGAGAGCATTACGAAGTGTTGCCACAGCCGGTGGCGACAATTGACCCCGGCAAAATAGAAGTGGCGGAGGTGTTCTGGTATGGCTGCAGCCACTGTTTTCATTTTGAGTCCATAGTGGAACCCTGGAAGAAAAGCCTGCCTGAAGATGTCAACTTTGTCGGTGTGCCTGCAGTGTGGGCGCCAGTTATGGAGCTGCATGCAAAAGCCTATTACACGGCCAGGGCCTTGAAAGTGCTCGATAAAATGCACATCCCTATTTTTGAAGCCATGAATTTGAAAAAGAAAAAGCTGCAAAGTGAAGATGAAATTGCTGCACTGTTTGTCGATCAAGGCGTGTCGTCTGACAAATTCACCAAGGTGTTCAATTCATGGGGTATCAGTCAACAGGTTAAAATTGCACAGTCGAAGCAGCGTGGTTACCGCACACAGGGAACACCGGAATTGGTTGTGAATGGCAAATACCGTATTTCTACCAGAGCTGGTGGCCAGCAGGAGATGCTGAAGATTGCTGAATTTCTTATTGAGCATGAGCGTCAGCAAGGCAGAAACTGATTTTGAGATAAACCAATTTATCCGGGGCAGAAGTGATCCGGTTCTGTAGCGAAATAAAGTGCAGAAACACCTTTGCCCCTGACGCCAAACACCTTTAAAATTGCGCCTCTTTTCAATTCCCCGTTTGTAAAATAAGCAAAGGTACGCTATGAAGCCGTCTTCCAAGCCGGTCAATCCGAATTTTTCTTCCGGACCCTGCAGTAAACGACCCGGATATAACGTTAATAACCTGAAGCTCGATGTATTGGGCCGCTCTCATCGATCTGCGCCAGGTAAGGCTACGCTGCTGCGAGTCTGTGAAGAGACCGCCAGTGTGCTGGGCTTGCCAGAAGGGTACAAGGTTGGTGTTGTACCAGCATCTGATACGGGCGCTGTGGAAATGGCACTCTGGTCTTTGCTGGGGGCACGCCCGGTGGATGTGTTTTCCTGGGAGTCATTTGGTCAGGGCTGGCTGAGTGATATTACCAAGCAGCTGAAGCTTGAGAAAGTGAATGGTTATAACGCTGACTACGGGCAACTGCCAGACTTGACCAAGGCAAATCCCGAGCATGACATTGTGTTTACCTGGAATGGCACGACTTCAGGCGTGAAAGTGCCTGACGGCGACTGGATCAGTGATCAGCGCACCGGTTTGACCATTTGCGATGCGACCTCAGCAGTATTTGCGATGGCTATGCCCTGGGAAAAACTCGATGTTGTGACATTCAGCTGGCAGAAAGTGCTTGGTGGTGAAGGTGCTCACGGCATGCTTATTTTGAGTCCCCGAGCCGTTGAGCGGCTGGAAAGTTATACCCCGCCCTGGCCATTGCCGAAAATTTTCCGCTTGACCAAAGGAGGAAAGCTGATTGACGGTGTTTTCCGGGGAGAGACGATTAATACACCTTCAATGCTGTGTGTTGCCGATTATCTGGATGCACTTGATTGGGTAAAACAGATGGGTGGAGTAGATGGCACCATCGCTCGCGCGGAGTCCAATTTACAGGTGATCGAGAATTTTGTTGCCGAACGAGACTGGATTCAGTTTTTGGCAAGCGATAAAGCGACTCGCTCCAATACCAGTGTTTGCCTGAGCATGAATTTGAATGCAGATCAGGTGAAGCAGGTTGTGAAGCTGCTTGATTCGGAGGCCGTTGCTTACGATATAGGTGCTTACCGTGACGCCCCGGCCGGATTGAGAATCTGGTGTGGTGCAACTGTTGAAAAAACAGATCTGGAATTACTGATGCCCTGGATTGAGTGGGCCTACCTCGAGGTGAAATAAACGATGTTTAAAGTACGAACCTACAATCAGATATCAAACAAAGGGCTGGACCGTTTTCCACCTGAAAAGTATGAGGTTGCCAGTGAGATTCCGCAGCCGGATGCTTTCATGCTGCGTAGCCAGAAATTGCATGATGAGCCGGTGCCGGAGACGGTTGTGGCTGTTGGTCGGGCAGGTGCCGGTGTTAACAATATCCCGGTGGCGGCATACAGTGAGAAAGGTATTGTGGTATTCAATGCTCCGGGCGCGAATGCCAACGCGGTAAAAGAGTTGGTGGCAGCGGCATTACTACTGTCGTCCCGTGACATTTTTGGCGGTATGAATTACGTCCAGAGTCTGAAGGAAATGGATGATGCGGGCGAAATGTCGAAATTGCTGGAAAAACAGAAAAAACAGTTTGCTGGCGGCGAAATCAGCGGGAAAACCCTGGGTGTTGTTGGTCTTGGTGCTATAGGGTCAATGGTGGCTAATATGGCTCTCGAACTGGGCATGAACGTTGCCGGTTATGATCCGGCAATCTCTGTTGAGGCTGCTTGGCGATTATCCAGCCGCGTGCAGAAAATGGAAAATCTGCAAAGCCTGCTGGCAGTCTCTGATTTTGTGACTGTTCATGTGCCTGCCATTCCGCAAACACAGGGGCTGATTAATACGGAAACGCTTAGACATTTTAAACCAACGGCGAAGTTGTTGAATTTTGCTCGGGAAGAGATTGTTGATACTAAGGCAATAGTTACGGCCCTGGACAGCAAAGCAATCGCCGGTTATATCTCGGATTTCCCTACACCGGAGCTGCTGGGCCGAGAAGATGTGCTGCTGATGCCACATATCGGCGCGAGTACAGAAGAGGCCGAGGAAAACTGTGCCATCATGGTGGCTGATCAGCTGATGGACTATCTTGAAAACGGTAATATCCGCAATTCGGTTAATTTTCCGCCAACCAGAATGGCTCGCAACGGTGGTTTCCGAATTACTTTTTGCAATCAGAATGTGCCGAAAGTTCTGGGTAACGTGTTAACGCTGTTAGCGGACCGCAATATCAATGTTATTGATATGGTTAACAAGAGTCGCGATGATGTTGCGTATAACATTATTGATATTGCCAGTGAGCCGACGGAAAGCCTGCTGGCTGAAATTGCCGATGTTGATGGCGTTGTGAGGGTTCGCGCAGTATAGCAACCTGGTGGTCTGGTAATATGAGGGCGGCTTCAGCCGCCCTTTTCTGGTTGTGGGGTGGATAATCCGGGGCCGGGTGGTTTGTCAGGCTGTCTGCCGGGACAGAACTCTGGTCTCCGCCTCAACGATACCTAATAGCCGTTGGATTTCATCACTGCTTCCTCCCTTGATGGCGGAGTGCAGTGCCCTTGCTTTTTCGTCGAGTGATTCCAGCTTGAATACGCCGGCAACACCGGCTAACTGATGAGCAATCTCTTTCATTTGATCGTGGTCTTCACTATCAAATGCCAGCCTTATTTCAGTCAGCAGCCGGGTAATCTCGCTATAGAACATTTCGGCAGAAATATCATCCGCTGTCAGTTCGATGTGTGTTCTCATGCCCGTGCTGATGCCCGCACATTTTCGAATGCGCTCAAGCAGGAAATTTTCATTCAAAGGCTTAAAGAGCAAGTCATTGGCTCCGGCATTACGGAGCTCTTCTTCTTCCTGCTGCACAATATCGGCAGTGAGTGCAATGATGGGCGTTGCTGCATTGATACCGCGCCCTTGGCGAATTTGGCGTGTGCACTCGACACCGCTGAGTTCGGGCATATGAACGTCAAATAGCATGACATCAAACTTTTCCTGCTGGCTTGCCTTAACAGCCTCTATACCGTTAGTGGCGAGGGTACATTGACCACCGGATTTACTGATCAGCGTTTCAAGTAACAGCCCGGTAAAGCCATTGTCTTCGGCAACCAGAATATTCAAGCCCTCCAATGGAGGCTCAAACATCTGTTGCGAATGGTAAACAGGAGCTGTGGATTTACGCAGTAGCGCGTTGTACAGGCTTGATAGCGGTGCCGGGTGAGCGATGAACGCGGCAGGTTGCAGTGAAGCGATTTCTTCATCAGTAAATAACTGAGAGAGAGAGATGACAGGTGTTAAAAATATCAGTGGCAGGCGACTTTTCCGGCGAAAATTCAGAACCTGTCCGGGGAAATCAGGGTTTTCAAAACTCACCGATGACAGGTGCAATACAATGGCGTCGAAACCTGTATCAGGAATAGTATGGGGGCTATGAAAATCCTCGCATTCACAGCTAAACCGGCGCAGGGAATGGCAGATGGCTTTCGCCTGGGGTAATAATGAGGCGTAGACGGCGACTTTCTTGTTCAGGGGTTTCCAGTTTTTTTGAACGTTCTGTTTTTTGATTGGCAGGGTGATTCTGAACAATGTTCCGCTGCCGCGCCGACTGTCAACGTCAACACTGCCACCCATCAGGTCGACCAGGTTTTTGACGATTGTGAGCCCAAGTCCGGTGCCGCCGTAGCGTCTTGAAATAGAAGTGTCTGCCTGGGTAAATGCCCGGAAAACTTGCTCGAGCTTATCGCTTTCAATACCAATGCCGGTATCGCGTACGCGGATTTCTATGGTTTCAGGCGAACTGGTATGGTTGGCAAGCTCAATGGCAACAGAACCTTCGCTGGTAAATTTAATAGCGTTGGAAACCAGGTTGTTAATCACCTGGCCTAGGCGGTAGCTATCACCAATGCGGCCAAATTCAACTTCCGGGTCAAAATCGACCAGTAAATCCAGTCCCTTGTTCTGTGCTTCTGTCGCAAAAAGTGCAGCAACACTTTCGATGCATTCGCATAAATCGAAGGAGTGGTTTTCAAGCACAACGGTATTGGATTGTAGTTTGCTGAAAACAAGAATGTCATCAATGAGCACCAACAGCTGGCGTGCGGCCTGGTCGATGATTTTACAATAATGGCGATCAGATTCGTTGGCGGCGGTTTCGTTCAACAACCGAATAAAGCCCTGGATTGCGGTGATGGGGGTGCGTAATTCGTGGCTCATGCGAGCGAGGAATTCGCTTTTTGCCTGGTTTGCAAGCTCGGCATGCTCGCGAGCTGCATCAAGCTCGTGATTCTTGCCCCGTAAATCTTCCAGGGTTGCTTCCAGTTCGGCAGTGGCCTCCTTTATTTGTTGTTGCAGGTTGCGTCGGTTATCGGCGACAGTTTCTGCCAAGCGGTTGATACCTTTTGACAATATTGCCAGTTCGTCCTGGGTCTCAACGCTGGCCCGGACGGCAAAGTTGCCTTTTTCCATTTTGCGCACGGTATCAGTCAATGACCATATGGGGTGAGTAATCGTGCGGCCCAGATAGTAGGAAAGTAGTATGGCAGTGAAAAATCCGACGATGGACAGACTCATTGAGGTTAGCAAAATCTGCTGGTTTCTTGCTTGAACAGGTTTCTGGTCCAGAGTCACCAGCACCCAGCCTATCGGTTTATCAATCGAGTCATCTACAGTATTGCTGTCACCATAATCGAGATAGGTTACACCACTGAGTACTACCGGTCGTTTAACGTAGAGCAGTTGCTCGTTATAAATATCGTTTTCCGGTAATTCATGAAGAGCAACAGAGGGTGTTACAAACGTGCCTGCGGTCACCAGTGGTTTGTGATCTATATCGAGTACTATTGCGCTGGAAACGTAACGCAGTTTACTAATGGAGGTGGCAAGCTCGGTCAGAGCTTCCATGTTGCCAGAGTAAAGCGGGAACTCGGCGGTTTCGGCGAAGTAATCGGTGGTTTCGTTGCCCGTATTGAGTAGTTCGTTGGTGGCGTCCTGTTGGCGGGATTTGATTGTATGGTAGGTCAGCAAAACCGTCACCAGCAGCAACGGAATCAACGTGACCAGTAGAAACCGGCGTTGAATCGATGTCGTGCCTCGGGAGAACGAGAGTCTCATTTTAGCGGTGTCCCATTTATTTGTGCTCCATTGCTTCAAACAGAGAGGTCAGCTCCTGTTCTCCTGGAAGGTGAATTCCCAGGGAGCGGGCAACAGCGGGATTGGCTTTGACGGTGCAGTATTTCGGGTACTGGGGTGCCCAGATAAGCTCGTCGCCATTGTTGATCCAGCGACTGATCAGCTCACCGGTTTGTCTGCCAATGTCTCTGGGTGAAGAAAAGACTGAAGCCAGAGCGCCTGCATCAGTATAGGCTTTGGAAAAACCGATTACCGGAATTTTTTCACTATAACTGAGATAGAGGATCCATTTGGCCACTGACCGATTCAAAATTGCTTGGTCAGGAATTGCTATAAAGAGGTCGCTTGTCGCTACAACGGGTTTAAGGGCGGCGACAGGGTTGTCTTGATTCCCCAGGGTTCTGGTATGAAGATTAAACCCTTGTTGCTGTGCAATTCGGATCAGTTCGTCCAGGTACGATTTTGAGATAGGCCCCAATACTGTACCGATATCCTCGGCTTCTGGTTTGAGTAACCGGCCCAGATTAACGATACGCTGAAGAGGCTGATCCAGATAAACCGCTGAAAAGCGGTTGAGGCGGTCGCTGGGTAAATTCCTGGTAATTTTTTCAAAACTGCTTTTAGGTAAGAAGGTGGTGAGTATGGGGGTATGATTCAAGTTGCTGGCGGCGAATTGGGCCGCGGTTGAGCCAACAGTCACTATTAGTCTGTAGTTTTTGCTTTCCAGCTCTTTTGGTTTTGTATCGCTGATCTGGACAACGTCCAGCTGCGGTGGGTGCTGCAAATTTTCATGAAGTGTTGTCTGCAGCTGTTCGGATGCATCAATGTAGTAGGGTGTTTTCCCCGATAGCAGCACGGCGATGTGTGTATCAGTGGCAGCCAGGCTAAAACAAGCGCCGCACAGCAGCGCTAGGCTACATAGCCATTGAAGCGCAAACATCCGGAGTCTATTTAAGGTAAAGCTATCCATAGCTCTCGCTGTATCCATTTATCCTGCACTCAATTATATCCCATGCTACAGAATTTGCGTTGTAAAGAACCATTATTTTGTCTGAGCTGTTTAAGGCAGCTCAAGTTCAAACCTCAGGTAAACACGGGTTTCAAAGACATTGTTCTGACCGTGTTCGGAGTAGTCTTCGCCGAGATTCTGACCAATAAGTGACAGGCTGCCGTGACTGCGATTGACATTAAAACGGTATTTCAGTTGGGCATCGATACGCGTGAGCTCGTCAATGGAGTTACCGTCGCGCCAGTCAGCCTCACTCATATGGTACGTATTTACACTTGCGGTCAGTTGCTCAGTCAGCTGCTGGCTGACAACCAGGCTGGCTGTGTGGCGGGGGGCACGGTTATTGTGGTCTGATGTTACAACGTTGGTTCCGGTGTTTCTGCTGATGTAAAAGCTGTCCACATCGCGATAACTGTACTGCGCTGCTATCAGCGTTCCCTTTGCCGGGCGGTAGCGTACTTGCCATTCGAAACCGGAGATGTCTGCTTCAAGCCCGTTGGTTCTGGTCGCAAAAAAGTCATCAGGGTCGAGAATATTGATCCCCGGGGGAGCCGGGGCGTGGTGGACTTCCAGTCCATCACGAATCTCTTCCCGGAAAAGGCGTATATCGGTGGTCAGGTCGCCATCCATGAAATAGCCTATATAACCCAGCTCATAACTGGTGAGCTTTTCTTCCTTGATGTCGTCAACACTGCGTCGAATAGCCTGTATCAGCAGGTCTTCAAGAAAATCGGCGTTGAATTCATCCGCCTCTACTAATGAAGGGGAGCGCCGACCGCGAGCAATGCCGATGCGAAACGTATGCTGGGGAGAGAGGTGGTAGTTGAGTGCCGTTCTTGAAGAAAAAATAGTGTCCACCAGATTGTTATCTTCGATCATCACTCCGGTGTTGAATGTCCATTCTGGAGCGATGAGCCATTCGCCATGCCCGAATAAGCGGCGGCTGTTGAGCGTATGTGCATCATTGTCACCAAATAAGCCCGCTGCCTTAACCTCCTCATGCCGGAAGGCGCTGCCCCAGGTTGCACGGAGACTTTCGTTGAGCTGCAGATGATGCTCCAGCTCAATATCGTAGCGTTCGGTTTTGATTTTTTTAAAGCCGAAAACCACCGGTTGGTCGGCAACACCAATGAGCATTGGGACCATTTCTGGTGTAACAGTAAAGCCCAGTCGTTCACTTAACAGGCCGGATGCCAGGCCGAGGTTTTCATAATTTTCCCCCTCAAGCCTATCGTGGTAGACGTGCAGTTGTAATTCGTTGCCTGAAGGGAGCGTATGGTTCCACTTTAATGATTGGTGGCTGGTATCAAACACTGTAGAGGTATATTCGGTCGGGTGGTCCACATCGCCCCAGCCTGGTCTGCTATGGGTGAAACCCAGCTGCAGATCCAGAACATCCTGCAGGTTGGGAGTGTAGATGCCGCGCAGGTTGAGGCTGGTTTGTTCAGTGCCATCTTGCAGTGGGCCATTTTCGCCATCCGGATCATTGGTAACGGTTGGGAAACCGTCATTTCTGCGATAGTGGAGTGCGGTTCGAAAGGCCAGATCTCCCAGTTGATTGTTGTGAATAATACTGCCTTCCCGGGTGTCCTGATCGCCAATAGTGGCGATTAACCTGGTTCCCTTATCCTGAACAGGTGTGCGGGTAATAATATTCACTGCACCCAGAAAGGCATTGGAGCCGTGTGCCGGTACGCTGGAGCCGCGGACAATTTCAATATGATCGACGTCGTTAATGCTCAGTCCCAGAGCTGGCCAGCCAGTGCTGGAGAAAGCCGGGCTATAAATCGAGCGGCCATCCACCATGACTTCGAGGTGATTCGGAAACTCTCGCCCGAATCCATGGTAGGCAATTCCATAGCGGTTGCCGTTTACGGCATAGGCCTGAAAGCCGGGTACCAGGCGAAAGATATCCAACCAGGTCTGAGCGCCGGAGGCTTCGATTAATGCGCGGTCAATAACGGTAGTGCTGGCGGGAGTCTTATCCAGTGATTGGGACATCCGCGAAGCTACAGAAACGATGGGAATATCACCGAATACATCCTGTTCGGTAATAAATTTGCTGTTGTCACCGTTTGCCACTGAAATCATTATCGTGGTGACTAGTATCGGAGTAATCGAGTTTTTTAATGTCAGTGTCTGCAGCATGATTCAGTTGCCTTGGGCGGAAATGATCTCTCATCTACCATTCTATTTATCTCTAGCAGGATTACCAAGTTTAAAGAGGCGTAAACAGTTGAGAAGAAAGGATTTGTAACGATTTTGCTAACAGGTCAGTGGTAATATAGTGATACAGGAGAGGATAGTCATGTCGCTAGAAGATCATCGTCGCGAATATCAATATGGCAAGTTGAGCCGGTCGTTGTTAAATGACGACCCTTTTAAGCAGTTTCAGTTATGGATGGATCAGGCGGTAGCGTCTGATGTTTTGGACCCGACTGCCATGATATTGGCAACAGTCGCACCGGATGGCAAACCCTGGCAACGGACCGTTCTGTTAAAGGGGTTTAGCGAACAGGGTTTTGTGTTTTACACCAATTACGGCAGTAGAAAAGCGCTTGATATTGCTGGCAATGCGCAGGTCAGCTTGTTGTTTCCCTGGTTGTCGCTGGACAGGCAGGTGACCATTGGCGGTCGTGCTGAGAAACTTTCCGTTAGTCAGTCACTGGGTTATTTCGTCAAGCGACCCCGAGACAGTCAGCTGGCGGTATGGACCTCCAGGCAGAGCCAGCAACTGTCGTCGCGGCAAATGCTGGAATCGCAATTTGCAAAAATGAAGGAGAAATTTGCCAAAGGTGATATCCCGCTACCGGATTTTTGGGGGGGCTACCGTATCGTGCCGGAGGAGATACAATTTTGGCAAGGTGGTGAAAACCGGTTGCACGACAGGTTTCAGTATTTGCGTGGGGAGCAGGGCTGGCAAATTTCCCGCTTGGCTCCGTAGGGTAGGAGCTGCTTTTGTCTGGTATTGCCTGCTCCGGAACCAACATTAACAGGTTAGCGGCCAAAGAACGCAAACCCCGGCTTTTTAGCCGGGGTTTTTTATGTGGGCATGTTGCCGGATTATTTCCGTTTCATGGATTGGAAAAACTCATCATTGGCCTTGGTGACCTTGAGTTTGTCAATCAGGAACTCAATGGCGTCACTGTCGTCCATGCCGTGGAGCAGTTTGCGCAGAATCCACACTCGTTGCAGTTCGTCTTCAGCCATCAGTAGATCCTCACGGCGAGTACCTGAACGGCGCACATTGATAGCAGGGTACACGCGTTTTTCGGCAACCTTGCGGTCCAGGTGCAGTTCCATATTACCGGTGCCTTTAAACTCCTCGTAAATGACCTCGTCCATTTTTGATCCGGTTTCCACCAATGCAGTGGCAATAATGGTGAGGCTGCCCCCTTGCTCAATGTTTCTGGCGGCGCCAAAGAATCGTTTTGGGCGCTCCAGCGCGTGAGCATCCACACCACCGGTCAATACTTTCCCGGATGATGGTTGCACAGTATTGTAAGCGCGTGCCAGCCGGGTAATGGAATCCAGCAGGATCACGACATCTTTTTTGTGCTCAACGAGCCGCTTGGCTTTTTCAATCACCATTTCGGCCACTTGAACGTGGCGCGAGGGGGGCTCATCAAAGGTTGATGCAACCACTTCTCCGCGCACCGAACGCTGCATTTCAGTTACTTCTTCCGGGCGCTCGTCAATCAGCAGCACAATGATGTGGCAGTCCGGATTGTTGCGCACAATGGATTGGGCAATGTGCTGCATCATAATGGTCTTGCCGGCTTTTGGTGGCGCTACGATAAGGCCGCGCTGACCTTTGCCGATGGGTGCCAGAAGATCAATGATGCGGCCTGTCAGGTCTTCGGTGGAGCCATTCCCTGCTTCCAGAATCATTCGTTCATCGGGGAACAGTGGTGTGAGGTTTTCAAAGAGAATTTTGTTGCGAGCATTTTCAGGTTTATCGTAGTTGATTTCGTCAACTTTGAGCATCGCAAAATAGCGCTCACCGTCTTTGGGTGGTCGGATTTTCCCCGAAATGCTGTCGCCAGTGCGCAGATTAAAACGTCGAATCTGGCTGGGGGAGACATAAATGTCGTCAGGACCCGCCAGGTAGGAGCTGTCTGCAGAGCGAAGAAAACCAAAACCGTCTGGAAGAATTTCCAGTACACCGTCGCCATAAATATCCTCACCACTTTTGGCGTGACGCTTAAGAATGGAGAAGATAATGTCTTGTTTGCGGGAGCGGGCCAGATTGTCGAGGCCTATTTCTTCGGCGATTTTGAGCAGCTCGCCAATAGGTTTGGTTTTCAGATCAGTTAGGTTCATAAAAATGGACATATTGTTTTTGTGAATGGGAGGAAATCAGATTGATTGTTGCTCTCGGCTCGCCTGGTCAGGTCGGCAGGGATTGAATACGTGCGCAGGGCGTCTTTGCAAAAAAAATGGTTAATTGGTTTTAAATTATTGGAAAGAAGTCTTGCGGATGGCTTGCAGTATAGCTCGAGTTTTAAAAATGACAACTACATCTGTGCAGTATCAGGCGACGGTTGCCCGTCGCCGTTTCATATACTTATAAAGAACTGTCAATAAATTCGATCAGTTGGGTTTTTGACAGCGCACCAACTTTGGTTGAATCCACGGCGCCGTCTTTAAATGTAATCAGCGTCGGGATGCCGCGAACATTGTATTTGGCGGCAACTTCCCGGTTGTTGTCTACGTCAATCTTGCAGATTTTAACCTTGCCTGCGTACTCTTCAGCCAGCTCGTCCAGCAGCGGTGCAATCATTTTACAGGGGCCGCACCAGGTTGCCCAGAAATCAACCAATACGGGAATATCGGAAGCCAGTACGTCGGTATCAAAACTCGAATCAGTGACGTGAACGATGTTGTCGCTCATAGAAATTCTCCAGCTTGGGGGTAGCAGTTTGCTATCAGTTTCAGTACGAAAGGTTTTGTATCGTGTAAGTGTGGCATCATAACATTCGTTTTTGTGTGCAACAAATCGAATCGCTGGATTATATGGAGGCGTTATCAGTTATGGATACTGAACCGAATAGTCTAAAACGGTTCTAAGCGAGAATAAAAGGGAATGACATTGCTTGTCCGGAGAAACAATGGCTACAAAAAAAATAATACTGCTCGTCCTTGTGATAGCGCTACTATTCGGTTTTTTTCTGCTTGATGCTAGGCAATATTTAACACCACAGTTTTTTCGTGAGCTTTATCAGCAAGAACCCGTCTTGACGGCACTGCTTTTCTTTTTTATCTATATTGCCGTTACGGGCTTGTCTTTGCCGGGAGCGGCATTGCTGACCTTGGTTGGTGGCGCTATATTTGGTCTCTGGACAGGTTTTTTGCTGGTGTCATTTGCCAGCACTATCGGCGCGACACTGGCGTTCTTGATGGCCAGATTTTTCTTGCGTGACTGGGTGCAAAAAAAGTTCGCAAGGCATCTGGGGGCCGTTAACCGGGGTATTGAAAAAGATGGCGCATTTTACCTGTTCTCCCTGCGCCTGATTCCCGTGATTCCATTTTTTGCAATCAATCTGGTGATGGGATTAACGCCGATAAGAGTGGTGACTTTCTATCTGGTTAGCCAGTTGGGTATGGTGGCAGGCACGTTGGTTTACGTGAATGCCGGAGCAGAACTGGGGGCGGTGGAGGTGTTCTCCGCTGCGGGTATTTTGACACCGGGCCTGTTGTTCTCTTTTGTCTTGTTGGCCGCTTTCCCTTTTATTGCCCGAACGTTGCTTGAGGCATTTCAGCGGCGGCGCGTTTATCAAGGTCACAATAGGCCTGCCAAATTTGATACCAATATGGTGGTGATCGGGGCCGGTAGTGCCGGGCTGGTGTCGGCTTACATCGCAGCGGCAGTGAAGGCCAAAGTAACGCTGATTGAAAAACACAAAATGGGCGGCGACTGCCTGAATACCGGTTGTGTTCCGAGTAAAGCGTTGATTCGGGCAGCGAAGTCTGTCAAAGAAATCAGAATGGCAAACCAGTTCGGTATCAACGTTGGTGAGCCAGAGGTGGACTTTGCCAGGGTGATGGCGCGTGTTCACGAGGTCATAGCGAAGATCGAGCCTCACGATTCGGTTGAACGTTATACGGCTCTTGGTGTGGATTGCCTTGCCGGAGAAGCAAGGATTTCCTCTCCCTGGCGGGTGGAGGTAGATGGTAAAAGTATCAATACCCGCAATATTGTTGTGGCTACCGGCGCCAGACCTTTTGTGCCGCCAATACCTGGATTACAGGATATGGATTATTTAACCTCTGATAATCTGTGGAGCTTGAAAGAGTTGCCGAATCGACTGCTGGTGATGGGGGGTGGCCCCATTGGTTGTGAATTGGCGCAGGCGTTTAATCGACTGGGTTCAGCGGTAACCTTGGTCGATATGATGCCGCGGCTATTGCCGCGGGAAGACGAGGATGTTTCCGGGTTTATCCAACAGCAGTTTGTTGAAGAAGGTATTGACGTGCTGGTAAACCACGTCTCTGTGGGCTTTGAATATCAGGCTGGCGACAGTGTGGCGATACTGGAAAGTGCTACTGGCGATGCTCGGCGTATTGTTTTTGACAAGGTGCTGGTGGCAGTGGGCAGGCGTGCCAATACGGAAGGTCTGGGGTTGGAGGCAATCGGTGTGGAGTTAAATCCGAATGGTACGGTGGTAGTGGACGACTATCTGCGAACCCAATACCCCAATATTGTTGCCTGCGGTGATGTGGCAGGGCCTTATCAGTTTACCCATACGGCTGCACATCAGGCCTGGTATGCAGCAGTCAATACCTTGTTCAGTGGCTTGAAAAAATTCCGTGTCGATTATTCGGTGATTCCCTGGGTAACCTTTACGGATCCCGAAGTTGCGCGAGTTGGGTTAAACGAAACAGAAGCCCGGGAACGGGGCCTGGAATATGAGGTAACCCGCTACGAGATAAGCGATCTCGACAGGGCTATTGCCGACAATACGGCGAAAGGGTTTGTCAAAGTGATGACGGTAAAGGGTAAAGACAAAGTGCTGGGTGCCACCATTGTGGGTGATCGAGCAGGCGATATGATGACGGAGTTTGTCACCGCCATGAAACAAAACCTGGGGCTGAACAAAATTCTGGGTACTATTCACGCTTATCCTTCTATCAGCGAGGCAAATAAATTTGTTGCCGGAGAGTGGAAGCGCCACCATGCACCGGAGAAGCTGCTCAGTTGGGTGGCAAAATACCATCGCTGGAAACGGGGCTAGTCGCGCAAGGCCATCACTTTATTAGCGCAATAAACAAACAGGATGAATGTAACAATGAAGCATGAAATAGTTCAGGATTATTACGGCAAGGCATTACAGGGTTCGGAGGATTTAAAAACCGATGCCTGCTGCACGGTTGATAGCATTCCCGAGTACATCAAGCCGATTATGGCCAAAATTCACCCGGAAGTGAGTGGCAAGTATTACGGTTGTGGTCTGGTTGCTCCGCCGTTGCTTGATGGTACGCGTATTCTCGATCTGGGTAGTGGTTCGGGTCAGGACTGTTATGTGCTGTCAGCGATGGCGGGCGAGAACGGTGCGGTGGTTGGTGTTGATATGACGGATGAGCAGTTAGAGGTTGCTAACCGCCATCTTGAATATCATCGCGATGCATTTGGCTATGAAAGAAACAATGTCCGATTCCTGAAAGGTTATATCGAAAAGCTGGATGAGCTTGATCTCGCCGATGAAAGCTTCGACATTATTGTTTCCAACTGTGTAATTAATTTGTCACCGGACAAACAGGCTGTTCTTGAGCAGGCCTATCGACTGTTAAAGCCGGGCGGTGAAATGTACTTTTCGGACGTCTATGCCGACCGACGTGTTCCTGCTGAGCTGGTTGATGACCCGTTGCTCTATGGAGAGTGTTTAAGCGGTGCCCTTTACTGGCACGATTTTATGGCGCTTGCCCAGAAAGCGGGATTTGCTGACCCCAGGTTGGTGGAAGATCGTCCGCTGGGCATTGAAAACCCGGAAGTGGAAGCGAGGATTGGCCATATCGGGTTTTATTCCGCGACTTACCGGCTGTTTAAAACGCCTGATCTGGAGGCTGGAAGTGAGGATTACGGTTTGTCTGTGGTGTATCTGGGCTCTGTTCCGAATCACGGCTGTACACTGGCATTCGACAAACAATACCGCTTCCCAAAAGGTCAGCCAGTAGCGGTGTGTGGTAATACCTGGCGTATGTTAAAAGCCAGCCGGTTTGCACCCCACTTCGAGTTTTTGGGTGATTTTACCGAGCATAAAGGCGTATTCGAGTGCTGCGGCAATGGTTTGCCGTTTGATCGTCATGCTGCAATGTCCGCAGGTTGTTGTTAGCCGTTTTTGGCTGCCGGTCCGGGTGGTGCAAGATCACGAACAATCAGCCCGTGCTGCAAGGCCTGGGGGGATATGTTGTGTTTCTGCAGGTCGGTTACATTGATGGTCACCTGATGACCCGATCCGGGTGCTGTGTTCATCGGCAGGTCGCGGTCAGATGTTAACTCTTCAAGCGTGAAGGCTATGTTCCCCTCCGGGGTTAACAGGGTGAGCTGATCGCCAACGGAGAACCGGTTTTTCACGTCTACGCTCAGACAGTTGTCGGCCGGGTGCTGATTGAGCACTTCGGCAACAAAAATCTGAGTGCTGGCCGAAGAGTTACCGGTTTCGTAGTTTTGATACTCGCTGGGAACATGGCGGCGATAGAACCCTTCGGTAAAACCACGGTTTGCCATACCCTCTAAATCGTCCATTAAGGTCATGTCGAAAGGTTTGTGATTAAGCGCGTCATCAATGGCGCGTCGATAAACCTGCGCTGTGCGAGCGGCGTAATAATGGGATTTGGTGCGACCTTCAATCTTGAGTGAATCGACGCCGATGTCGATAAGTCGTTGCACATGCTGAACGGCCCGCAGATCTTTCGAATTCATGATATAGGTGCCGTGCTCATCTTCGTAAGCGGGCATCAGTTCGTTGGGTCTGCCTTTTTCCTGCAACAAAAATAAAGCATCCTGCTCGACTTTAACGGGTTCTGGTGTGAAAGATTCCGCGTGAACGGCAGGCACAATTTCGCCGGAATCGGTTTGGCTTGCGGCATGGGTCTGATACTTCCAGCGACAGGAATTGGTACAGGCTCCCTGGTTGGAATCGCGGTGGGTCATATAACCTGACAGCAGACAGCGGCCCGAGTAGGCAATGCACAGCGCGCCGTGAACAAAAACTTCCAATTCCATATCCGGGCAGCGCTGTTTAATTTCTTCGATTTCGTCGAGTGATAATTCACGGGAAAGAATAACCCGGGTCAGGCCCTGTTGTTGCCAGAATTTCACTGTCGCCCAGTTAACAGCGTTAGCCTGAACAGAAAGGTGGATGGGCAACTCTGGCCAGGTTTCTCTCACCAGCATAATCAAGCCTGGGTCCGCCATAATTAAGGCGTCGGGCTTCATTGCAACGACCTCTGCCATATCTGCCAGATAGCTTTTTACTTTGTTGTTATGGGGGCTGATATTGCTGGCGATGTAGAACTGTTTTCCCATTTGATGGGCGCGATCAATACCGATTTTTAGGTTCTCAAGATGATTAAACTCATTTTCTCTGACTCGCAAACTGTAGCGGGGCTGGCCCGCATAAACAGCGTCCGCACCATAGGCAAAGGCATATGCCATGTTTTTGAGTGTCCCTGCGGGAGAGAGTAATTCAGGTTTAAGCTGGTGAGTGTTCAAGGTTCTATTCTGGCCGGGCAGGAAGTTAGGCTGCGCATTATGTTACAGGGTAATCAAAGGGCGTTGATTCTGATCAATAGTTGATCGGGATGTACGCCGGAGGCGTATTAGAATCGCTCAAGAACCGAGTTTAAAAACAATAAGCCTCTGGGGGTGGTAGCGAGTTTTTCCGAGAGGTTTTCTACCAGCGCGAGATCGTGTAGTTCCTGCCATGCTGCCGAAATTGATTCAATGCTCAACCCGGTTCGCTCCTGAAAGAAGACCGTTGGCACACCAGCATTTAAACGCAGGGCATTCATCATAAACTCTAACGGTAGTTCGTCTTGCAGAATGGCTTTCTGTGAGGCGAGGAAAGAGTCTTTTCTTGCCAGATAATCCGCAGGTAAACGGGTTTTGGCGGTGCGAATAATTTGCTGTTTCTCCGGTAGCGTGATTTTCCCATGTGCACCTGCGCCGATGCCCAGATAATCGCCAAACTGCCAGTAGTTAAGATTGTGCCGAGATTGTTTCCCTGTTGTAGAAAAGGCAGAAACTTCGTATTGCTTATAACCCTTGTCGGCTAGTAGATGGTGACTCTGCTGCTGGATGCTATCAAGTATATTTTCCTGTGGTAACTCGGGTGGTGAGCTGAAGAAGGCCGTGTTTGGCTCAATTGTCAGCTGATACCAGGATATATGAGAGGGCTCCAGGGCAATAGCCTGTTTGAGGTCGGAAATAGCCTGTTGCGTGGTTTGTTCTGGAAGGCCATGCATAAGGTCGAGGTTAAAATTATCGAAGCCTGCACGTCTGGCTGACTTTACGGCCTGGAGAGCATCGGCTGCAGAATGTATTCGTCCCAGTTTTTGTAAGTGGCGGTCGGTAAAACTCTGGATGCCAATGGATAAACGGTTCACCCCCGCTTGGCGAAAACCTTGAAATTTGTGCTGCTCAAAAGTGCCGGGATTTGCTTCCAGTGTGATTTCAATATCGCCGGAAAAGGGGATCAGTTTTTCAGTTTCCTGCAGGATTCTTGAAATGCCTGACGAGGAAAAAAGGCTTGGTGTGCCGCCGCCAAAAAAGATTGACTGCAATGGGCGGTCTTGTGTCAGGTACAGATCTTTACCCAAGTCTCTGAGCAGTGCATCGACATATTCTTTTTCAGGCAGGTTGGTCCTTGCTGCGTGAGAATTAAAGTCGCAGTAAGGACATTTTTTTACACACCAGGGAATGTGTATGTAAAGCGATAAAGGAGGCAGCTCAAGAGGCGTTTGCGACATGGCCGGGAGTGTAGCACTGGCACCTTATTTTGTGGTGATTCATATGCCGCCCCGAAGATTTATATTCCGATTGCAGGGTTTAGTTTACGCAGCGTTCTAGGGCTTGCTGACACGAATTGTGGTGCCACATGCGTGAGGAGCAACGACTTTTTTGGTTGCAACAGTGGCAATCCAATGAGTGTGAACAGGCTCTAGCAGATACAGTTGCGGCCATTCGCTTTTGCGTTATAAAGAGCATTGTCCGCGCGACGCAAAAAATCTTCCTGGCTCTCGCCTCTCCGAAGAGCAGCTACTCCGATACTCAGTTGTGGTTTGATGGCGTGTTCGAAAGACCCTGCTCCTTCGCTTCCCAGTGATGCAAGAATACTAGCGGCGGCTGTGTGCGCGCCTTTCAGATTTGTGTTTGGCAATAAAACGATGAATTCGTCGCCGCCAAAGCGAAAGGTTAAATCGGAACTGCGCAGGGACTGCGTGATAATGCTGGCGACACGGCACAAGATTTTGTCACCCCCCAGGTGGCCAATACTGTCATTGATCAATTTAAAATGGTCCACATCAATGATCATGATGGATAGGTCGCAGTGATAGCGCTGTGCTCTATGGGTTTCCATCGGCAGAAGGTTGTCCAGAGAAGCCCGGTTCATAACGCCTGTGAGAGAGTCGTGAAGAGCGGTTCGCTCTATGGTCCGAAAGCTTATTGCGACCTTCAGGTAGTGAACGAGAACGGCCATACTCTGTTCATGATCGAAAAGATCCTGATCGGTGAAGCGTTTTTGGCTGCTGATAATGATAGTGCCCAGATAGTTTTCTTCGAGCCGCAATGTGTAATGGGCTTTATGTTGCTTCTGATCGCCAACAGACAGTGAAAGATTGTCGTCCCGGTGGGTGTATTCAACACTGTCAGCACGCTGAATGCTATTGAGCCAGCTGTGGTACTGGGTGACAAGAATGGTTACATCCAGTTTGCCCTGCAGTAACTGGTGCAGTTGCAGCAGACTGCTTTCGTTGAGTTTCTGGAGAACTCTTTCCTGGCTGTGGGGCTGGCGAGCAGTCGCCGTTTTCGACGTCAGGCTGGCTGTTTTGAGCGATGCAACTTTTTCACTGTTCATAGTCATTGATCTTCTTGTCTTGTTTGCAGCGGTTATGTGATAGACATTGCAATCAGCATGCCAACAAGTTGTCGTGTGGATTTCTCGTTATTTGGCTGCATTTTAGGTGCAATTTCGACGAAATTTACCGTATGTCAAAATAATGACTTTTTTGATGTGAGGGTAAGAAGGGTGTCGCGGGCGGAAGCGTTAAAAAAATGACGCTCCTGGTTGGTGTTGGCCGTTCGTGCTTCAGGCCGGTTGGCTGGAGGTGGCGGACCTTTTTTAGGCCTTGCCGAGAGTGCGCCCCTGCTGGCGATTTGGTGTACTGCCGTGACCGGAATAGGTGGCAGGATTCGAGTCGGTTTGGCGAAGAATGCTCAGTGCACCCTGGGCTTGCTGTTGTTTTTGGTTGATAAGGCGGCCGTTGGCTCGGTTTTTCTCCTGGCACTGCTGGGCGAGAGAGGTGGTTTCGTCAACTATCTGTTGTAGTGCCTGAGGCTTAGTGCTGCTGTCGACCAGCTGCTGGAGTTGCTGCTGTGGGTCGCCATTGGCATTTTGCTGTGTGAAGTGCAGGCGGGCCTGGGTGGCTCTGGACTGGTTTGCCAGTGATTGCTGTTTTTCCGCCGCAATCAGCTCAATGGCGCTGGCATCAGATGTCAGCAGTGCTTGGTGTTCACGGTGGAGTGTATCCAGTAATTGCCGGAGGCAGAGGATTTCCTGTGTGAGCAGGTCTGCAAGCTGTTGCATGATATTAGAGAAGGTCTCGTTCAATATTCAGCAGGCTATTAACGATTTTTTCCGCTTCTACCTGATAACTGCCGTCGGCAATTGAGGCTTTGATCTCGGCAACGCGACTGTCATCAATATCAGGGATGTTAGCCAGCTTTTCTTCCAGTTTGAGAATGTCTGCTGCCGCGTCGGTCAGGGTGACCGTGTCGGTATCGCTGGCAGGCTTTTCAGCCGCCTTCGAGGAATTGACCGCTGAACCGGAAATCCTTTCGGTCTGCGGCGAGCTTTGATGAACGTCGGTTCTCGGCGTTTTAATATTCATGTTGCTGTCTACTGGTTCCATAAGATTGTGATCTCTGTTTGTATAGTCGACCAATAGCCGGAAAACTTTAGGCCAATTATTGCACAATCACCGAGCCATCAGGAAGTGCGATTCCCCGCACCTTTTTGCCTGAGTTGAGGTTGGTGACAGTCACGGCTTCTCCTGCGGCAGCGTCGTTTAGCGCTTTTCCCTGACTGCGGACCTCCAGGCTGCTGAGGTTCATCTTCACTGTTACCTGCTGCCCGCGTTTGATGATCTTTGGTGCCCGCAAGTGAACAGGGCGCAGTTCCGAACCGGCTGGCAGCGACCTGGTCAGCTCCTGACCGATAATTTCATCCGTGTCAACAAGGGTGTTTTTTTTCGAAGACTGCAATGGCCGGGTTATCAGCTTCAGGTCGTCCTTGCTGATAATTGAGTGTCGGGACAATGGTCGGGCAAGAACCGGTATGGATTCCAGCGCACTAACTTCGGTTCGAACGTAGATGGTCCAAGGTTTTAAGCCTGCGCAACGAACGCCAACACTGATGGCCCCCAGGGCGCTACCTGAGCCGGGCAGACTGGTTGTGAGTGGTTCGCTGCACAGTGGCAGTTGAAGGCGGTTATCAAGCGGGCGAGTTTCAACGGCAACATTCTTGTAGCCCATCTGTTGCGCATGCGTTTTCGTTGCATGGATGGCGACATCAACGATTGCAATCAAGGAGTGCTGTGGGTCGTCATCAGCAAAGCCTGGTCCAGAAGCCAGGGTTGCAAACAGCAGCGATAGTTTTGATAGACGCCAAAAATATGTCATTTTTTTGCCAGTAAAGTCATTGCTTGATGATTTAAGCATCTTTCATGCCATCGCCAGCTTGGAAAGAAAAACACGGCGGCAATGTTTGCCGTTACGGTCAAGGATTGCCGTAAATATCCAGCGTCAGCCGAATATTATCCTCTTAAGTATTTGTATTTTATTGAAAAATAATATTGGCATGCATTGTGTATGGATGAAGGCAACAGGTTGGTTTACAGGAAAAGTTCGATGAGCATGATTGATCAAATACTAGGTGTTTCCCCTCAGGTGCTATCCATTCGCTCCAGAAAGTCGGAATTGATCGCCGCAAATTTGGCGAACGCCGATACCCCGGGATACAAATCCAGAGATATTGATTTCGGTCAGGCTATGGTTCGGGCAAAGAGTGCGCAAAGCGGTTTGACAAAAACACACAGCATGCATATGGAAACTGCAGCCATGGCAAACAGTGTGGGTTACCGGGTTCCGGTTCAACCTTCTCTGGATGGCAATACCGTTGAAACAGACAGGGAGCATGCCGAGTTTATGGACAACGCTATTCGTTACCAGGCGAGCCTGAATTTCATGGAAGGGCGCATCAAGTCGGTATTGCTGGCACTGCGAGGTGAATGATGAGTTTGTTTAATGTTTTCAATATCTCCGGTTCGGCGCTTTCTGCGCAAAGTGTCAGGCTGAATACGATCTCAAGTAACCTGGCGAATGCCGATATGGTCAGTGGCAATCCGGATGATGTCTACAGGGCCCGCTATCCGGTTTTTTCCAGCGCGATGGAAATGGCAGCCATGGGGCAGGATGCAACAGGGGTCAGGGTCAGCGACATTGTCGAGAGTACGCTCGAGGCCCGCAAAGAATATGCGCCGGGCAATCCGATGGCTGACGAGGACGGCTATATATACCGGCCCAATATCGATTCCGTTCAGGAAATGGCCAACATGATTTCTGCTTCTCGTTCTTACCAGAGCAGTGTCGAGGCAATGAATACCACCAAGCAGCTTATTCTCCGCACCATCAATCTGGGGCGCTAGGCAAACAGTGGTTAGCTACGAGTAAACAGAAAGGAACAGAACAATGGAAGCAACAGCAAGTCTCTCTGAACTATTTCCATCTACCGCTCAGGTGAAGACAACCAATAATAATGCTGACCAATTAGGTCATGAGGATTTCATGACGCTAATGGTGGCACAGCTGGAAAATCAGGATCCCACCAAACCGATGGATAACATGCAGTTCCTGGCCCAGATAGCCCAGTTTGGAACAGTCTCTGGTATTCAGGAATTGCAAAACAGTTTTGGCAGCCTGTCTTCGGCGCTGTATGCGAATCAGGCAGTGCAGGCGGCCAGCCTGGTCGGTCGGCAGGTAGTGACAGATTCCAATGTGGGCACCCTGACAGCTGATGGTGCTATTGAAGCCACCGTGGATCTGCCACAGAGCGCGTCCAATGTAACGCTCTATGTTCAGAATGCAGCGGGTCAGCTCGTCTACAGCAGTGAATTGGGCGCAGCTGCCGGGGGAGACTTCAAAGTGGTGTGGGACGGAACAGATAACAACGGTAACCCGTTATCGCCGGGACAATATCGCATCAGCGCGGAAGCCATCATGGGTGGGCAGAATCAGGCGGCTTCGGTTTACACCCACAATCAGGTGGAGTCGGTGACCATTGACCATGCAACGGGTGGGGTGGTGCTGAATTTAACGGGCGGCTCTCAAGTGGGAACTTCCGGCGTGAAGAGTTTCCTGTAGGGGCATGATGGTTTAGTGGTGTGATGCAAAATTCTGAATGTAAGTTTTAGCTCAAACGGTTAGGAGAAAGATTATGGCTTTTGATACGGCGGTTTCAGGAATCAAGGCGGCAACGGCTGATCTCGGTGTGATCGGCAACAATATTGCCAACAGTTCAACGACAGGTTTCAAAACTTCCCGGGCGGAGTTTGCTGATGTTTACGCTACCAGCTTGCTGGGCGCGGGCGGCAACGCTATTGGTAAAGGGGTAAGTCTGGCGGGTGTAACCCAGGAGTTCACTCAGGGGAACATCAGTTTTACTAACAACGCACTTGATCTGGCAATCAGTGGCAATGGCTTTTTCCTGCTCAGTGATGACGGTGCATCCCTGTATACGCGCGCGGGCAATTTCCAGGTGGATCGCGATGGTTTTATTGTCACCAGCGAGGGTCATCGCTTGCAAGCCTTCCAGGTTAATAATGTGGGTGATATTACCGGCCAGTTAGGTGATTTGCAGCTGGATACGTCGCTGATTGATCCGAACCCGACAGGGTCGATTGATTTGACCATGAACCTGGATTCCAGAGAAACACCACCATTAGTGCCTTTTGGCGGTCCTTTCGATGCATTTGCGGCTCCACCGACGGCGCCTGATCCCGATTCATTTAATGCGACAACCTCATCGACCATTTACGACGGACTGGGAAATCCTCATGTGATGAGCAGCTATTTTGTCAAAACAGCAAACCCGAATGAGTGGGAGGTTCATACCTTGGTGGACGGAGTGACAACTTCCGGTCCTGACACTCTGACCTTTCAGTCCAACGGTCAATTTGATCCTCTGACACTTCCGGTTGAAGTCAATATTGCCGGGTGGAATCCGTTAAATGCTTCCGGTCTTCCCACCGGGGCAGCGGCGCAGAGCTTTACAATTTCACTGTCGCGCGCCACGCAGTTTGGTTCAGAGTTTGCTGTCAGCTCCGTTACCCAGGACGGTTTTACCACCGGTCAGCTGCGCGGCCTCGAAATTGATGACACCGGGGTGGCATTTGCCCGCTACACCAACGGTCAGGCGCGAGCCCTCGGACAAGTGGCGGTTGCCGGCTTCTCTAACCCGAACGGGCTGCAACCACTGGGTGACACCAATTGGTCGGAAACATTTTCTTCCGGCCCCGCTACGCTGGGTGAGCCGGGCACTTCCGGTCTGGGTGTTATCCAGTCGGGAGCGCTGGAAGATTCCAACGTGGAAATTACCGAGCAGCTGGTCAATATGATTGTTGCCCAACGTAACTTCCAGGCCAATGCGCAGGTAATTCAGACCGAAGACGCCGTCACTCAGACGGTCATTAATCTTCGCTAACAGTTCGGGTTGAGCTGAATGAGTATTGAGGTGTAACGAATGGACCACTTTCTTTACATTGCGGCATCAGGGGCTAGGGAGACCATGCTGGCACAGGGCGTTAACAGCCATAATCTGGCTAACGCTTCAACGCCGGGTTTTCGGGCGGATCTATTGCTTGCCCAAAGCGCTCTGGTTGATGGCGAGGGACACAAAAGCCGCATTTATTCTACCGGCAATGAAATGGACGTTGATCTCGACCCGGGTGTGGTCAGCATTACCGGTCGGGATCTGGATGTGGCGATTAATGGCCCCGGCTGGATAGCCGTGCAAACCCCGGAAGGAAAAGAAGTTTACAGCCGACGGGGTGACCTCAGGGTCGATGAATTTGGCCAATTAAGTGACGGCGCAGGACTGCAGCTGATCGGCAATAGTGGCCCGATTGCGCTACCGCCTTTTTCGGACATTACGATTGGTACAGACGGAACGATCTCTATCGTTCCTCTCGGTGAAGCACCCAACACGCTGGCGGTGATTGACCGCATCAAGTTGGTTAACCCCGAGCGATCGGATTTGAGGAAAACGCTCAATGGGTTGATTGAACTGAAAAAGGGAGATGCTGTTGAGGCAGATGCCGGGGTTAGCCTTATCGCCGGATCACTTGAGTCCAGCAACGTGAATGCCGTTTCTGCCATGGTGACAATGATTGAGCTATCCCGCGAATTTGAAGCCCATGCACGCATGATGAAAACCGCCGAGCAACTTGACAGTGCTTCGGCCCAATTGATGAGTATGAGTTAAGTCGGCCTGCCGCTTGCCAGGTTATTTCTGGATAGTGCAGAGCGTCGGAAGACAGGAGTGAGAATATGACACAGGCATTATGGATCGCTAAAACAGGACTGGATGCACAGCAAACCAAAATGGCCAATATTGCCAACAATCTGGCCAATGCGGGTACTACAGGTTTCAAGCGCAGTCGCGCCATTTTTGCAGACTTGCTGTATCAGAATGTGCGTCAGGTGGGCGGGCAGTCTTCACAGGATACCCAGCTGCCTTCGGGTTTGATGATGGGCACAGGCGTACGGACAGTTGCAACCGAAAAACTGTTTACCCAGGGCAACTTGTCACAAACTGAAAACCTGCTGGATATGGCCATTCAGGGCCGCGGGTTTTTTCAGGTATTGCTGCCGGATGGTTCGCAGGCCTATACGCGCGATGGCTCGTTTCAGGTAGACAGTCAGGGGCAGATGGTGACTTCCAATGGCTATGTGTTGCAACCGGCAATCAGTATTCCCGAAAATGCCCAGTCAGTGAATATCGGCAATGACGGAACCGTTTCGGTGAGTATTCCCGGCTCTTCATCCGTTACCCAGATTGGCACGGTTCAGCTGGCGGATTTTGTCAATCCGGCAGGTTTGCAATCCATGGGTGATAACCTCTATCTGGAGTCCAGCGCCAGTGGCTCACCCCAGCCGGGCAACCCAGGTCTTAACGGACTGGGCACAGTGGTGCAGGGCTACGTGGAAAGTTCGAATGTAAACGTGGTGGAAGAACTGGTGAACATGATCGAGACCCAGCGCGCGTATGAAATGAATTCCCGTGCGATTTCCACAACGGATCAAATGATGCAATACGTGGCAAATAACCTCTAATTTGAGGGGTGCAGGTAATGAAAAACAAATTGATGATCAGGTTCACAGCGGCGTTGGCAGTATTGCTGATGGTGGGGTGTGCGGGCATGCCCAGCGAGAGCTCACCCGAGTATGCGCCGACTGAACCTATGGAGTTTCCCGACCAGCAGGCCACAGCGCCAAGCGGCGGTATTTATCAACCTGCCCGCACGCTTTCTTTGTTTGAAGATGTCACCGCCCGTCAGGTGGGTGACATCGTGACCGTTATTCTGGCTGAAACTACCGATGCCGCCAAAAGCAGTGATACAGATCTGGACAAGAGCAATTCCAACTCCATCACGGATCCAATACTCGGTGGTCAGACACGAACCCTCGGCAGTGACTTTAATCTGGGATTTGATCTCTCTTCAGATAGTCAGTTCAGCGGTGGCAGCGCGAGTACGCAAAGTAATAGTTTGCAAGGAAGCATTGCCGTCACGGTTGCCAAGGTGCTTCCTGGTGGCAATCTGTATATTCAGGGTGAAAAGTGGATCCACCTGAATCAGGGCAATGAGTATATTCGCCTCCGTGGCATTATCCGTCCGATGGACATCTCTTCCAGTAACACAGTTCTTTCAACCAAAGTAGCGGATGCGCGTATTTCCTACGGTGGCACCGGCCCTACTGCAGAGGTCAATGTCGTGGGCTGGTTGTCGCGTTTCTTCATGAGCCCACTGTGGCCGTTTTAAGCGTGACATTTTAATGAACATCCACGGGATAAAAATTATGAACCTGAAAACAATTTATACGATCTTGCTGCTATTGGTGCTTTCTGCCGCAGACGTCGTGCAGGCTGAGCGTATCAAGGATATTGCCACCATCAAGGGCGTGCGCAGTAATCAGCTGATAGGTTATGGGCTGGTCGTTGGGCTGGATGGTTCCGGTGACCAGACCACACAAACCCCGTTCACTGTACAGAGTCTGAAAAGCATGCTGGCAAAGCTGGGTGTGGTGATTCCGGCCAATGTTAACCCGCAGTTGAAAAACGTTGCTGCCGTGATGGTGCATGCAGATCTTCCCGCTTTTGCAAAAGCGGGCAAAACCATTGATGTTACCGTTTCATCGTTGGGTAATGCGAAAAGTCTGCGTGGTGGCTCCCTTTTGATGACACCCCTCAAAGGCGTTGATGGACAAACCTATGCATTGGCGCAGGGCAACCTGATTGTCAGCGGTTTTGGCGCCGACGGAGCAGATGGCTCCAGTGTTACCGTTAATGTGCCCAGCGCCGGGCGAATTCCCAATGGGGCAATAGTTGAGCGTGAGGTTGCCAACCCTTTTAACCGTGATCCTTCGCTGGTCATGCACCTCAATTCACCTGACTTTACCACGGCGCTGCAAGTGGCGAATCGAATTAACGATACCCTGGGGCAGGGTGTTGCCCGACCACTCGACAGCGCTTCTGTCGAGGTGAAAGCGCCGTTGGAGCCTGAGGATAAAGTGGCTTTTGTCTCGGTGGTAGAAAACCTTCAGGTTACGCCTGGTGCAGCTCCCGCCAGAGTCATTATTAACTCTCGCACCGGCACGGTGGTTATTGGCAGCGAAGTCAGGGTTTCCCCGGCGGCGGTTGCTCACGGAAGCCTCACTGTCACCATTGCAGAGAACTATGAAGCCAGCCAGCCCGCCCCTTTTGCCCGGCAGGGTGAAACGGTTGTGGTGCCGGGCTCCGAGGTTGATATTGAAGAAGAAGGCAGTCGCATGTTTCTGTTTGATCCCGGTGTAACGCTCAATGATCTGGTAACCGCAGTCAATAATGTGGGTGCAGCCCCCGGTGACCTGGTGGCTATTCTTGAAGCATTGCAGCAGGTGGGTGCACTGCGTGCCCAGTTAATTGTGATCTAACGGGGTGAACGAGTGAGCATCGCAACGCAAAATACAGCACCAGCAGCGCTTTACAGCGACTTCCAGCATCTGGCATCGCTGCGATCCGATGCGCTCAGTGCACCAACGGAAGCCGTTGAGGAAGTTGCAACTCACTTTGAATCCTTATTCATGCAAATGATGCTCAAGTCCATGCGCGACGCCACTATCGAGGGAGATCTTTTTAATAGCGATCAAATGGAAATGTACCAGAGCATGTTTGATCAGCAAATCTCCCTGGATATGTCCAGACAGGGGAAACTGGGGTTGAAAGATATTCTGGTGGAGCAGCTGGGGGGTGAAAAACCGCTGCTTGACGAGCCGCAAAAGCCAGAGCCAATCGTATCGCTTCACGAGGTGTCTTCCAGTATGCGTCGACAGGTTCTGGGTATGGTTCCTGCTGCTGGAGGCGAAGTCAGGCCGATCTATGAGGTTGCTGACAGGGCGCCCGCCTGGTTGCCGGAGTCGCCGGAACAGTTTATTCGTGATGTATGGGATCACGCCGTAAATGCCGCTAGTGAGCTGGGGGTCGATCCTCAAGTGCTGGTTGCACAATCGGCGCTGGAAACCGGCTGGGGCAAGAAGGTGATTCGTGCTGCGGATGGCAGCAGCAGTTTTAACTTGTTCGGTATCAAGGCGAACGGTGACTGGAAAGGGGGCTCGGCAGTTGTGAATACCGTTGAGTATCGCGATGGGCTGGCATCCATAGAGAAAGCGGCGTTCCGGGTTTACGATTCACTGGCGAGCAGCTTTGACGATTATGTCAGTTTTTTGAAGGCTAATCCCCGCTATCAACAGGCGCTTGAGAAAGTCTCTGACAGCAGTGAATTTGTGAGCGAATTGCAAAGCGCCGGTTACGCTACTGACCCGCAATATGCTGAAAAAATTATGAATATTGTGAACCGCGACACACTGGATAACGTGGTTGGCGAGCTAAAGAGTTTTACTGCGGTGTCGATATAAAGGTGACAGGTCAAGCTTAACACCGAGGGTGTTAAGTTGAAAATGCTGGTTTCCGCCGACATGAGCAGCAGATAACAGGCAACAGACGACAGGTAATTATTTTGGCAGACATTCTAAACATTGGAGCATCGGCACTGCTTTCTCTGCAGCAGGCGATCAATACTACCGGCCATAATATCGCCAATGTGAATACAGATGGCTATAGCCGTCAGCGCGTGCATTTTGACACATTGCCGCCGCAACTGTCGGGAAATGGCTATATTGGTTCGGGTGTCGAAGTCGATTCCATACAGCGTTTTTACGATCAGTTTCTGGTGTCGGATATTCGCTCCCGAACCTCCTCGCAAAGCGGTTTCCAGACGTTTCATGAGCTTTCCACAAGGCTCGATCAGATGCTGGCTGATCCCAATGTTGGATTGGGGCCGGTTATCGATAATTTTTTTGGTGCTCTTCAGGATGTTTCCAATAACCCTGGCTCAATGCCTGAGCGCGAGGTATTACTGGGCGAAGCCCAAGCGCTTGCTGATCGGTTTCATTACCTCGACAGTAACTTCCGCAATATCAGCAGCGAAGTGAATGCCCGCCTCGAGCTGTCAGTCAGCGAGATCAATTCACTGGCGGCTAACATTGCTGAACTCAATCAACAGATTTCCTCTGCATCTGCCCAGGCTGGCGGGAAGCCAAATGATTTGCTTGATCAGCGTGACCAGCTACTGGTAGAGCTTTCCGCCAAAGTCAATGTCACCACGGTTGAGCAGTCAGATGGTTCGGTTAACGTGATGATCGGCAAGGGGCAGGCGCTGGTGGTAGGCTTTACGGCCGAGCAACTGCAAACCTTTGCTGATCCGTTTGACGGTACCCAGACGCTGGTTGGTGTTGCCGGGGTTGGTGGCGGTAGCAATGACCTGAGCCGGTTTCTGAATGGCGGTGAACTTGGTGCTGTGCTGGATTTTCGAGCCCGGGTGCTGAATCCGGCCAGAAACGAATTAGGCTTGCTTGCCGCGGGCATTTCGGCAACCTTCAATGAACAGCACCGCCTTGGCCAGGATCTCGATGGCCAGTTGGGAGGCGACTTCTTTTTGCCGCTTGATGCGACAACGGCATCTCATCCGGATAACTCGGGTCTGTCTTCGGTAGCGGCCACTATTGCCGATGCCACACAGCTAACCGGCGATGATTACAGTTTGCGCTTTGAAGCCGGTCAGTGGACGCTGACAAATCTGACCACAAAAGTCAGTCAGACCGGAGCAGGGCCGTTTTCAGTTGACGGATTGACCATTACTCCGGCGGGCGCCCCGGTGAGTGGCGACAGTTTTCTGGTTCAGCCAACACTGCAAAGTGCCAGTCAGTTCAGTGTGGCATTGACTCAGGCCGAAGACTTTGCGGCGGCTTCGCCACTGCGTAGCTACGAAGAGTTGAGCAATACTGGTTCAGCGGCCCTTGCTGATCTAGTGGTAACGGATATCGCGGCCTTGCCTTTGGCTGGGCCGGTAACCCTTACCTTTAATCCGGATGCCCTGGGTGCAGGCGTACCCGGTTTTGATGTCAGTGGTATTGCCGGTGGTCCGCTGGCCTATAACCCGGCTACCGAAAACAATGGCAAAACTTTTACTCTGGGCGGTTTCGATTTCACCGTTAACGGTGTCCCTCAGTCGGGAGACGAACTGGTTATCGAGAATAATGTCAACGGAGTTGGCGATAACCGCAACGCTTTGCTGCTGGCGGGCCTCCAGTCTGAGAAAAACCTGCTGGGAGGCAAAGCCAGTTATCAGGGCGTTTACGGGGGGCTGGTTGCTGATATTGGTGTAAAAACACGGCAGGCAGAGACCAGTGCGAATACAGAATCCATTTTGCTGGAACAGGCACAGTCGGCAAGGGACAGCGTTTCAGGGGTCAACCTCGATGAAGAGGCTGCGAATCTGATTCGATTCCAGCAGGCTTACCAGGCAGCGGCACAGGTGATTGCCGTAGCTGATCAGTTGTTTCAGACACTGTTGAACGCCACGCAGCGGTAGTCAAAAGGAGACTTGAGATATGCGTCTTTCCAGTGTACAGATTTTTCAGCAGGGTATTTCCGGCATCCTTGAGCAGCAGGCCAAGTTGCAGCACACAGAACAGCAGCTGGCAACGGGGCGCCGTGTGCTGACTCCTTCCGATGACCCGGTGGCGGCGGCCCAAATCCTCGATATTACAGAAGATCTCGAGTTGATGGATCAGTATCAGCGCAACGGCAATCTGGCAGAGACGCACTTACGACAGGAAGAGGCCGTTCTTGACGATGTTGGCAACCTTTTGCAGCGAGTCAGAGAGCTGGTTGTGCAAGCGAACAATGCAAGCCAGTCGCCGGAGACGAGGCAGGCTATCGCGGTGGAAATTGAGGCGCAGCTGGACGGATTGCAGGCTCTGGCCAACAGCCAGAATGCTGATGGTGACTACATTTTTGCGGGATTCCAGAATACCAGCGAGCCTTTTACCAAACAGGGCAACACTTATTCCTACAATGGTGATGACGGCCAACGGTTGTTGCAGGTTGGCAGAAGCTCTCAGGTGGCGATTCAGGATTCCGGACTCGATGTGTTTGTCGCTGTGCCTTCTGGCAATGGTCGTTATGAAATTGCTGCGAACCCTGCAAACAGCGGTACAGCTGTGGCCGGTACGAATACGGTCCAGGGTAATTTTGTTGCTGACAATTACACCATTACTTTCAGTCAGGCGACACCGGCTGACCCAATCACCTATCAGGTGACGGATGGCGCAGCAGCTGTTATCGCCAGTGGTAACTATGTTTCTGGCGAAAATATTACTTTTGGTGGTGCCAGTATCGGCTTTGACGGTGTCCCTGCTGACGGTGACAGCTTCCAGGTGACGCCATCCACCAAGCAGGATATGTTCAGCACCCTGCAAGACATTGTCAGTGTTCTTCAGGGCAGCGGTTCCGCGCCTGCAGAAATCGCCCTGTTGAATACCGCAATGGGGCAAGCGCTTGAAAATCTTGATCAGGGCATTGGTCAGGTGCTGGATGTGCGTGCCGCTGTGGGTGTCAGGTTGAACCAGGTTGAAAACCAGCTCAATATCAATGACAGCTTCAAGCTGCAAATGGAAGAAACCCTTTCCGACATTCAGGACCTCGATTACGCCGAAGCCATCAGCAGGCTCAATCTTCAGCTGACAGCGCTTCAGGCTGCCCAGCAGGCCTACGTCAAGGTGCAGGGGCTGTCTCTGTTTAATTATTTATAGAGTGTCTTAAAACTTCAGGTTCGTATTGCGTGAAGGCATCGTCGACGAAGTAGTCTATCAGCTGGTTCAATCGCACAGCGGCGTCGTCATCCAAAACCTCAACTCAATAATTATCTATTGAATCGCTTCAGCCTGCGGATTCGCGATAACGGGATGCTATTTTTATATTGCGTTATCAAGGTCTATGGCGGGCATGATTCGTTAGTTTTTACGGCCATGCCATTATTGCGAGAAGGCGCAGCCGACGAAGCAATCCACGAACAGCAAATAGCCCCCGTTGTTATCGTTTTGTTTGGTGCATGACAGGATTGGTCAAAAGACGCACAGATTCGGTCAGCAATGTGCCAATTGGTTCACATTTTTTCTTCTAAATTATCCAGTTGCAAAAATTCTTTCAATAAATCCTAAAGTTGTAAAAACAGTTGACGATATATGGAGTATCGGCAGTGGAGACGCACAGTCGATCATGTGACTCCAGAACAACTTTGAAACCGCGAATGTCGGCCACTGCCGATCAGCGGAAACCAAGAGGAAAGAATTATGGCACAGACAATCAATACCAATATTGCTTCGCTCAATGCCCAGCGTAACCTGAACAGTTCGCAAGGCGCGTTGAATACTTCATTGCAGCGTCTTTCAACAGGTTTGCGCATTAATAGCGCAAAAGACGATGCTGCCGGACTGGCCATCTCTGAGCGCTTTACTACCCAGATTCGCGGTTTAAACCAGGCCGCTCGTAATGCCAACGATGGTATTTCTCTAGCCCAGACTGCTGAAGGTGACTTGGCGCAGATTACCAATAACCTGCAACGTATTCGTGAATTGGCGGTACAGTCAGCTAACGCTACTAACTCCTCGAGTGATAGAACTGCTCTGCAGTCGGAAGTTGCTGAGTTGGTTGCAGAAATTGACCGCGTATCCTCTACCAGTGCGTTTAACGGCGTTAAATTGCTGGATGGTTCTTTCGCTTCACAAACCTTCCAGGTTGGTGCAAACGCGGGTGAAACAGTCAGTATTGCCAATATCAGCAGTGCCCGTACTGCCGTATTGGGTCAAACTACAGGTGCTTCACTGGCTGCTCCCGGCACGGCAATTCAAGCCGGTTTTGCGGCAGGTGATCTGACGGTTAATGGTAACGCGATTACTGCTACAGCGGATGCTGCTGCTATCGCCGCTGCCATTACCGCTGCCGATGTTAACCTTTCCGCTACTGCTACCAATGCCCAAACCGGTATTGCTTTTGCTGATGTAGTGGGTACGGCTGGTGCGGCTGCTTCTCCTACTGAGAATACGGTAACAGCTATTGCCGGTACCGCCGATGCCAATGGCCAGCAGTTTATTCTGACTATTGATGGTGTTGAAGCTGCTAATGTTACCCTGGCGAATACTGAAACTGTCGCTACTGTAGCGATTGCTGCTGAGATCGATTCGGATTTTGCAACGTTTATTTCTAACAGTGGTGGTGCCTACAGTATTACTTCCGGAACCCTGTCTGGTGGTGATCTGGTGCTTTCAAAGGCGGACGGCACAGCAATTACATTCGATACAAGCACTAGTACGTTGGGTGGTGTAGCTGCGAGTGTGACTGAATCTGAAACGACAGCGGGTACGCCAGCGGTAACAGCTGTTGCGCCTGACTATACCCTTTCTGTCAATGGTACAGCCCTTGATTTAACCGCAGCGGGTGCTGATGGCACTATCACGGCTACTGAAGTTGCTGCCTTGATCAACAGTTTAAGCGGGTTTACTGCATCTGCTCCAACAGCAACAACGCTGGATATTTCTACCGATGATGGCAGCAATATTGCGCTGGTTGAAGGCGGAACAGAAACGGCTGGTGAAGGTCTGGCTGCTACAGGCACAACCTATCGCGGCGTGATCAGTGCTATTACTTCTGCGGCTGATGATTTGGTAATTGGTGGTGCAACACCAGGTAATGCTGGTCTTTCTGCAGGGACTACAACGGCAGATACCCTGATCGGTACTACCGTTGCGAATACGGATATTTCCACGGTTTCTGGTGCGAATGCTGCGCTACTCTCTGTTGATGCTGCGTTGACTACGATTAACAGTAGTCGTGCGTCACTGGGTGCGATTCAAAACCGCTTTGAATCAGTGATTGCCAGTATTCAAACGACTTCAGAAAACCTGAGTGCTTCTCGTAGCCGTATTCTTGACGCCGACTTTGCGGCAGAAACAGCCAACCTGACACGTGCCCAGATTCTGCAGCAGGCTGGTACCGCGATGTTGGCTCAGGCCAATGCGTTGCCACAGAATGTTCTGGCGCTACTCCAGTAGTTGATGAGGTCGATTAGCCAGACGGTAAACGGGAGGGGGTAGTGACTACCTCTCCCGTTCAGGTGTCGACGCTAAGAGTAGAATGAGGCAATTACAATGTCTGAAACAGCAATTACAGCGTTAACGTCACTGTCCAAGCAGGCCAGTACTGAAGCGCCAGCTGCCATGACTTCCCGGCAAGAAGTGCCGTCGAGCGGCAATGTCTTACCGCCGGAACCAACAGCGGAAGTCACTCGAGAGGACGTGGTAGAGGCGGTGAGTAATATTACAAGTTTTGTGCAGAATATTACTCGGGATCTTCAGTTCCAGGTTGATGATGTAACAGGAGGCACTGTTGTCACAGTGCTAGACAGCGAAACTTCCGAGATTGTGAGGCAAATTCCCTCTGAAGAAGTGCTGGCGATATCCCGTTATATCACAGAATATGCGCCGGATCCGGTCAAAGGACTGTTAATGAACAGCGAAAGTTAGTCGAAGTTCGACGGGAAGAAAAGGTTGGCACTGTGCTTGCATTTCCCTTGTGGCTGGTGCCGCCTTGACTGAGGGTGGACAGGCGCTTGAACAGGTACTTTCTCAATAAGGTTTGTTGTACAAGGGATGCTTTATGCTGACAGCGACAGGAATAGGTTCAGGACTTGATATCGAGAGTCTGGTTACCCAGCTGGTAGCGGCTGAAAGGAGTCCCGTTGAAAGTCGCCTGCTAAACAAGGAAGCCACTCTTACAGCAGAGTTGTCAGCGTTCGGATCTTTTAAGGGTGTATTGGCCGGATTTCAATCGGCGTTGGCCAGCATTAATTCTCTGTCAACCTTTGGTCGGCGAACAGCGGAGTCCAGTGATTTATCCATCGCGACTGTCAGCGCGTCAAGTGCGGCGGCTGAAGGCAGCTACAGTCTTGCTGTCTCGCAGCTGGCGATGTCCCACTCTCTGGCCAGTGGCAGTTATTTATCGTCTGCCAGTGAGGTGGGCACTGGTACGTTGACTTTCCGGTTCGGTACCACAGACTATGTTTCCCCTGATCCTGGTCCCGAGAGCTATAACAGCTTTTCGGTTAATCCAGAGCGCGGTGTGGCGACCATTACTATCGATAGCAGCAACAACTCGCTGGAAGGGGTTCGCGATGCTATCAATGATGCGGATATCGGTGTAAACGCCGTTATCGTAAACGATGGCTCCGGTTATCGATTGCTGCTTAATTCCGAGCAGAGCGGAGCTGATAACAGCCTTGAAATCACGGTGGATGACACCGGTGATAACGATGATCTGGATGCCTCTGGTCTTTCCGCGCTGGCTTTCAACAGCAGCGCCACCAACATAGAACAGACAGTGGCGGCGCAGGACGCCATTCTGAGTATTAATGGTCTGAATATCACCAGCAGCACCAATAGCGCGAACGATGTCATTGATGGGGTTAATATTGAACTCAAAGGGCTGACCGGGGCTTCACCCATTACGCTGTCTGTCAGCGAAGATCGGGCCAGCGTAAAAAAAGCGGTGACAGATTTTATCAATGGTTATAACAATTTTATTCAAACCGCCAACACGCTGACGGCTTATGACCCAGATTCCGGTAACGCGGGGGCATTGCAGGGAGACTTTTCTGCGCGCTCCATTGTCGCCCAGCTTCGCCAGGTCATGACCAGCGCGGTTGAGGGGTTTAACGGCCCTTTCAGCAGTCTGTCGGAAATGGGTATCACAACACAGGCTGACGGCACGCTGAAAGTTGACAGTGCCAGCCTGGACGATGCGCTGGAAAATAACTTTGACGTCATTGTCGGCATGTTTGCTGCGGTAGGGCTTCCTTCTGATAGTGGCGTTGAGTTTATCAGCTCAACAGCTGAAACAGTGGTCGGCAGTTACGCTGTCAATATCAGCCAGATGGCTACCCGTGGTCAACTGGTGGCGGCAACGGCTGCATTTCCGCTAACCATTAATGATGATAATGATAATTTCACCCTTGCCATAGATGGCGTCAGTACGGCCAGTATTGTCCTGACCCAGGGCAGTTATACTTCCGGGGCGGAACTGGCCGCAGAAATTCAGGCCCGAATTAATGGTGACAGCGCTCTTGTGGCGGCAGGTGTCGCTGTCAGTGTTGAATATGATGTGGACCATTTTACGATCACGTCGGAGCGCTATGGTTCTGCGTCAAAAGTCGAGATAACGGCAGTAGACACCAACTCTGCGGCGGAGCTGGGTTTTTCTGTGGCTGCAGGAACGGATGGTCTGGATATCGCGGGGACTATCAATGGACAGGCCGCTACGGGTTCTGGGCAACAGCTTACGGGTGTCGCAGGCAGCTCGGTTGAAGGGCTTGTTTTACGGATAGCCAGTGGCGCATCGGGTGACCGGGGCATCGTCGATTTTTCCCGTGGTTTGGCATACCAGATAAATGCGATGATCAGCAGTTTTCTCGAAACGGATGGTGTGTTGGATTCAAGAACCGACAGTATTCAGGGCCGGATTGATGATATCGGTGATCAGCGAGAGGTTCTGGACCGCAGAATTGAAGCGCTGGAGGCGCGCTACCGGGCGCAGTTTAATGCGCTTGACGGCTTGCTGGCGCAGTTGCAAACCACCAGTGATTTTTTAACGCAGCAATTGGCGTCTCTGCCGGAAGCAGGTACGTTGCTGAGAAGTAACAGATAGCAAAAACGAGGTAAATAATGAATCAGGCAGCATTAAGTCAGTACCAGAGCATTAGTGTTCAAAGTGGCATTACAGATGCTACGCCGCATCAAATGGTTGCCATGCTTTTTGATGGCGCGCTGGACAGGGTGTCATCTGCCAAGGGTTCTATAGCCCGTAATGAGGCGGGGAGAAAAGGGGAGTTGCTGGGCAGTGCCATTGCCATTGTTGACGGCATTCGGGCCAGTCTTGATTATGAGAAAGGTGGCGAAATTGCGGCCAACCTGGGTTCCCTTTACGATTACATTGAGCGCCGCCTTCTGGAAGCGAATGTGAAGTCGGATGTTGCCATACTGGATGAGGTCAGCTCCTTGTTGAAAGAGCTTAAAGCGGGCTGGGAATCTATTCCCCATGACATCCGGAAGGCGTCCCTATGAGTGTTGCGGTGGCACAAAGACAGGATACGGCGGGCCATGTCGACCATTGTCGGCGGCTGGCAAACGTGCTGTCGCTGACCAAGACGATGCTCAATCATGCTGACGCGGGTGAGTGGGATGTCGTCGCCCGCCTGGAAGTTGAACGTCGGGATGATTTGGCGATCTGCTTCAGCCAGGCTTTACAGGCAATTGATTCGGTGCTGGTTGCGGAAGCTATTGCAGCACTACTTCACCTCAACGAAGAGTTAATGTCCAAACTGAAAGTTGCCCGTGATTCGGTGCTGGATCAGGGGCGGACACTTTCCCGCCAGCAGCTTGCAGCCAGCAGTTATCAGGATATCGGTAACCAACGTTACAAATAACCTGTTCTGTGTACCGGGTGGCAGGTTTGCCCGGGCAGGCGCCGCAGCGCAATCGAAAGCAGAAAGGTTTTTCTGCTCCCTTCAAAGAAATACGATAAAATCCCGAGCCTGTTCAAAAAAGTGGCGCTGCAGCGGTGTTTTGGTTTTCTGGAATGCTGAAGTGTCAGAATCTTGACATATTCAGAACCTGTGCCGACAATCAGAGTACACTGCCGGGGCATCACTGGGGTTAGCCCCGAATTAGTCGCATTCACCACATAACCGACCTCTGAAAAATCGGGGCTGTCGTGTGATGAGAAGTAGCCATTATAAAAAAAGGAAAAGTCCGCAATGCCAGACGCTGTAAATCCGGTTGTCATTATAGATGTTGTCAATGAGCGAGCGGAGCAACTGGTTTCATTGGTTGAGTTTCTTGAATTCAAGCCGCGGGTGGTATCAGACAAAGATGCGTTGATATCCGCACTAACCGCTGAATTGCGCCCGCTAGTGGTGTTGGCCTGTTCGGAATCTTCCCTTTCTCTGCTCAATATCGCCGTTGAGACGCTTGCCGAGCAGGATATCAGTTGCGCCTGTTATTTCCTGAAAAAAGAGGGGGAAACAATACCGACAAGTCTCAATCAGGAAGTGCAGGATGTTCTGACGGTGCCCATGACTTATAAAACCCTGTTGGGAACCATGCATGAAGCGCAGCTTATTTCACAGTCAAAACGACGACCCAAGAATAAGTTGGTCGCAAAGCTGGCTCATCGGCTGGTTGGAACCAGCCGGGATATCCGCTATGTCGGCGAGCTGGTTAATCAGGTGGCAGGTACGGAGGCCTCGGTACTGATCACCGGTGAATCGGGCACGGGCAAGGAGTTGGTTGCCAGCAATGTGCACTATTTGTCCCACCGCAAGGACAAACCCTTTGTGCCGGTAAACTGTGGAGCGATTCCGGCAGAACTGCTCGAGTCCGAATTGTTTGGCCATGAAAAAGGCTCTTTCACGGGAGCGATCACTTCCCGCCAGGGGCGGTTTGAAATCGCCGAAGGCGGAACACTGTTTCTTGATGAGATAGGTGATATGCCAATGAATATGCAGGTTAAACTGCTGCGTGTTCTTCAGGAAAAAAGCTTTGAGCGGGTGGGCAGTAACAAGTCCATTCAGGCCGATGTGCGTATTGTTGCCGCTACGCATCAAAATCTGGAGCAACTGGTAGCGGAGGGCCGCTTCCGTGCGGATTTATATTACCGCCTGAATGTGTTTCCGATAGAAGTGCCGGCGTTGAGAGAGCGTCTCGAAGATATACCCTTACTGGTGAAGTCTCTGGTCAATCGCATGGAGCTGGAAAAGCGTGGCACGCTGCGGTTGAGTGAGGCAGCGATGGCGGGTCTCTGTCAGTATTACTGGCCTGGTAATGTCCGTGAGCTTTTCAATCTGATCGAGCGGCTTGTCATTCTGTTTCCGGATAAAGAAGTTGGCTGGAATGATTTGCCAGAAAAGCTGCGTCCGAATAAAGACTGGGTTGCGGAGCAGGCAGAGCTTCCGTTTACGCAGTCAGGCGATAGCGATTTTTCGCAACAGGTGCCAAGTATGCTTCCCCTCGCGGGACTTGATCTTAAAACACACCTTGCGGGCATTGAGCGCAGTCTGATGGAGCAGGCGCTGGAACAGTCTGACTGGGTAGTTGCGCGGGCCGCAAAACTTCTCAATCTACAGCGAACAACGTTGGTAGAAAAAATGCGAAAATTTGAAATTTCCCGCCCGGAGGGAATGCCGGAATTTTGACTTTGCATTTCACTGTTTTTTTATCCGACTGATTTTAAAGCGTTTTATTTTAGGCATGCTTATTGCTTCGAGATGATTGTTGATCGATAAGAGCAATTATCCGGAGAGAGTAATGAGTCAGGCACAACCCTTGTCGGCGAATCAGCTTGAGCAGGCGTTTGAGGTATTTACTCGGGTATCACACGAGCTGGACACATCGTACCGAGAGCTTGAAGGCAAGGTTGAAGGCCTGACTCGCGAGTTGGTTCAGGCGCGCACCGGTCGTCTTAAGGAGCTGGCTGAAAAAGAGCGTCTTGCCCATCGTCTATCTTCATTAATTGCAGTTTTGCCCGGTGGTGTGTTGATAGTCGATGCCCGGCAAAATATTCGCGATGTAAACCCTGAGGCGCTGGAGCTGCTGGGTGGCCCTCTGATAGGTGAGCACTGGAGTCAGGTGATCGATCGCGTCGCCAGTGGTCGTGCCTTGAAAGATAAAGAATTAAGGCTGAATAGCGGCAAGTGTATTTCTGTGGTGAGTCGTCAGCTGGACAACTCCGGTGATCACGTTGTATTGGTTACTGATGTCTCCGAGATTCATCAGCTGCAGGAGCAGTTGGGTCGTAAAAAACGCTTGACTGCGCTGGGCGAGATGGCTGCCCGGCTGGCACACCAGATTCGCACACCACTGAGTTCAGCAACTCTGTATCTCTCCCAGCTAAGTCGTCACGATTTGCCTGCCGAAAGGCGCGAGGAGATTGCCGTTAAAGTTGGCGATCGTCTGGGGCATATGGGCAGCTTGATCGATAGCATGCTGAGCTTCGTTCGGGGCGAAACTCCAACCACAGAGACGATATACCTGAATCAGGTGCTGCAAAGTTTTGAGCTCACTGTGAGGCCTCAGGTCGAGGCTGCCGGTTCACAGATTCTGGTTCCCGCTGTTGATAACACCCTGATGATTTCTGGCGATCAGGACGAGCTTGTGGGAGCGCTGAGTAATCTGGCAATGAATGCTCTGGAGGCTGCAGAGGGTGGTATTTTTCTGGAGCTGTGGGTGGGAGCTTTGAACGATGATTGGTTGCAGATCCAGGTTCGGGATAATGGTCCCGGAATCAGCGAGGATATTCTGGATCGGGTATTCGATCCGTTTTTTACCACCCGGGCGCAGGGTAATGGTCTGGGGCTGGCAGTTGTTGCCAGAACCATCAGCCATCATGGCGGAGAAATATCGGTGCAGAACCGTCCGGCAGGCGGAGCAGAATTTCTGATTAATTTACCAATAGCAAAATCGGTTTCTGTCGAGGTAGAAGGTCTGCCTGAATTGGGCGCCGAATGTAATCTGGAGGTCGGACACGATGACTGAGGCAGCCAAGGTGTTGGTGGTAGAGGATGATCAAACATTGCGTGAAGCACTGTGTGACACGATTCAATATGGTGGTTATCAGGTGGTATCTGCCTGCAATGGGGTGGAGGCGCTAAAAAGCCTTGAGCGTGAATCTGTGGATATGGTGATTAGCGATGTGCAGATGGATGTCATGGATGGTCATACGCTGCTGCGGGAAGTGAAGTCGAGACGCCCTGAAATGCCTTTTGTCATGGTGACGGCCCACGGCAGCATTGAAAAGGCGGTAGAGGCTATGAGAGAGGGCGCAACCGATTACCTGCTAAAGCCATTTCAGGCGGAGGTGTTGCTGGAAATGGTCAGTCGCCTGGATGCCGCCAGTAGTTCTGGCTGCTCTGGCGCTGCGGGCATGCTGGCAGAAGACCCCAGCATGTTGAGTGTTTGTGAATTGGCTCGCCGTGTAGCAAATACCAGTGCGTCGGTATTAATCAGTGGTGAATCAGGAACAGGTAAGGAGGTGATTGCCCGTTATATTCACCAGCATTCGGATCGCGCAGAACGGCCTTTTCTGGCCATCAATTGTGCGGCCATTCCCGAATCCATGCTTGAATCCATGCTATTTGGTTATGAAAAGGGCGCCTATACCGGCGCCCATCAGTCTCGCGCTGGCAAGTTTGAACAGGCGAACGGTGGCACCCTGCTGCTCGATGAGATTTCGGAAATGGACCTCGGTCTTCAGGCCAAGCTGCTTCGGGTACTGCAGGAGAAAGAGGTTGAAAGGCTGGGTGGTAACGTGCTGATTCCTTTGGATGTCCGGGTGCTGGCCACCACTAACCGCAATTTGGCAGAAGAGGTGGCGGCGGGTCGCTTCCGTGAAGACCTGTATTACAGGTTGAATGTCTTTCCCATCCACTTGCCTGCGCTTCGGCAGCGGCCAAAGGATATTCTGCCGTTGGCGCGCTCCTTTTTGCAGCGGCATGCGGAGGGGCAGGTGCCTGTGTTCTCCAGGCAGGCGGAAGAAAAATTACTGGCTCATCAGTGGAAAGGGAATGTCAGAGAGCTGGATAACTGCATGCAGCGGGCGACTATTCTGGCTGGTGGTAACCAGATTGGCGAGTCTGATATTTTCTTTGAAGACTCGCTGTCAGGTGGCATGAATGCTGATTCGAGTGCGGTGTCAATGGGTGTGACCGATACCAAAATTCAGAGTGGTGCGATGCTGGATGGGGATTTAAAGGCGCGCGAAAGGCAGATAATAGTCGATGCACTAAAGGCAGTTGATGGCTGCCGTAAGGATGCCGCAGACCGGCTTGGTATCAGTCCGCGTACGTTGCGCTATAAATTGGCTAGACTGAAAGAGCAGGGTGTCACAATTCCGGCGGCCAGCTAATGGCCATATCCAAAATAAGGTGGAAATCATGAGCAGTATGGATATTAATCAGGTGTTGGCGCAGATGCGAGTTATGGCTGCGGCGGCGAGTAACACGGGCCCGGCTGGTGAAGTGGCCGGCAGTGAAAAAACCGATTTCGCAGCGCTGATGAAAGAGTCGATAGACAAAGTTAATGACGCTCAACATCAGGCCAAGGATATGGCAACAGCATTTGAGTCCGGTGATGCCAGTGTTGAGCTGCCGGAAGTGATGGTGGCACTTCAAAAAGCCAGCATTTCCTTTCAGGCTATGACGCAGGTCCGCAACAAACTGCTCAGTGCCTATCAGGAAGTAATGAATATGCAGGTATAGGGGGCATCCACAAGGGCGCTTAACCGAATCGCTGAAAGAAGATAATTATGGCCGAGAACTCTCAAAATCTGCTTAACCGTTTCAATAGCCTCAGTCGGCAGCCGGCAACCCGTCAGCTCGGCTTGCTGCTTGGTCTCGCTGCCAGTATTGCGTTGGCTATGGGGCTTGTGCAATGGGCCATTGAGCCAGACTACTCTCCGTTGTATGGGGATTTGTCGCCAGCGGCTTCCGCTGAAATCATTAATGCTCTTGAGCGATCCGGTGTGCAATACAAGGTGGACAGCCGCTCGGGATTAGTGAGCGTTCCCGCTGATCGCGTCCACGAGGTCAGGTTGAAACTGGCCAGTGAAGGCTTGCCTGAAAATGATGGTTCCGGCTTTGACATGCTTTATAAAGAACAGGAAATGGGTGTTAGTAGCTTCATGGAAAAGGCGCGTTTTGATCGCGCTCTCGAGCGGGAACTGTCCAACTCAATCGCCTCCATTGAGAGTGTTCGCTCTGCGCGCGTTCACCTGGCATTGCCGAAGCAATCCGCGTTCGTGCGCAAAAAGAACCAGCCTGCCGCATCCGTGCTATTGAATCTGGTTGCGGGGCGGGAGCTGACCGAGCGGCAACTGGCTGGCGTGATACACCTTGTGGCATTCAGTGTGCCGGGACTGGAGGCAGAGCAGGTTTCCGTGCTCGATAACCGGGGTCGCCTGCTCTCGTCACAGGGCGGTGATGATGAATTTGCCTATACCAAAGAACAATTCCGTTTCGCCCGTCAGCTTGAGCAGAGTTATGCAGACAGAATCACTGAAATTCTGACACCTATTGTTGGTGTTGGTGCAGTGAATGCGCAGGTGGCAGCAGAGATGGACTTTCGCCGGGTTGAGAGAACCAGTGAGATCTTTGAGCCTGATACTCGTGTTCGCAGTGAGGAGCTGATGGAAGAAACCTCGGCCACGAGACGAGCAGAGGGCATTCCGGGAACGTTGAGCAATCAGCCGCCGGAAGATGCCGTACTGACAACTGATCTGGCGGATACTGATAAAGCAGCTCAACAGCCCAGCCGTTCCAGCAAACGCGAAGTTCGCAATTATGAGATGGATAAAACTATCAGTCATATCAAGGAAATGCCGGGTACGTTAAGTCGGTTGTCAGTTGCCGTTGTTGTAGATTATCGTGCGGGGGTTGACGATCAGGGCGATGCCGTTCGGCAACCCTTGTCAGAGACACAGATGGCGGAAATTACTTCTCTGGTCAAGGAAGCCGTGGGTTTTGATGAGGAGCGAGGTGATCGTGTGAATGTGGTTAACGCTTCCTTTGTGGCTGCACCTGAACTGGAGCCAATGCCAGAGCCTTCGTTACTGGAACAGGAATGGGTGTGGAGGGCTGCCAAAATTCTGCTGTCAGGTATTGCCGTGATTTTAGTGATCTTTACGGTACTGAAGCCGTTGATGCAGGCTTCCTCTGCGCCGCCGCCCGCCGCTCGTAACCTGGCGCCTCCCGCTGCTCAACCAGGTATGGCGGGCTATGCACCCCCGCAGGCGATGGCTGGTGCGTCCATGGAGGGTGATCAGGTGACACTTAGTGGTCAGCAGGCTCCGGGGTTGCCGGGAGGAGGTGGTGCACAAGGTTACCAGCAACAGTTGTCGATGGCCCGTTCAATGGTTAGCGGGGAGCCGGAGAGAGTGGCGCACGTAGTGAAGAGTTGGGTGGCAAGTGATGGTTGATGCAGTTTCTGATTTATCTGGTTCTCAGCGGGCCGCAATTTTCCTTCTGGGTGTGGGGGAGGAGGGCGCTGCGTCCATTATGCGCCATATGGCGCCGAAGGAAGTACAGCGTGTTGGTGAGGCGATGGCCAAGCTCTCGGACATTTCCGATGAGCAGATCAGTGCCGTGGTTCGTGAATTTTCCGAGAAGGTCAGCCAGGTTAACCCTATTGGTATTGGCGCCAGTGATTTTACCAAGCGGGTCATGGTGCAGGCGTTGGGTGAAAACCGGGCTAGAACCATGCTCAACAAAGTGATGCAAGGCAGCAGTGGAAATGGGCTCGACGCACTTAAATGGATGGATGCTCGGGCGGTGGCGAACCTTATCAAGAATGAACACCCACAAATTATTGCTATTGTTCTGACGTCTCTTGATGATGATCATGCAGCACAGGTGCTGTCCATGTTGCCTGAAAGTTTGCGGACCAACGTGGTTTTGAGAATTGCCAAGCTGGACATGATTGATCCGGCCGCACTCCACGAGCTGGATCAGGTACTGGAAAAGCAGTTGGGTATGACGCAGGATGTGCCGCCAGCGCGGGTGGATGGTATGAGTTCGGCAGCTGCGATACTCAACCATCTTGACTCTGAGCAGGAGGCGGACTTGCTGGAGGCGATGAAGTTGGCTGACAGCGAGCTGGGTGAAAAAATTCAGGAACTGATGTTTGTCTTTGATAACCTCAACGCGTTGGACGACAGAGGTTTTCAGCGACTTATTCGTGAAATTGCTGTCGATAGTCTGGTGATTGCACTGAAAGGCGTCGACCCGCAGCTGCAGAACAAGTTTTTCAAAAATATGTCCTCCCGTGCTGCTGAGATGCTGAAGGAAGACCTGGAGTCGAAAGGCCCGGTAAAACTTTCTGAAGTGGAGGCCGCACAAAAAGAGATTTTGACAATTGCAGCCAGGCTGTCGGATGAAGGCGAAATTTTCCTCGGTAAAGGAGGCGGTGATTTTGTCTGAGCACAGCGTTTCCGGGGCTACACCTGCTGACGAAACTGCTGTGCAGGAGGGGCCGGTTGTGGAGCGCTGGCAAGCGCCTTTCTTTGACCCGCAGGCAAGTGAGGCCAGGCCCGACCCTGAAGAGCTGGAGAAACTGGCTCATGCCCGTGGTTTCCAACTGGGTAAATGGGAAGGGCTGGAGGCAGGGCGTTTGGAGGCGGAAAAACTGGTCAAACGCATGACCCGGATAATAGAAGAGATGGCACAGCCGTTTCGGGGGATTGATCAGCAGGTTGCCAGTGAGCTGGTGCAGGTTGCTACGTTGATCGCCGGTCAGGTTGTGCGTAGAGAGCTGAGTATTGACTCGGGAACCGTTACCGCTGTTGTGGATGAGGCGCTGAAAACGCTTTCTGATTTGAGCGGAGATATCCAGATTTACCTGAACCCGGCGGATGTTGCTATGGTTCGCGAGTTACTGGTGGAATCTCTGGAAGGTAAATCCTGGAAACTGGTAGAAGATGTCGAGATGCTTCCCGGTGGGTGTCGGGTGAAAACACCACTGTCCTATATCGATGCTTCAGTCGAAAAACAGATGGAGGTGGTGTTCAGTACTTTATTGGAGGCCAGCGAAGAACAGCTGGATTATTAAAGATGAGTGTCCTTCAAGATACGCAGGCTCAGCGCTCTTCCTTTCTGGCGCAACATCTTGCCAGTGTATCGAAAGAAATCAGGCCGCCGCTTTTGCAGGAAGAAGGCTCCTTGGTGCGCATGGTGGGGATTAAACTCGAAGCAGCCGGTTGTCAGGCACCGATTGGCAGTCGTTGCAGAGTGATAGCCGATGCCGGTCACGCCATTGAGGCTGAAGTGGTGGGCTTTGCCGGTGGCAGCCTGTTTCTGATGCCTGAAGGCAATCTAAGTGGTGTCAGAATTGGTGCCAGAGTTGTGCCCATTACCACCGGGGGTGCGGTCGCCGTTGACGAGCAATTGCTCGGCCGGGTTGTGGATGGTGCGGGCAACCCTATTGATGGTGGCAAGGTGCTGAAATGCATGCATCATGTTCCTCTTAAAGGCGAGCCAATCAATCCATTGCATCGCAGCCCTATTTCCGAACCGCTGGATGTTGGCGTGCGCGCTATTAATAGTCTGCTGACGATGGGCAAGGGCCAGCGAATGGGCCTGTTTGCCGGCAGCGGTGTCGGTAAAAGTACCTTGCTGGGGATGATGACCCGGCATACCTCAGCAGATGTTATTGTGGTGGGGTTGATAGGTGAGCGTGGGCGAGAAGTCCGCGACTTTGTTGATCAGACTCTGGGTGCTGATGGGTTGGCCAGAGCTATTGTTGTGGCAACGCCAGCGGATGATTCGCCTTTGATGCGTGTCCATGGTGCCTGGCGCGCGACCGCGATTGCCGAGTATTTCCGCAATCGCGGGAAAGATGTTCTGTTACTAATGGATTCCCTCACCCGGGTTGCACAGGCGCAGCGGGAAATTGGCCTGGCCGTGGGTGAGCCACCCGTGTCAAAAGGTTATCCGCCGTCGGCGTTTTCAATGTTGCCAGCTCTGGTTGAGCGGGCCGGAAACGGCCATGGCCAGCAGGGTTCGATAACGGCAGTCTATACCGTGCTGGTGGAAGGCGATGACCACAACGACCCTGTTGCGGATGCCTCCAGAGCCATTCTCGATGGCCATATTGTGTTATCACGACAGGTGGCAGATTCAGGCTTGTTTCCCGCTATTGATATTGACGCTTCTGTCAGCCGCTCAATGACAAATATTGTCAGCGATGATCAGCTTGGTGCGGCTCGTCAGGTTAAACACCTTTATTCGGCGTACCAGCAGAACCGGGATTTGATTAATATTGGCGCCTACCAGCAGGGAACGGATGAGACAATTGATCGTGCAATAAAGGCAGCGCCGCGTATCCGCAGCTTCCTCGGCCAGCACGAATCCGCCAAAGTGGATATGCAAAGCAGTCTGCAAGCCTTGTTTTCCATGAAAAATCTTTCCGAAATGAAATCAGGGAGGGCTGACTAGTGGATGGCGGGAAAATTGGCAAGGCGGCGACTTACGCCAAAACGGTTGAACAAAAATCTGCTCGCGAGCTGCAACTCAATCAGCAGGGGCATCTTCAGAAGCAGCAGCAGCTTGATCAGTTGTTGCAGTTCAAGCAGGAGTATGAGGATCGGCTGGGTTCGATGGGACAACACGGGATTGCTGCCCGGCAATTGCAAGATTATCGGCTGTTTCTCAGCAAGCTCAATCAGGCGATTAGTCAACAATTGCAGGATGTCCAGAAAGCAGAAGAAAATCTTGAAGAAGCCCGAGAGCAATGGAAAGAAGAAGCTAAACGGACGTCAGCATTTGATCACCTTGTTGAGCAACACCGCCGTCTGCAAATCGAGGCACAAAATAAAGCCGAGCAGAAAACGGCAGATGAAGAGACTCTGGCCCGGCAGCTTCATTCCTGATCGGCCCCCTGGTTTTATTTCCCTCAGTGACACCTTAAACGTCCTTTTGGCATATATATTGCTATTTTCTTCAGGTGAGACAGAAGTCTAACGTAACCCTGGAGGGTATAGTTTGATGTTAACGGTTAGCAGCACCTCAATAGAATCTTCGGGTGTCCGTTTAAGGAGTTCCCCAAGCTCGGAAAGCTCTGCAGAATCGGGTGTTTCGGCTTCCGGTGAGAAATTCGGGGATGTTCTGAACCAGCAATCGACAGCCACAAACACGGGCGATGCCCGGCAGCAAACAGTTGCCGAAACTCCGGATGACGGCAATGTTTTGCAGTCGGCCGGTAATAACTTGCCAGGTGATGAGTCCGCCGAGCCTGAATCAACGACACGATCTCCTGACGGGGTGGAGCAGTTGGTGGCGGAGCAGTTGACGGCTCAGGAAACCACACCCGAGCAGATGGGTTTGGCTGAACAGACGGTATTTGCTTTGCCCGAATCTGTTGCAGTGCCTGCTGTGGCGGGGGCCGGTGTTGCGCCTGACTTGGCAGCAGACGGGGAGGAGTCTCTCCGTGAAGATTTTCTTCGGGCAAAAGGCTTTGTGGTTAGTGAAACTGCACGGCAGACGGAGCCTGTGGCAACGGCAGCTGCCATGACAACCACGACCTCAGCAGTCTCAACGTTAACCGGGCAGGTGCGCTTGTCGGCTAACGGCAGCGTGCAGTCACTGCGCGATGGTGCTAAGACGGTTTTAGCAGAAGCTGAGGCAGCGTTGCCTCAGCCAGAAATCGGGGAGCAATTACGTAATTTTCAACAGGCGCTGGCGTTGAATAAGGCGGTCTCCAGCGATCAGCAATTGATGGTTGAGGCAGGTGGTGCACAGTCGAAGCCAGTTTCTGGTCAAGCGGTACAGTCTGCCAGTGTTGTTTCGGGTGCGTTGCCATTGCAAATGACGGTTGACCCTGCGGCTGGAGGTAAAATACCGATAACGGGTGCGCTGCCCACGCCAGTTGCTCATCATAGCTGGGGTAATGAGTTTTCAGGCCAGGTTACTTTCTTTGTCAGGCAAGGCGTTCAGGAAGCAAGCCTGCAATTAACGCCGCCGGATCTTGGTCGTCTGGATATCAAGATAACAACAGACGGAGATCAAACAAAGATGCTGTTTACGGTGCAGAATGCTACAGCCAGAGAGGCTATTGAGCAGGCCATGCCGAGGCTCAGGGAGATGCTTGATCAGGCCGGACTTCAGCTGGCCCACAGCGAGGTTGCGGATCATTCACAGTCCCGGCACAAAAACAACGGTGCCAATGACGCTTTTACAACCCGGAATACGCTGGCCGAGCTTGAAGAGTCCGGTGAATCCAAATCGGTTGGTCTGTCTTTGCGTGTGTCAGACAGCCTCGTTGATTATTATATCTAGCGGTTTTGTATCGGATACCTTGAACAGGCGCCCGCTAATTTTTCAGCTGGCGTCGAGTGGTATCGACCACTAACCGCTGCTTTCGGACCCCTGCTGTTATCGTCTTCTCGCGCCTGGTTTACAGGCTTTTCTCTGCTGCTGGCTGAAAATGACGATGGTTATTGAAGTGCCCGCTGTCTTGCTGGTGTCAAAACTCTGACTCACTGTTTTTTATGTCTTCCAACTAATTGATAAATAAAGACTTATTTCTTGGTATGGCTTTTGCTTTAGCCAAAGTGAATAATCCCTGCTGTCATTAAACAGTCGTTACTAGGAGGGACTATGGCAGCAGATGAATTGAACTTGGGGAAAGACATGCCAGAAAACGGTGAAGAAGAAGTAGCTCCAGAGGCCAAGGGTGGAAAGAAAAAAATCATTATCCTGGTTGTGGCCGCTTTGTTAATAGGCGCTGGAGCCGCATTTTTCCTGATGAGTGGTGGTGATGATGCCGAGCCAGAAGAGGTTGTTGAGAAGGTGGTGGTCGAGCAAGACCTTGACCCAATCTACTTTCCTCTGGCGCCCGCTTTTGTCGTTAACTACGAATATGACGGTAAAGTCCGCTATGTACAGATGGAGCTGCAAATCATGTCTTACCATCAGGATGTGATCGATAAAGTGGAGGCGAATATGCCTGCTGTGAGGAACAGCCTGATTATGTTGTTTGGCTCGCAGGATTTTGATGAGCTGCGCACAGTGGAAGGCAAGGAAAAGCTCCGGGCGCAAGTTAAAAACAATATTCAGAAAGTGGTTAGATTAAAGGGTGATGCCAAGGTGGATGATGTTTTCTTTACCGCCTTCGTGATGCAGTAACAAGTGGGTGACTACAGATAATGGCGACTAAAGATGTGTTATCAGAGGGAGAGTTGGATGCGCTGATGGATAGCGTATCCGGTGGCGATGTGCCTCTGGAGGATATTGGTGATGGTCGCTCCTGTCAGCCGTTTGATTTCAGTACTCGTGAGCAGGCACTGTTGGCGCAGATGCCTGCTCTGAGAACCATTAATGAAAAGCACTCGCAAGCTCTCGAGGGTGGTTTGTATTCCCTGTTCAAAATGACCTCCGAGGTGGCTGTTGCCGATATTAAATTGCGGAAGATTTCCGAAGTGCTTGCCGCTATTCCTGAGCCGTCAGCCATCAACGTTGTGAAAATCAAACCGTTTAATGGTAGTACGCTGGTTGTTCTGCCCGGCGAGTTGCTGTCATTTTTTGTTGATCAGTACTTCGGCGGTGCGCCTGGCTCAAATACGGCTATGGCGGCCAGAGAAAATCTGACGCCGACGGAAAAACGTATCAGTGATGTTTTGCTGGACAAATTCATGTCAACGCTGGTTGAGGCATGGAAGGAAAAGATAGTCTTGTCCTGTGAGCTGGAGGCCTTTGAGGTCAATCCGGAGTTTTTACCGCCTTTGCCGCTGGGTGAGATGGCGATGCAATTCCAGTTTGAGATTCGTGTGCTTGAGTGGAAGGGTGCTATTGACTGGGTGGTGCCTTATTCCGCACTTGAGCCCCTGCGCGGCAAGCTGGGTGATCCGGCCAAAAAACCATCGCCGAGGCAGAGTGATAAAAGCTGGGAAAATTATTTTCGGAACGAATTGCTCGGCGTTGATATTGAAGTGAGCGGTTTGTTTGCCTCAAGGCAGGCAAGCCTGGGTGATGTGCTCGCTTTTCAAATGGGTTCTATCGTGCCACTAAAACCGCCATCAGATGTTGCTGTGTGCATTGATGGGCAGCCTTTTTCAAGTGGTGAGTATGGTGTTGCGAATGGGCATAAAGCTATCCGGATAAAAGAAGTTTTCAGTTCTGATAGCCAGCCATAAGTTTACGGAGACGGGAATGAGTGAAGATTTGGAAGGTGTAGTTGAGTCTGGTGACGAGTCCGTCAAGCAGCCTGAACCGTTGCCGGAGTTTGAGCAGCAACCGAATACGCCAAAGGCAGGTACTTCGGGGGAGATTAACCTGGAGGCTCTGATGGATGTGCCGGTGACGCTTTCGGTGGAGATTGGTCGCAGCAAGCTGCCAATAAAACAGTTGATCAGCCTGAACCAGGGCTCTGTGGTGGAGCTTGACCGGGAGGTTAGCGAGCCTCTGGATCTGATGGTGAACGGTACTCTTATTGCCCGCGGAGAGGTGGTAGTGGTTGACGGACAGTTTGGTTTGAGGTTGATCGATATTGTCAGCCCCTCTGAGCGATTGAAGAAGCTGAAGTGATGAGAAACAGGGCGGCAATGAACCGTGTGGCAGCAATATTCTTATTGTTGCCTGCTCTGCTGCTCGTTTTCCCCAGTGTGTATGGTGCAGAAGCAGTTGCTTCAAAAGACTTGTTGAGTGCAGGCTATTTCTTTCAGGTTTTTGGCTCTCTGCTGCTGGTCCTGGGGCTGGTGTTCGGGCTGCTGTTTTTGTTGAGAAAAATTAACGGGCTGCCGTCCGGCTCGAAAGCAACGATCCGCGTGCTTGGCTCGGTCCGTCTTGGTTCGCGCGAAAAAATGATATTGGTACAGGCGGGTGAGCAGCAACTTTTAATTGGTGTGGCGCCGGGCGGAATCAGTACGCTGCACACTTTTGAAAAGCCCATTGAGGGGGTGGCAGACCCTGCTGCCTTACCGGGCGGAGTTAAATCCGGGATTGATTTTGCTTCGCTACTGGGTAAGTCAAAGAAAGCAGATGGTGATCCTCAGTGAAGTTTCTTGGTTGCGGTTTTTGGCTGGCAATACTATTGCTGATGCCTGAGTTTGCACTTGCCGATGCAAGTATCCCCCTTCTGACCGTGCAGCCGGATGGCAATGGTGGCAGCAGTTATTCGGCCAGTATTCAGATTCTGTTGCTGATGACACTCTTGAGCCTGCTGCCCGCAGCGCTCATTACCATGACGTCATTCACCAGAGTATTGGTGGTGCTGGCTATTTTGCGACAGGCACTGGGCACCGCCCAAACGCCTTCGAATCAGATTCTTTTGGGGTTGGCGCTATTCCTCAGTCTCTTCATTATGGCGCCGGTACTGGAGAAGGCCTACGACTCGGGATTAAAGCCTTACATGGATGAAACCATGGAGTTTAACGAGGCGTTTGAGCACGCCAAGTTGCCGTTCAGGGAGTTTATGCTTGGACAAACCCGTGAAGCAGACCTGATGATGTTCGCCGAGCTCGGTGGTTACGACGGCTTTCAGAGTGAAGATGATGTGCCGATGAAGGTGTTGTTACCTTCATTCCTGACCAGTGAGCTAAAAACCGCTTTTCAGATTGGCTTTCTGGTGTTTATCCCCTTTCTGGTGATCGATTTGGTGGTAGCCAGTGTGCTGATGTCGATGGGTATGATGATGCTGTCTCCCATGTTGATCTCGCTACCGTTCAAAATCATGCTGTTTGTGCTGATCGATGGCTGGTCATTAATTGTTGGCACTCTTGCGGCGAGTTTCGTCACCTGACGTTACCCGCTCAATTGGGGCCTTTCAGTTAACAGAGTTGCCGTTGCCGGAGGTAAATAAATGACACCTGAAGCTGTATTGGATATTGGTCGAGAAGCGCTCTATCTGACAGCGTTGCTGGCCGCGCCGCTGTTACTGTCTGCGCTTGCTGTCGGCTTGCTGGTTGGTGTATTTCAGGCGGCTACGCAAATTCAGGAAATGACGCTGAGTTTTATTCCGAAGTTGATTATTCTGGTGTTTGCGCTGTTGATTGCGGGCCCCTGGATGCTGCGCATGCTCACCGAGTTTACGTTGCAATTGTTCAATGATATTCCGGGAATTCTGAGGTAGCTGACAGATGTTTACTGCGCAGCAACTGGTTGGCTGGATTGAAGGCTATTACTGGCCGTTTTTGAGGTTGTCGGCAATGCTTCTGGCATCGCCGGTGTTCAGCGCTTCTTCTTTCCCTGTACGGGGTCGTATTTTACTGGCGGTGCTGGTCACAGCTCTGGTTGCGCCGTCATTGCCAGCATTTCCTGACATTGACCCCTTTGGTCCGGAAGGAATACTCATATCCGGGCAACAAATTGTTATTGGTCTGGCGATGGGGTTTGTTGTGCAAATGATTTTCGGTGCTGTGGTGATCGCCGGGCAGTCGTTGGCCATGACCATGGGGCTGGGTTTTGCCATGTCGGTTGATCCGCAAAATGGTGTTCAGGTACCGGTTTTGAGTCAGTTTTATGTGATTCTGGCGACATTGATTTTTCTGGCGCTGGACGCTCACCTGATTCTTATAGAGTTGCTGGTGCAGAGCTTTACCTTGTTGCCAGTAGGTTTTGCCGGTTGGGATAACGGTTTTGCATGGAATGTAGTGATCTGGGGAAGCCAGATGTTCATGAATGCCCTGTTACTGGCAATCCCGGCATTGACGGCGGTGCTGCTGATCAATGTCGCGTTTGGGGTGATTACACGTGCTGCTCCCCAGTTGAATATTTTTGCAGTGGGTTTTCCGGTCACCATTATGGCCGGGTTTTTGTTCATTTTGTTGTCCTTGCCAACCACGCTTGATTTGCTAACCGAGATGTTTGATGCGGGATTGTTGCAGGCTCTGGATATGTTTCGGTGAAAACCGTTTCCGGACATGAAAAATTTAACAGGCCCTAGAGAACTGTTATGGCAGAAAATCAGAGTTCATTAGAACGCACCGAACAGCCTACCGAACGGCGGAAAAAGGAATCCCGCAAGAAGGGCCAGGTTCCCCGGTCACGCGAGCTAAACACCATGCTGTCACTGGTTATTGGCGCTTTAGGGCTGGTGATTATGGGCGGCTCGATGGCCGCTGAATTCGGTGAGCTGTTTCAGTCGGTGTTGAGCTTTGAGCGCCCTCTGGCCTACGACAAAGAGATAGTTGCGGTACGCCTTGTCAGCGTATTGCTGTCATCCCTGCTGATTCTGTTGCCATTTTTTGGGGTCATGATCGTCGCTGCGTTTGCCGGCCCTCTGGCAATGGGTGGTTGGTCATTCAGCCCTTCAGCAATGGCGTTCAAACTGGAGAAACTAAGCCCTCTGAAAGGCATCAAACGGGTTTTTTCTGCCAAGGGGCTGCTGGAGCTGTTTAAGGCGTTGTTCAAGTTTCTGCTGCTGAGTACAGCTGCCGCAATACTGTTCAGTCTTTCCAGTGAAAAAATTCTTCAGCTGGGTGGCTTGCCTGCATTGCAGGCTTTTACGGAAGCCAGCCGGTTTTTGGTTTGGAGTCTGTTGGTCATCAGTGCGGCCATGATTTTTATTGTGATATTTGATGTGCCGTTTGAAATCTGGAATCACAACCGGCAACTGAAAATGACCAAGCAGGAAGTCAAGGACGAGATGAAAGAAACAGAGGGGCGGCCAGAGGTGAAGGGTCGTATTCGCACATTGCAGCGGGAAATGTCTCAGCGTCGGATGATGGATGCGGTGCCTACGGCCGATGTGGTGATTACCAACCCGACGCACTTTTCGGTGGCGCTCAAATATGATGATGTGCCGGGAGCTGCCCCGAAGGTGGTGGCCAAAGGGCGAGATTTGGTGGCATTGAAAATCCGCACCTTGGCAAACGAGCATGATGTGGCAATTTTTTCTGCACCGCCGCTGGCCCGAGCACTTTATGCCACCACCGAGATTGGTGATGAAATTCCGCAGAATCTTTATGTCGCCGTCGCCAAGGTGCTGGCGTACGTGTACCAGTTGCGTACGGCTAGCAGTTCTACCTATACGCAGAGACCAAATGACATAGAAGTACCAGAAGAGTATCGGGATCTTTAGGGATGAAAGACCGACGAGGATCGAGAGTAAGTGAACATGTTGTGGAGTGTGAAATAGATGGCTAACAATCCAGCTGCGGACAGTACGACAGCTCCGGGAGGGTTTAATTTTTCCGTTCTCTCGGGAATGGGCACCCCTGTGCTGATGTTCCTGATGTTGATCATGATGGTGCTGCCGCTGCCGCCTTTTGCACTGGATTTAATGTTCACCTTCAATATCGCTCTGGCAATGATCGTGTTATTGGCGTCAGTGTATTCAGATCGCCCTCTGGATTTTGCAATGTTTCCAACGGTGTTGCTGATTGCAACATTGCTCCGCCTGGCGCTGAACGTGGCCAGTACCCGGGTAGTTCTGCTTGAGGGTCATGGGGGTACGGGTGCGGCAGGGCGAGTGATTCAGGCGTTCGGTGAATTTGTGGTTGGCGGCAGTTACACCGTTGGAATCGTGGTATTTGCGATTCTGGTGATTATCAATTTTGTGGTGGTGACCAAGGGTGCTGGCCGTATTTCGGAAGTAACTGCACGTTTTACTCTGGATGCCATGCCCGGCAAGCAGATGGCCATTGATGCGGATCTTAATGCGGGCCTGATTACTCAGGAAGAAGCGTTGCGGCGTCGCGATGATGTTTCCAGAGAGTCTGATTTTTATGGCGCGATGGATGGTGCCAGTAAGTTCGTGCGCGGTGATGCCGTCGCCGGGATCCTGATTCTGTTCATTAATATCATTGGCGGTTTTTCGGTTGGGGTGTTGCAGCACAACCTGAGTGCAGGCGAGGCAGCTCACAACTATGTGTTGTTGACGATAGGTGATGGCCTGGTGGCGCAGATTCCATCGCTGCTGCTGTCAACGGCGGCTGCGATTATTGTGACACGAGTATCAGGCTCCCAGAATATGGGAGATGCTGTGATCACACAGCTGTTTAGCAATCCCAGGGTGTTGTTTATTGCGGGAGGATTGATTGGCATTATGGGATTGGTGCCTGGAATGCCGAATTTGGTGTTTCTTACCCTGGCGGCGGCAATGTGTGCTCTGGGGTATCTTCAGCACCAGAAACAACAGGTTGAGTTATTGCCGGTTGAGCCGGAGCCGACAGAACGGCCTGCGGAACCAAAAGATTTGAGCTGGGATGATGTCACTCCGGTTGATGAGATTGGACTGGAAGTCGGTTACCGGTTGATATCGCTGGTGGACAAGAAACAGGGTGGTGAATTGCTGGGCCGGATCAAGGGGGTCCGCAAAAAGCTGTCTCAGGAATTGGGTTTTCTGATTCATTCCGTTCACATCCGGGATAACCTCGATCTGTCGCCGAATGAATACCGCATCAGCTTTCATGATGTTGCGGTTGGTCAGGGAGAAGTTTTTCCCGGCAAGGAGCTGGCCATTAATCCTGGACAAGTTCATGGTCAGCTGGATGGCGTGGCAACCAAGGATCCGACATTTGGTCTTGATGCCGTCTGGGTCGATACTTCTCAGCGTGACGATGCTCAGGCTATGGGCTACACCGTGGTGGATTGCGGTACGGTGGTCGCCACCCATCTCAGTCAGCTCATTAAAAACTATGCCCACGAGCTGATTGGTCAGGACGCTGTGCAGCAGTTGCTGGACAAACTTGCCCAGTCGTCACCCAAGCTGGTGGAGAATCTGGTGCCCAAGCTGCTGGGTCTGGGTGAGGTAACCAAGGTTATGCAAAATCTTCTGGAGGAAGGTATTCCCATCCGCGATGTCCGAACAATAGCCGAAGCTTTGGCGGAGCATGGTGCGAAGAGTCAGGATACTGACACTTTGACCAGTCAGGTGAGGATCGCGCTTGGGCGGGTAATCTTCCAGACAGTCAATGGTGTCGGGGGTGAGATGTCTGTTATGACGCTAGACTCACAATTGGAACAGATCTTGCAAAGTGCTATACAGGGAGTGCCTGGCGGCTTGGAGCCATCCCTGATTGAGAGTGTGATCAATCAGATTGTGCAGGCCTCGGCAAAGATAGAGGCTGAGGCTAAAGCGCCGGTGTTACTGGTGGCGAGTGGTATTCGCCGGTTCCTGTCGAGGCTGTTGGGAGGCAGGATGGAGAGTCTCTATATTCTTGCTTATGAAGAGATCCCGGCAGACAAGAATATTAAGGTGGTGGCAACCATCGGGAGTGGCCAGCCGCAGTTATGAGGCGGGCTTTGAAGGGTAACAGAATTTGGAATAGTGGGAAGGTTGGGTAATGAAAATTAAACGTTTCCTGAGCAAGGACAGTCGCAGCGCAATGGCGCAAGTGCGGGCAGAAATGGGGCCGGATGCGGTGATACTGTCCAATAAAAAAATTGACGGGCAGATTGAGCTGGTCGCAGCGATGGACTTTGATGAGCACGCACTGCGGGAGAAAGCGGCAGCAGAAGCAGCTGTGCCCCTGAGTGTGGATGAGTCACGAAAGTCCGACGAGAGTCCAACACTCAATGAATTACAGCGTGAACTGGGCAAGCTGAGAAGTATGCTGGAAGGCGAGTTATCCCAGCTGGCCTGGCGAGAAATGGCGGGGCAGCCGTCGGTGAAAGCAGCGCTCTATAACCGGCTGATCAAACTGGGTCTTTCCCGCTCGCTTTGTGGTGCAATCGTGGACAAATTACCTGCCAAGGGCGACCTGGAACAAATCTGGAAAAAGGCGCTGGCCATACTTGCCCGGCAAGTATCGGTGATTTCCGGGGATAGTCTGTTGAATGAAGGTGGTATTTTGGCTCTGGTAGGTTCTACCGGGGTTGGCAAGACAACGACGATCGCCAAGCTGGCTGCACGCTTTGTCCTGCGGCATGGCAATAAACAGGTCGCGCTTATTACCACGGACCGCTACCGCATTGGTGGTCAGGAGCAGCTGCAAACCTTTGCGAATTACCTCAGCATCCCGATGATCGTGGCAACCGACACGGCCCAACTGAAAGCTGCGCTTGATGAGCTGTCTTCAAGAAAGCTGGTGTTGATTGATACGGCAGGTATGAGTCAGCGGGATGTTCGGCTCTATGAGCAATTCAGAACGCTCAATTCAGTGGGTTACGATATTGATACTTATGTTGTGTTGTCTGCTACAGCACAAAACGGCGCTATTAACGAGGTGATCAAGGTCTTTGGCAAGGATGCTTTGGCCGGAGCCATGATCTCCAAGATCGATGAGTCAGTTGAGCTGGGTGGGGTGCTGGATGCGGTTATTAAAAACCGCCTTAAGCTGGGGTATTTCAGTATTGGCCAGCGAGTGCCGGAAGATCTGTTGCCGGCCAGGGTGGAGTACCTGATTGCCAAAGCGCTGGAGGTGTCTGAAATTAAAGCTTCAATTGGCGAAAAAAACAGTCACAATAGGTTGTCAGAAAATCATTCATTAGCGGTATAAAATATCAATGATTAACCAGGCTCAGGGGCTTCAACAACTATCGACACCATCCCCCATCAACGTTATTGCTGTGACAAGTGGCAAGGGTGGGGTTGGCAAGACTAATGTTTCGGTAAACCTGGCAGTCAGTCTTGCTGCTCAGGGACAGTCGGTTATTTTATTTGATGCCGATTTGGGGTTGGCCAATGTGGATATTGCTTTGGGCTTAAAGCCTGAATATGACATTCGCCATGTTTTGTCTGGTGAGCGAACGCTGGAAGAGATTCTGCTGGAAGGGCCGAATGGGGTCAAAATAGTACCTGCGTCATCAGGTGTATCTGAAATGGCTAATTTGGCACCCGAGCAGCAGGCCGGTCTGGTTCGTGCCTTCAGTGAGCTGACGCTGCCTGTGGATACTCTGATTGTAGATACTGGTGCGGGTATAGAGCCAGCCGTGCTGACTTTTGCCAGTGCCTGCCAGGAAATTATTGTGGTGATTTGTGATGAGCCAACTTCGATCACCGATGCCTACGCCTTGATCAAGGTGCTCAACAGGGATTGTGGCGTGCAGCGCTTTCAGGTGCTTGCCAACATGGTGGACGATGAAGCGCAGGGGCGCCAGTTATTTGAAAAAATAAGCCGGGTTGCGGATCGCTTTCTCGATATTCATTTGGGTTATGTGGGGGCGATTCCCCGTGACGACTTCCTGCGAAAGGCTGTACAGCAGCAAAACCCGGTTGTGCAGTCCTACCCGCGCAGTCGGTCAGCAAAGGCTCTGGTGGCACTTGCCAAAACGGTAGAAAAGCAATTCTCTCCTCAGCAGAGTACGGGCGGGCTGGGATTCTTTGTTGAACGATTGATTGAAAACGGGCGTATTGGATAGGGATCCGGCCATGAGTGGAGTGGCGGCTTATACCGAAAGCCAGCGAAAAGATTTGAATTCGGTTGTCGATGATTACCTTCCTTTGGTCAAGAAAATTGCCCTGCATCTGATCGCCAGATTACCCGCTCATGTTGAACTGGATGATTTACTGCAAGTAGGTTTGCTGGGCTTATTGCAGGCCAAAGACAGTTACGATGCTTCCCAGGGGGCCAGTTTTGGGACTTATGCGAGCTTTCGTATTAAGGGGGCAATGCTGGATGAGGTGCGCCGCAATGACTGGGCTCCCCGCTCTGTTCAGAGAAAGATGAAGGACGTGTCTCAGGCCATCAGGCAACTGGAAGGGCGTCTGGGTCGGTCGGTTACCGATGCTGAAATTGCCGCTGAACTGAATCTGTCGCTTGACGAATATTATCAAGTATCCCGCGATTTGGCCTGCAGTCGCCTGGTCTCTCTTGATGAGCTTGACGACCCCGCGCTGGAGGGGGGTGACGACCCTTTCTCGAGGATAGAGGGTGAGGGCTTCAGAAGTGCATTGATGGAAAGCATTCAATTATTGCCAGAAAAAGAAATGCTGATGATGTCACTGTACTACACTGATGGCTTGAACCTGAAAGAAGTTGGCGAGGTGCTTGGTGTATCCGAATCCCGGGTGTCACAGATTCATGGTCAGGCGCTGGCGCGTATTCGAACCAGGCTCAGTGAGTGGGTAGCGTAGCAGGGGGTTGATGCAATACACTGAAAAGGTGTGGACTTCCGTTTAAGGCTGCTTAGATTGGAGGGTGTAATGGTAGACTCAATTCGGCCAGGCAGTATCAGTGCTGTGACCAAAACCAGACCTGTAACGCCAGGCAAAACAGAAAAGACAAAAGATCAGTCCCGGCAGAAAAAAGGTAAAAGGGAAAACAAAAAAAGTACTGAGTCTCCGCGGCCCGGCATGCATATTGACGAGCACTGTTAGTGAATGCAGGGCAGTAAAATGTTCAATCAGATTTGTCTGTAGGCGTTGCTTTTTTCGGGTGGGGTAACGCTTCTGAGCGGTGCAGCTGGGCATACTCTTTTTGTACAATATGCTGAATTAACTGCTCCTGAGTAGCGCCATTATTTTCTTCAAATGCTACTCTCAGCCAGAAAGGTTTTTTCTGGTCGGTCTTATTCTCTTCACAGCCAACGATCTGTCCGGTTAATTCCAGTTTTATATTGGATGGCTTCAGGGTCAAGGTAAGCAGCAGGCGTGTGCCGGTGGGCACACGCTCGCCGCATTTAAACGCGATGCCACTGCCGCTGATATTCACCATCAACAGATCATCATCAGCAAGCGTCTGTTGATCACCATTGATGGCATGCCCGGCTACAATGGCCAGTTTTCGGTTCAACAGACCCATTGAGCGGGCTGCTGTCGGGTTTTCCTGCCAGAGAATGTTGGTAAGCTGATTAAATTCACGATCAATTTCTGCCAGCAAGGTCACAACCGAGTTGCCAAGATCATTGGGGTTGGTTATTCCGGGGTCATCTTCGGAGATCACTTTGTAGGATAAGCCAACCAGATCGTTGATCCGGTAGTAGCTTCTTTTTTCTGTTTTGAATTCCATGAGTCAAGGTGCCTGTTGTTGGTCGGGCTCTATCTCTGTAACAGTATCTTCGGCAGTGTTTTTAATATCGGGTTCAACCGTAGTATCCGGAGACGGTTCAATTATCAGGGGCTCGTTTGTCGGGGCTTCACCGTTTTCTTCCAGAGACTGCCGGATAACGATTTCTACTCGGCGGTTCTGTGCCCGGTTTTCTGGCGTGTCGTTTGGTTTGAATGGTTTTGTGTCCGCGTAGCCTGTAACAACAAACCGGTGATCATCAATCATATTACCCTTGAATAGTTCGTGTGCGACGGACAGCGCCCTGGATGAAGATAAATCCCAGTTGGATTTCAGTTTGCTGCTGACAACCGGCACGTTATCGGTGTGGCCTTCAACAGCAATCTGTCCTCGTATTTCTAATAATGATGCTCTTAGTTTGTCAATAACCGGAGCAAAATCCGGGTTCAGGATTGCCCGTCCAGAGGGGAACGAAGCTTTTTCACGAATGCGAATGGTGATGGTCTGGCCCTCGGATTCAATATCAATATTGCCGTTGCCGATTTCTTCATCCAGCGCCTCGCGTAGTTTTTCGGCATCTTTTGCAGTATCCGCAAACAGGGCTCTCAGCCGTTCGGCTAGCAACTTACTGTCTTTGAGTGCTTTGAGATCCTTGTCGTCGAGTTCGGGTGCTTCCGGGTTGCCCACGGCCAACGAGGGTTTGGTGATTTCGGTGGTGAACTGGTTGATAGTCTTGATCTGGGTGGGCTGCGGTTTGCCGGGGCTGAATTCCCTGGCGATAACACTGGTGCCTTTAGGTATATCTTTTACGTTCAGTTTGTTTTGAACACCAAAGGCATTTCTCATTGAGCCAGAGAGCTGTTTGTACTTCAGCACATCCATCTCGGAAAAAGACAGAAGTAACACGAAGAAGCACATTAGCAGTGACATCAGGTCTGCAAATGTGGCCATCCATGCTGGAGCCCCTGCTGGCCCGTCGTCTTCTTCTATTTCGATCATCAGGCAGCCTCTGCAGCGCCATCACTATCATCTTTGCGCTTTTTCGGTTCCAGATAAGCTTTCAGCATGGATTCAATAATTCGCGGGTTTTGTCCCTGCTGAATGGCTAATATGCCATCAATGCACATTGACTTGATGCGACCTTCTTCCGCTTTTCGAAGGTTAAGTTTGTCTGCGATTGGCAGTGCCACCATGTTGGCGAGCATGGCGCCGTAAAGGGTGGTCAGCAGGGCTACGGCCATTGCCGGGCCAATAGCTTTCGGGTCATCCATGGCTGAGAGCATTTGCACGAGGCCAATCAATGTGCCTATCATACCCATCGCCGGAGCGACATCGCCTGTGGCGGAAAACACCTTGGCCCCCCAGTTGTGGCGGTCTATGGTCTGTTGCATTTCCTTTGTCATGACCGCATTTATCACTTCGCGGTCACTGCCATCAACCAGCATTTGCACGCCATCGTTGAGGAATGCGTTACCGATTTCCTCATTCTCCAGTGCCAGCATGCCCTCCTTGCGGGCTATGTTGGCGAGGTTGACGATTTGCTCAATGAGGTCTTCCGGGCTTTCCAGTTTGAAGATAAAGGCTCTCACTGCGACGCCAAAGGCACCCAAAAACTGGCCGATGGTGAACTTGATCATCACCACCATCATGGTACCGCCGAGCACGATAAGAATGGATGGAACATTAACGAAAACCAGCGCAGAGCCGCCAAAAAGAATGGCCGCCAAAACGATGCCTATTGCGCCGACCATGCCCAGTAATGTTGCCAGATCCATAGGTGTTCCTTTGTTCTAATTTCTATCAGTGAAAAATATAAAGTCTGCTAGCAGCGTAGCGGCCCATTTTGGGCTCCAGCCAGGACTCTGTAAACCCCGGAAAAGAAGAAATGGGTGCTATTCTTCTTTCCAGGCCCAAAGTCCGTTAAGGTTAGTCTTCTTCATAATTTCACCGGCAGTATTTTCAGCGGCATCCCGATCTGTAAATCCCGGAATCTGAACGCGGTAAACCGTATTGCCATCTAACAGGAGACTGGTGATAACGGCAGTGTATCCTAGTGACTTAATCTGCTGTTGCAGGTTTTGTGCTGCCTTCTTGCTGGAGAAGGTGCCAAGGTTAACAAACCAGCGTTTTGCAGGGGTGGGTGCAGCAGGTGTCAGTGCGGTAGTGAGTGCTTTGCCCTGGGTTGGTTGGGCGTTGGCAAGTTTTTCGGTCACTTCGTGGTGACTGGCCACAAGCAGCGATGTGGTTTCGGCAAGCTGGGTGCGGACCTGGTCGAGTTGTTGTTGCAGGCTAACCAGTTGCGCGGATATTTCTTTCAGTTCCGGAAGGTCGGGTTTTAATATTTCTGGTTTGACGGTATTGGCTGCCGCTATGGTGTTGGCTGTCGCTATAAGGGCTTCGGATACATCGTTTTGCGCAGAGAGTTTAAAGCCAACCCAGAAAAGGGCCCCTATAATAATCAGCATAAGCGTGACAGAAACAAGGGGAATTGTTTTTAATGACGAAACCATCCGGGGTGCACTGTCTACAATCGGGTCAGGCTGCATGTCTGATTCGGATCGTTGGTGAGTGAACGCGGTGGTTGGCGTTTGTATCAGGTTACTATCCAGTGAGAGGTTGAGGTCTTTGTCTACCATGCCGATTTCCTGATATTACAAAATACAGGTTAAAGTAATGCACAAAACATGCCGATAGAAATCTTATGGAAGAACTTCAGTTAGCTTTGACGGCAACCCGGGTTGAGCAAAAAAATTTCGGCCTGTGGTTAAAGTCCTGGCAAGTAGGGCAGGTGTTGCAGGCGCTGGTGACAGACAAATCACCGGCGGGCAATCTGGTGCTGCGAATAGGAGGACACCAGATAACGGCTACAGCCGATATACCTGTGCAGAAAGGCGCCGTGTTGATGCTGGAAGTGCAGGGGCTAAAGCCGGTGCCAACCCTGAAAGTAACCGGCAGTTTTGTTGATAGCCATGTCGCGCAGAATGTGACGGCTAAAAACAGCATCGTTGACGGGCAGTTGCAGCTGCTGGTGCCGCGTCAGGGGAGCGTCGCTGTCCCACTGACATCTTTGCTGGATCCTGTTCAAGGTGCCAAAATATTGGCGCAGCTGGGCCTGAGAAGCGATGCTCTTGAACAGCTCAAGCGGAGCCTGAATCGTTTTGAAGGACTTTCGAATCCCGGTGCGCTGCAAAAAGCGCTGCAGCAATCAGGTTTTTTTCTTGAATCCCAGTTGAGGCAGCTGGTCTTATCGGGTGGTTATCTTCCTGAAGGTGATATCAAGGCCGAGCTGCTCAGGATACTTGATAGGGTTAACCGAAAGATTGGTGCGAAATCCGGGGATACAGAGGAGGAGCTGGATGCGCTGTTTTTACTGAAAGAACGCTTGGAGAGTGGCCTTGCCGGTATCACGCTGCAGCAGGTGGCATCGTTCAAGCGCAATGAAGGTGGTCATCAGGGCTGGTTTTTTGAAATTCCTTACAGAACCGATGACGGGGTAGAGACATTAACAATTTTGATTGAACGCGACAATGCAAGCCTTGACGAGCACGAGGATCGACAGGACTGGAAGGTATTGCTGAGTCTGGAGCTAAAGCCATTGGGCGAGATGCAGGCCGAGCTGTTTTTGCGAGGCAAAAGAATTTCTGTGGTCATTTATTCAGAGCAGGAAAAGACTGCGCAGCTTGTCAATTCTCAACTGGACGCCCTTAAGCTTGGATTGGAGAGCAGAGGGCTTGAAGTTTCCGTGCTGCGCTGCCAGTCAGGTATTCGGGATGTAAAAAAAGAAGAAAGTATTTATCGATGTCTGGATGAAACGGCATGAACAACAAGTCGGTAACAAAAAAACAGCGAGCAGCGGCACTTCGTTATTCTGGTGTGGGTGCTCCGCGAGTCATTGCCAAGGGGGAGGGTGCAACAGCTGAAAAAATAAGCGAGATTGCCGAACGTTATGAGATTCCCCTTATTCAGGATGCCAGTCTGACCAGTCTGCTAAGTACAGTCCCGTTAGGCGATGAAATTCCTGAAAACCTTTATCTGGCTGTGGCAGAAGTTCTTGCCCACGTATACCGAATTAGCGGTATGATTGATTCCTACGAGTGAATACCTATAATTGCACAAATTACAGACAAACTATAACAAACCCGGCAGATAGGCGGGCATAAGTACCGTATTGATCGATAATTTGACAATAAGGAATATTGTCATTTCAGGCAGAGGTAAAACATGAGCCGTGAAGATGCTCTTCGTAAACTGGCGATTCGCCTAAGTCATCTGGCAGAAGGTTCCGATCCGGGATTGCCGCCATTACTCGATAAGCTGAGACTTGCCGTTCGTCAGGGTGCCGACGAAGTGGTGTTGAATCGTTTCGGTGAAGTGCTGGCAAAGAAAATGGCCGCACTTGAAACAGCGCCACCTGCTACTGAGGTGGTCGAGACAACCTCGTTGGGAACCATGGCGGCAGAGTTTTCAGAGAGCATAAAATCGCTCAATGTTGACCAGGAATACCACCCTGAATTGATGAATCTGGCAGACAGTCTGGTGGTGAATAATGATCTGAATCAGCAGCTTGTCTCCTTAAAGGAAATTTTTAAAGTGCTGCGGCTTGCCACAGACAACAGCCGCAAGCCGGTTACTGGTGGTGAAGCGGTGGCCGGGCCTGCCGAGCTTGAGCCGTTTCTGGATAAAACGGCAACACTGCTCGGCAATGTGTTGGAACACATTAATTTACTTAAGGGCGACACGACTGAAACCAGCAGGTTGGTTGAACAGCTGGCGTCATCGGCATCTCTTGACTCAGTAGAGGGCGTGCTGGATGAAGTGTTGAATCTGCTCGTCAGTCTTGGTGAACTGATTAGTGAAGAACGCACCACAGCGCAAACTTTTCTGGGTGGATTGCGAGAGCAGCTGCACAGTGTTGAAGAGGTTATTTTTTCAGTTCTGTCTGATGGCGACGGTTCTCTGGAAAGAGCCGCCAGTCTCGAACGTCAGGTTAGCAATGATGTGGAAGAGATGGGGAAGGCTGTTGAAGAAACCGATCTCGATGCGCTTAAGCGGACGGTAGAAAAGGGATTGGAAAACCTGTCGTCCAAGGTTGCGGACTATCTTGCCGAGGAGAAGGAGCACCATCTTCGCAATAAAACCAAGGTCAAGAATCTGACGCGTAAAGTACGGGAAATGGAGGCTGAGGCCGCCAACCTGAGGGGTGAGATAAAAACCAAGCAGGATCTGGCTGTCAAAGATCCTTTGACCGGCGTCTATAACAGGGCCGGTTATGAGGAGCGAGTGGCGGAGGAGTTCTCCCGCCGGGCCCGTGTTGAAATGCCGTTGTCGATGGTGTTTATTGACTGCAACAAGTTTAAGGAAATCAACGATACTTTCGGCCATAACGCCGGAGATGTTGTACTGATGAAAGTTGCAGAGACACTGAAGAAAAGAGCCAGGTCCTCAGATGTAGTCTGTCGTTACGGTGGTGATGAGTTTGTTGTGTTGTTGCCTGATACACCCCTTGAGGGTGCCAAGGTTTTTGCAGAAGCCTGTTGTGAAAGAATTCTGGAAGCAGGCTTTAACAATAATGGTCAGCCTCTGGATGTGTCCATTTCGTGCGGGGTGACAGAGATTACGGATTCCGATAATTCTGAAACCGCATTGAAGCGCGCAGATGAAGCGATGTATAAAGCGAAAAAATTAACCGGGGTTAAGGTTGCTGTACTTGTTGATCAGTCGAAAGTGAATTTAACAACAGCTGAATTGCTTTTCCCCGATGACTGATAGCGTTTTTCTCGTCTTTCATGAGTTCGGCCGAGCGACAGTTTTTTTCTGCCACCACGAATAAAGGGTCGTACCCGAAACCATTTTTTCCTTGGGTGTCAAAAGCGATTCGGCCTTCCCATGTGCCCTGACAGATCAGTGGGGTTGGGTCTTTTGCATGACGCAAATAAACCAGCAGGCATTGAAACCGCGCGCTTCGGTTGCTTTCAGGAACATCCTTTAACAGCGCCAGCAGTTTGCGGTTATTATCGTCATCGCTGGCATCGGCACCTGCAAACCGCGCCGAGTAAATGCCGGGGGCGCCTGCCAGCGCGTCCACTTCCAGTCCCGAGTCATCTGCAATTGCCGGAAGCCCGGTTAACCCGGAAGCGTGGCGTGCCTTGATGATGGCGTTCTCGACGAAACTCAGCCCTGTTTCGGCAGCATCCTCAATATCAAAAGCTGATTGGGGTACCACCTCCAGTCCCTTGTTCGAAAGCAGCTGCTGAAACTCTTTGAGTTTGCCGGGATTGCCGCTGGCGAGAACGACTTTATTGCTCATTAGATTGCTGCTGTGCAGTCAGTCGACTGCTGATCTTATTCTTCATGATAAAAAGTGCGCTGAAACGAAATGAATTCTGTCGTCGTGCCGGATGCCGGGCGGACTTCGATTTTAAAGGTCAAGGGGTCTTCGTTTTCAAACTCGAAAGGCGCCAGGTAATAAACAGCATTTTGTTCGCGCACCTCGAGAAATTCCAGAAATTGCTGCTGTGCAAAGATATTGGAGACATAACCGCTGACTTGTGCCGTTTTACCGCTTGTTTCGCCATCTGGAACTACCGCAATGTTGACTATGCCCTTGTCTTTGCCCCGAACAATTTTATAGATACTGGCAATTTCCGGCTGGATAAAGCTGCTGTTGAATGCGCTGTAAAAAATTTTGTAGCCGTTAACCTGTTTGTAGGCGGTGTCGTTAGCTTGTGTGGTAACCGCCAGCAGGGAAAGCAGCGACAGTAGTAGTATGTGTCGGTGTAAACGGAGCAGGCAAAAAATGTTCATTGATATGACCTCCGGTCATGAAGATATTGGTTCGGCCTACATTGTTAGATGATAAATGGCTGTTTCACTGAACAGGTTAGGCCACAATCTCTTGATTTTCCTGCTGAGTGTTCGCTCAGAAACAAACTGCCGGTTAAGAATGTGAATATTCTTGTCCGAGCAAAGCTTCTCAAAGTCGCGTACCGTGCAAAAGTGAATATTGGGCGTGTCATACCATTGGTAAGCTAATTGCCGGGTGACCGGCATTCTGCCTCGCAATGTCAGATACAGGCGAGTGTGCCAGTTGCCAAAATTAGGGAATGTGACAATACACTCCTTGCCAATGCGCAGCATCTCGTCCAGTACGATGTGCGGTTGTCTCATCACTTGCAGAGCCTGCGTCATCACAACGGTATCGAAGCTCTTATCGGCAAAGCGGGAGAGCCCTTCATCGATATCGGTTTCGATGACATTTACCCCTCGTGACACACAGGTGGTTATCTGGTGCGGGTCAATTTCGAGTCCGTAGCCTTCTACTTGCAAATCTTTCTGCAGACTCTCAAGAAGAGTGCCATCGCCGCAGCCAAGGTCCAGTACCCGGCTGCCGGGCTTGATCCAGCCGCGGATGATTTCCAGGTCATTGCGGATGCTCATAGGGATGCCTCCAGCGCTATGGAAGTGTGACGATCTTCCGGTGCGATTTCTTTTGTTATTCTGTCAAGGTATGCAGACAGCAGTGCTTCATAGCGCTGGTTGGGGAGCAAAAAGGCATCGTGACCCATGTTGGACTCTATGGCGCCATAACAGACGTCTTTGTTGGCGGCAATCAATGCGTCGACAATTTCCTGTGATCGACTGGGGGAAAAGCGCCAGTCGCTGGAAAAGGAAACCACCAGAAATTTGCAGGTGGCTCTGGCGAAAGCGGCGGCAGCGTTGTCATCGTATTCCCTGGCCAGGTCGAAATAATCCAGAGCCTTGGTCATGAGCAGGTACGTGTTGGCGTCGAAATTGCCGGAAAATGCTTCGCCTTGGTGTTTCAGATACCCTTCGACCTTGAACTCGACGGGTGTTGTAATACCTTGCTGAAAGCTGCCCGACTCTAGTTCACGACCGAACTTGCTGCCCATGGCTTCATCAGAAAGGTAAGTGATATGACCGATCATTCTTGCCAGCGCCAAACCGTTTCGGGGCGATACATTTTCACGCAAGTATTGCCCTTCCCGAAAGTCGGGATCGGAGGTGATGGCCTGGCGTGCCAATTGATTGAAGGCGATATTTTGCGCGGTCAGTTTCATTGCCGCAGCAATGACAATGCAATGGCGCAACCGGTTTGGGTATTCCAGAGACCAGCGCATGGCCTGCATGCCTCCCAGACTGCCGCCAATCACCGCAGCCCAGCAATCGATACCCAGATGGTCGGCGAGCATGGCCTGACTGTTAACCCAGTCGCGGGCGCGCAGTGGTGGAAAATCCGGACCCCAGGGCTCGCCGGTTTCAGGGTTGATCGAGCGCGGCCCGGTACTGCCATGACAGCCGCCAATGTTGTTGAGTGAGACAACAAAAAAACGGCTGGTATCAATGGGTTTGCCAGGGCCAATGTAGAAGTCCCACCAGCCGGGCTTTCGATCATCTTCGCTGTGATAGCCTGCTGCATGGTGATGGCCACTGAGCGCATGACAAATCAGAATGGCATTGCTGCGGTCTTCATTGAGCTGGCCATAAGTCTCGACCATTAATTCGAAACCGGGCAGTGTGCGCCCGCAGGTCAGCGGCAATGGCTGATCAAAAGTGATTAACTCTGGCGTCACAATGCCGACGGAGTCGGCTGGAATGGTTTTTGGCATTCGGGTGGTTAGCTCGCCTTGCGTTTTAAAGTTTGATTGTGAAGAAGATCCGGGAAGTCTAAAGATGGCCAGTGATGAGTGCAACAGCTGTTACCAGAGGTTTCTTTGTCTTTCTCTACAGAGACAGCGATATTAGGGCCTGTTCCGGAAGGCAAGCCGGGTTTTCAATCAGCAGTGTTTTTCGGCGACCGGTCTCTCCATGGGTAATCGTGATGTTCTGTCTGCTGACACCAAACCATTTGCTGCATAACTTAATGAGTTGCTGGTTGGCTTTGCCATCGACAGGCGCAGAGGTAATAGCGATTTTTAAATACTGATGATGAACCCCGATGATTTCATTACGCGAGGCACGAGGCTGTATCTGGCATCGCAAGATCAGGTTTTCGTCGCGCCACTGATAGTGCATGATTTGTTGTTGCTGGCAATCGCTCTTCGTTAGATCCCCGGAACAACCGCCGCTGGCAGCAACATAGAGTGTGCCAGAGCATTAACAAACCGTTGCAGCATACCAATCACCAGAAACATGAAAATGGGTGACAGGTCGAGCCCTCCCAGAGGGGGAATCAGTCGGCGGAAGGGAGCGGTAACCGGTTCTATTATCTGGTAAAGCAGGGCAATTGCCGGGTGGTTGTTATAGGGCGCTACCCAGCTGAGGATAATAACGGCCAGCAGTCCGTAAAAATAAATATTCAGAACCAGAGAGATAATGCCCAGTACAGACCAGCTGATGGCATGCCCCGGGTGGATAATGGATGCCCCGTTGATTGTGGCAGTAAGCTGGATTACCAGCCACTGAACCAGAATCGCGAGTACCAGTGTGGCACCATCAAAAGTGCGGTAGGTGGGTAATAATTTGCGAATGGGACGGCTGGGGATATGCGTAGCCTTGATGACAAACTGTGAAATGGGGTTCTGGAAATCCGCCCGCAAAAGTTGTAACAGAAAGCGCAGCATAACTATAAGCAGGTAAACGCTGCCTAAAGTTTGCACGAGATAAGTGCCTGCTTGAGCAAAAGCATTCATAATTCAGTCCTATCGGGTCATTTCTTTGGCCATTTCCTCTGCGCGGGCAACGCAGTCTTTCATGGCCTGGCGGAAAATATCTTCTAATTTACTGTTCTGCAAGCTCTGTATGGCTCGCTCTGTGGTGCCTGCGGGTGATGTGACTCTGCGTCGCAATTCGGCGGTATCAACATCGCTGTCCAGCGCCATACGGGCTGCGCCAAGTGCTGTTTGTAACGTCAGCTGGCGAGCTGTTTCGGCCTCAAGTCCCAGCTCAACACCCACTTTTTCCATAATTTCCATCACCAGAAAATAGTAGGCAGGACCGCTGCCCGAAACCGCTGTCACAGCATCAATAGCGGCTTCTTTGTCGACCCATTGTGCCAAGCCAACGGCTCTGAGAATATCTTCAGCGACCTGTTTTTGTTTCTCATCAACCAGGTCGTTGGCGAACAAACCTGTGGCGCCTTGCCGCAGCAATGCGGGTGTGTTGGGCATGCAGCGAACAATGGGAATTTTGTCGCCAAGCCATTCCTGCAGCGCGCTGACAGGGATGCCGGCAGCAATAGAAATGACCAGAGGGTGGTGGATCAATGCTGGTGCCAACTCAAGGGCGACCTGCTTTAGTATCTGTGGTTTCACCGCAAGAATAACCACGGAAGCATCGGTAATGGCCTGATGGTTATCTGTGGTTGTATTGACACCGTATTTACTGGCCAGCCGCTGCCGGTTTTCAGCCAATGGGTCGCTGATGGTGATGGCGCTAGGTGCAAAGCCTGTCTGGATGAGTCCGCCGGTCAGGCTGGTGGCCATATTGCCGCCGCCGATAAAAGCCAGATTGGTGTTGCTCAAAATAAATCCCCTGTTGATGGTTGGTTCGGTTTGCTTCTGTCCCGCTGGTTTTTCTGCACGTTATTGACGCAGCCCAAAAATATCAGTACCTATCCGGACCAGTGTTGAGCCCTCTTCAACTGCCACTTCCAGATCGGCAGACATGCCCATCGATAGTGTATCCAATGTTGCCAGTTCGGGGCAGAGAGATTGTAACTGCTTTAGCAGCTGGTTGAGCTTTGCAAAAGCCGCGTGTTGCTGCTCAGGCCCGTTCGCTGCGCTGGGAATCGTCATCAGGCCGCGCAATTTTATTGCAGGCAGCCGGGTTACGGCGACAGCCAGCTCGGCCGTTTCTTTTTCATCCACACCGGCTTTGTTGGGTTCATGATCGATATTGACTTGCAGGCAGACATTCAACGGTGGCAAGCCGATAGGTCGCTGCCGACTGATTCTCTCGGCAATGCTGATTCTGTCGATAGTGTGAAGCCAGTCAAAGTTTTCGGCAATTTTGCGGGTTTTATTGCTCTGCACGGGCCCGATAAAATGCCACTCTATGTCCGGGATGTCGGCGAGTTCATCCTGTTTTTGCAGGGCCTCTTGAAGGTAGTTCTCGCCGAAGTGGCGCTGGCCGTGATGATAAGCTTGCCTGATGGCCGCAGAGCTTTGTTTTTTACTCACGGCCAGAAGTGTAATATCTGCCGGATTACGGTCGGATTTTTTTGCTGCAGATTGGATTCGTTCGGAAATTGAGTTGATATTTCTGGCGATATTCGACATATACTTAGCAACAGGTTTTAATAATCTGATGAAGAGTGGCAATTAAACTCGTTATTCCGAATCAATAGTACCGCTAAACGATAAAAATCAAAGTCAGGAATGGGATAAGTTCATGGATATTACCGAACTGCTTGCCTTCAGTGTTAAACAGGGATCTTCGGATTTGCATCTTTCAGCAGGTCTGCCTCCAATGATCCGTATTGATGGCGATGTCCGCCGTGTCAACTTGCCGGCAATGGAGCACAAGCAGGTACACAGTCTGATCTACGAGATCATGAATGACAAGCAGCGTAGGGATTTTGAGGAATTTCTGGAGACGGATTTTTCCTTTGAGGTTCCCGGAGTTGCCCGTTTTCGGGTTAATGCGTTTAATCAAGATCGTGGTGCTGCCGCCGTCTTTCGGACGATCCCTTCAAGAGTCTTGACGCTCGAAGATCTGGGTTTCGGGCAGATATTCAAGGATCTCTCCATGTTGCCTCGCGGCTTGGTGCTGGTAACCGGGCCTACCGGTTCGGGCAAGTCAACGACACTGGCGGCAATGGTTGATTATGTCAATGAGAACCGCTATCAGCATATTTTAACCATTGAAGATCCTATCGAGTTTGTTCATGAAAGCAAAAAGTGCCTGATGAACCAGCGCGAGGTGCACCGGGATACTCACGGTTTTGCCGAGGCACTGCGCTCGGCGCTGCGGGAGGACCCGGACGTGATTCTGGTGGGCGAGCTGCGGGATCTGGAAACTATCCGATTGGCGCTGACGGCGTCGGAAACGGGCCACCTGGTTTTTGGTACCCTGCATACATCTTCTGCTGCGAAAACAATTGACCGGGTGGTGGATGTGTTCCCCGCAGCAGAAAAAGCGATGGTGCGATCCATGTTGTCCGAATCACTACAGGCTGTTATTGCCCAGACGCTGATGAAAAAGATTGGCGGAGGTCGTATAGCTGCTCATGAGATCATGGTGGGAACCCCTGCTATCCGCAATCTGATCAGGGAAGACAAAGTAGCGCAAATGTATTCAGCGATACAGACCGGTGCCCAGCAGGGGATGCAGACCATGGATCAGTGTTTGCACCGTTTGTTACAGCAGAAAGTGATCACTCGCGAGCAAGCCCGTGAGAAGGCCAAGATTCCAGAGGATTTTTGATGTCTCGGTGATAGTCGTTGTCAGAAGATTTTGTGTGCTGAAGTAGTTAGCAGGAGAGGATAATGGATTTCGACAAATTACTTAATTTGATGGTAGAGAAAAAAGCCTCTGACCTTTTTGTGACGGTTGGCGTGCCTCCCAGCATCAAGGTGAATGGGCAGATTCTGCCGGTAGGTAAAACAGCTCTTGAGCACTCACAGGCCCGCGCAATTGTTGAAAGCGTGATGGATGAAGATCAAAAGAATGATTTTCGTCGCACAAAAGAGCTTAACTTTGCTATCAGTCGAAAAGGGGTAGGCCGGTTTCGGGTGAGTGCGTTCTATCAGCGCAACGAGGTTGGCATGGTCTTGCGCCGTATCGAGACGATCATCCCAACGGTTGAGGATTTACTGTTGCCGCCGATTCTGAACGAGCTGGTGATGACCAAACGCGGCATCATTATCTTTGTCGGTGCGACCGGGACGGGTAAATCGACATCGCTGGCTGCGATGATTGGTCACCGCAACCGGAATAGCAAAGGGCATATTATCTCCATTGAAGACCCGATTGAGTTCGTGCATCGTCACGAGGGGTGTATTGTCACTCAACGGGAAGTGGGGGTGGATACCGAATCATTTGACGTGGCTCTGCGCAATACTCTCCGGCAGGCCCCGGATGTCATTCTGATTGGCGAGATCAGGACGCCGGAAACCATGGAGCATGCCATTACGTTTGCTGAAACGGGGCATCTGGTGCTGGCAACACTGCATGCCAATAATGCCAACCAGGCGCTTGATCGCATTCAGCACTTTTTCCCGTCAGAAAGACAAGGCCAGTTATGGATGGATTTGTCGTTAAACCTGAAAGCAATGATTGCACAGCAACTGGTGCCGGTTGCAGATGGCACTGGTCGCCGTGCGGCGATTGAGATTTTGGTAAACACTCCGCTGGTTCAGGATATGATTCGCAAGGGTGAAGTACACAAGTTGAAAGAGTTGATGACCCGGTCAACCGAGCACGGCATGCAAACATTCGACCAGGCGCTCTTCAAACTTTACGATGAAGGGCTGATTACATACGAAGACGCTATTTTGCATGCGGACTCGAAAAACGACTTACGTTTGTTGATCAAACTGAAATCCGAAACGGATTCCAGCTATCTCGCGCATGCTGCAGACGAGCTGTCCGTCGAAGAGGACAGGGGTGATGCGATAAGTCGTTTCTAGGACTGCGGCTGTTTTTGCGCTCAGACCGGTTTGCCGGCCGTTGGATCTTGCAGCCAGCTTTCAAGAATCAGGCTGGCAGCGGTATCATCAATAGGGTTGTTCAGGAAATCATGGTGCTGCCCTGTTTGCTGTTTTGCTTCAAAGCTTGAAAGCCTCTCATCCATCATTTCGACTGCGATTCCGAACCTGCCGTGCAGTCGGCGGGCAAACTTTCGAGCTCGGGCGCAAAAAGGACTCTCGCTGCCATCCATGTTCAGCGGCAGGCCGACGAGTACTTTTTGAGGTTGCCACTCATCCAGCAATTGCGATATCTGGTTCCAGTCCGGTATGCCATTTTGTGCTTTCAAAACGTTCAGCGGGCGGGCGCTGTTGGTGAGTGTCTGGCCAATGGCAACACCTATCTGGCCAGTGCCGAAATCAAACGCCAGCAGTGTCAGCGGTTTGGCGTGCAATTCAGGCATGCCCGGCAGTACTGCCAAACTGATGGAGGTTGACGCCTATGGTTGCGGCTGCGGCGTGGGCTCGGTCCTCAATAGCTGTGTCGAACAATATTTCGGCTTTGGCGGGCACTGCCAGCCAGGCATTTGTGCCGAGCTCGGCTTCCAGTTGACCCGCTTCCCAGCCTGCGTAACCCAGAGTAATGAGTGAATCCTCGGGACCCTTGTCGTTGGCGATGTCTTCAATGATATCTCTGGATGAGGTCAGGTGGATATCGGGTGAAATTTTCTGGGTGGCTTCCCAGTCTTTTTGCTGGGGCCGATGAAGGACGAAGCCGCGATTGACTTGCACTGGGCCACCCGAGAGCAAGGGTAGCTTGCCTGCGGGCTCGCTGTAGTTCAGTTCAAACTGTTCAAATATCTGGTTCAGAGAGATATCAAGAGGCTGGTTGACAACCAGCCCCATTGCTCCGTAACGGGTGTGTTCACACAAGTAGATAACGGTGTTTGCGAAGACCGGGTCGTGCAAACCGGGTGTGGCAATCAGGAAGTGCCCCTGCAAACTGATGGTTGTATCGCGAGTTTTGTCGTTCATACTCGAAGTATTGGGTCTGTGGTTCCATAACTCAAGAGGGGGCGAGCCGTTATCCTGATGTTGTGATACTCAGTTTTCGGTGTGCAGGGTGTGACCCTGCTCAAACCGCCAGGTGCGGATGATTTCAAGTTTGTCCCAATCGCGCATTTCTGCGGGAAGTGGTGAAAATGGCGATGCCATTCGTACAATGCGAATAGCGGCCTGGTCCAGAACGCGCTGGCCTGAGCTGAGAAGTATTTCGACATTTTCCACGGTGCCGTCAGGCAGCAGGGTGACCGCAAGGCGCAGGTCGCCGTAGAGTTTTTTGCGGCGGGCCTCCTGGGGGTAGTTCTGGTTACCAACGGTCTCCACATGGTTGATCCAGTAATGCAGGTAAGCGGCTTCGGATGCCGCCTTTGTGCTGGCGGTAGTCAGACGACGTGTGCGAGGTAGCCTGCTGTACTGTTTTTGCTGATCGCTCAGTTGTGCTTTCAGGCTCGATATTTGTTGCAGCATTGCCGGAGGCAGGGGCACCGAAGGAGAATCCAGAGGCTCCTTTTGTTGATCGCGATTGCTGCTGTCGTCAGCCGTAGATTTGGTGGTCAGAGTAGACAGGCCTAGTTCGCGCTGCTGTAACAGTTGTGGCGCTGCTGCCTGAAGCTTTTTTTGTTCTATATCCGGAGCTGCATCCGGCTGCTTGCTGGTGATTTCGGTAAAGGCTTGTTCGCTGCCGCTGCCCTTTTGATTAAATTGGGCCAGGAAGTCTGCCTGTTCGTTGCTGGTGTCTGATTTGTGTTGAGCAAGCGTGATTTCGAGAGAGACCGGAGCCTGCTTCTGTTCCAGCAGCTTAAAGCCTATTCCGAAAATGACCATGGCATGTGCAGCGATGGCAATGAATATGGAGAAGCCCAGTCGGTCATTGTGGTTTTCGCTGCGAGTATTCGGGAATACAGTTGCCATCGTTACAGGTTTTCGGCGAGAGGTTGCGCAAGCTTGCGATCGATTGCTGCCAGCAGCATATTGGCTATGCCGGGTGACTGAGCTTTTTCTATCTCCTGCAAACAGGTTGGACTGGTGACATTAATTTCGGTCAAATAATCGCCAATGACATCAAGGCCTACAAAAATCAGGCCTTTTTCTTTTAACACAGGCCCAACTTGGGCAGCGATCCAGCGGTCTTTTTCGCTGAGAGGTTGCACAACACCTTTGCCTCCGGCTGCAAGGTTACCCCGGGTTTCCCCTTTTGCCGGAATTCTGGCCAGGCAATAGGGCACAGGTTCGCCGTCGATCATCAGTATGCGCTTGTCTCCATTGCTGATATCGGGAATAAATTTCTGCGCCATAATGGTCGTTGCGCCGTGATTGGTCAGTGTTTCAATGATGACATTGAGGTTGGGGTCATCGGGGTTTATTTTGAAGACAGCGGTACCTCCCATGCCATCCAGTGGTTTCATCACCACGGTGCCATGCTGTTGATGAAACTCTTTTAGCATTTTTGCATTGCGGCTGACCAGCAGCGGAGGGCAACAGTCGGGAAATTCGGTAGCGAATACTTTTTCGTTACAGTCCCGTAAGCTATCAGGTTTATTGACGACTAAAGTGCCGAGCCGTTCGGCGGCCTCAAGAATGTAGGTTGAATAGATATATTCACTATCAAAAGGGGGGTCCTTTCGCATCAGCATAACGGCGAGTTCAGCAAGCGGCATCAGTGTCGGTTCGCCGAGATCGAACCAGTGTTCGTGGTTGTCGTGTACAGTAAGCTGGCGGGCCATGCCGCAGGGCACACCATTTTGCAGGGCCAGGTCCTGCTGTTCAAAGTAATAAAGCTGCCAGCCCTTCGCCTGAGCCGCGATAAGGAGTGCGAGTGTGGTGTCCTTTTTGAAATTGATATCCTGAATAGGGTCCATTACCACACCAAGTGTTCTCATCATAACTGTTACCTGTGTCACGCCTTTTCGGGCAAGTTGTTCTTAATATAGCGGTTCGGTTCGTTTGCTCCGAGAGGCTACGTTAAGGGCTTCAGGCTGATAAGACAACCGATTCGGTCGAACTGCTGATTAAACCGTGTTTTGGTCCGCAAAATTATAGATAAAGCAGTTTGATTGTGTTAAAAGTTCAATCTTTACATTAACAACGTGGAGTTGTTTGCATGGAAGGGGATTTGCAAGACATCAGAGTGATGGTTATCGACGATAGCAACACGATTCGCCGTACAGCGGAAACGCTTTTAAGCAAAGCGGGTTGTGAAGTTGTCACCGCGACTGATGGGTTTGATTCTCTGGCAAAAATTGCCGACTGCGAGCCGGATGTTATTTTTGTGGACATTATGATGCCCCGGCTGGACGGGTATCAAACCTGTGCCCTGATTAAAAATAACAGTCAGTATCAGAATACGCCGGTAATTATGTTGTCGAGTAAAGATGGGCTGTTTGATAAGGCAAAAGGCCGGATTGTTGGTGCAGATGATTATCTCACCAAACCGTTTAGCAAAAGCGAGCTATTTGAAGTGCTTGAGCGGTTTGTGAAGAAACCATCGGCAGCAGGATCAGACCTTGAGTAACAATCACCCATAAATTGTTTGAAGGGGAACGGATACCATGGCAACGGTACTTATAGTTGATGACTCCAAGGCAGAAACACACCACTTATCGAGTATGTTGGAGAAAAACGGACACAAGGTCGTGTCTGCTGAGAATGGTGATGCCGGTGTCGAGATGGCCAAACAGCAGCAACCGGATCTTATCCTGATGGATGTGGTGATGCCTGGTTTGAATGGCTTTCAGGCCACAAGGCAGCTCAGTAAATCTGAACAGACAGGCCACATACCGGTAGTGATTGTCAGCGCCAAGGATCAGGAAACAGATCGTGTATGGGGGCTGAGGCAGGGCGCAAAAGCGTTTCTCACCAAGCCGGTTAGCGAAAAGCAGTTGTTAGGGGTTATCAAGGAGCTCACAGGGTAATTCGTTGCAAGGGAGCTTATGTCAAAACAAGAAGCGTTTAATACACTATTAGCTGTTTCTCGGCGTTATGCGTCGAGTGCTCAGGGTCTGCCCGCCCAGGTGGATGTGGCGCCTACCAAGGCAGTAGTTTGTTTTTCCCTGTTGGGTACTAACCTTGCGGTGGCTCTGGATGAAGTGGCAGAGCTGCTGGAAATGCCCCAGACAACGCGGCTGCCGCGGGTTAAAGGCTGGATCAAGGGGGTTTCCAATGTCCGCGGTCGACTGCTGCCGGTGATAGATTTTGCCAGCTTTCTGGGAGGGGTGATCAGTACTCCTCCAAAACAGCAGCGTGTGATTGTAATTGAGATTCAGGATGTTTTTGTGGGGTTGGCTGTGGATACTGTTTATGCCATGCGCCACTTTCGTCTTGACTCCTATAGCCAGTCTGCCCAGTCTTCCCCGGCTGCATTGCACCCTTATCTGGAGGGCAGCTTCAAGTATGAGGGGGAGGACTGGTATCTGTTCAGGCCTGCACGATTGATACAAGATCCCCAGTTTATGGCGGTTGCGGCCTGAAATCGGCTCATATATATGAAAGTTAATAATTTGATAAATGCTCGCTCGGAGTAGCTGAAAATGAAAAAAGGAACCCAGAGATCAAAAACCAGTTTTTCCATTGCACTGTTATTTGTGCTGTTGGCAGTGGTGGTGGCCTTTCTTGCCTATAACCTGCAAACAGTTTTTCAGAAAACTGCTGATGACCAGGATAGCCTGCAACTGGCTTCGGAAATTCGGGCGGCATCTTATCGTTTAATGGGACTGTCTCGTGAAGCGACGGCTGGCCAGGAAGAGTCCTTTGCAGAGTTGCAAGCTGTAGTCGATGGAATTCAGGTTGATTGGAAGGCTTTGAATGAGTCCGTGAAGTTGGAAATGCCTGTTGACCGTCTGGCAGAGTTGGATGTTATCTGGTCGCGTTTAAAAAGCAGTGCGGAGACATTGATTGCTGATAAAGAGACAGTGATTTTCTTGAATCAGGTTGCCGCACAACTGAATGAAACCCTGCCGCAGTTGCAGCAGGAGCATACGCAGGTTGTTGAGATACTGCTGGAAAATAATGCACCGGCTGATCAGGTGGCGGTAGCGCAGGCGCAGTCATGGCGTGCAGAGCGGATTGGTCGGAATATCGACAAGATGCTGGCGGGCGGGGATGACTCAGAGGCTTCCGCTGATCAGTTTAACCGAGATGCCAACCTGTTTGGGCGGGTTCTTGCCGGTATGCGCAGCGGCGATGTCGCGCTGGGTATCAGCCGGATTACTAACCGCAATGCGAAGACGAGCCTTGACAGCATTACCTCGCGTTTTGAGTTTGTAAACAGCTCCATTAAAGAGATTTTTGAGGCAACTCCGGCCCTGTTCGCTGCTCGTCAGGCGAACGAAGCGATTCTTAATGATTCTCCTATTTTTCAGGAGAAGATCAGTCAGCTGGCGGATGCGATTGCACTGCTGCCCCAGCAACGGGAGCTGACCAACCAGACGGCACTGATTGCTGGTGGTGTTGCGATAGGTTTGCTGGCCCTGATTGGTTTACTGGTTTATGCGGGAACACGACGCAGCCTTCGGGAAACGGCCGAAACCAATGAAAGAAGTCAGCAGGCTATTTTGCGACTACTGGATGAGATTGGCGATCTGGGTGATGGTGATCTCACCGCCCACGCGACCGTATCCGAAGACTTCACCGGTGCGATTGCCGACTCCATCAACTATGCGATTGACCAGCTGCGTATTCTGGTCAAGCAGATTCAGGAGGCTTCATCGAATGTATTTGCTGCGGCGAATGAAACCCGTACAACGGCTGAACAGCTAACTGAATCGGCACAGCACCAGGCTCAGGAAATTGCCGGTGCTTCCGCGGCGATTAACGAGATGGCAATTACCATTGATCAGGTTTCGTCGAATGCCGCTGAATCGGCAGTGGTGGCGGATCGCTCTGTATCGATCGCCAAGACAGGCGCTGAGGTGGTACAAAACACTATTGGTGGTATGGATACTATTCGTGAACAGATTCAGGATACGTCGAAGCGTATCAAGCGGCTGGGTGAGAGTTCCCAGGAGATTGGTGACATCGTATCGTTGATTAATGACATTGCCGATCAAACCAATATTCTGGCACTGAATGCGGCTATTCAGGCGTCGATGGCGGGTGATGCCGGTCGAGGCTTTGCGGTGGTTGCGGACGAGGTGCAGCGACTGGCGGAACGTTCTGCGGGGGCGACCAAGCAGATTGCCTCTCTGGTTAAGACTATTCAAACCGATACCAATGAAGCGGTTAGCTCCATGGAGCAAACCACCTCCGAAGTTGTGAAAGGTGCTGCTCGAGCACAGGATGCGGGTGTGGCGCTGGAAGAAATTGAAACCGTATCAGCGAACCTGGCGGAGTTGATTCAGGATATTTCCACCACAGCGAGCCACCAGGCAACAACAGCGGGTCATATTTCCGGCACCATGAACGTGATTCAGGACATTACTTCGCAAACCCTTGCCGGGACCAGTAATACAGCCCGCAACGTTGGTGAGCTGGCAGAGTTGGCTGTTGAGCTGCGCAACTCGGTATCCGGTTTCCGTCTTCCCGATGGTCTTATTACACCAGTGAGTGAATCCAGCGCAGGGTCAACAGTTAAGGATCTGGCAGAGCCCGAGAGTTTGACCAGTGAACTTGCAGAAGTAGAGCGTGCAGATACAGCTGCCAATGAACAAACATTGGAAGATGATGAGCTGTTGAATCTTGATGATGAGGGTTCTGGCAAGGTTGCCGCGTCAACTGTTTCCGATGAACTACTTGATTTTGATGATCATTTAATCGATATGGAAGACGAAGACATGGAAGAAAAAACATCGGTCAGTGCTTCCATGGACAGCCTCGCGGATGAACTGATGAGTGAGGAAGGTAGCTGGGACTCATCAGTGGAGGCCAGCGACTTCGAAAAACAGACTGACCAGGAATTTGCAGGCGTCATTGACTTTGAATCCGATACAGCGGAAGAGGGCGATAACTTTACGATTGATGTCGATGAGCTCGACCTGTCAGAGATTGAAGCAGAACTTGGTTTAACAGACGAAGATCTGGGTGAGGATGTAGACGAGAAAGAGAAAACTGACAGCCTGGTTTAAGTTTTGAGCATCGAAATGTCAATGAGCGAGCAATCATTGCCTGAGTTAACCACGGCCCAGTTTAGTTGTTGGCGAGCGTTGATTGAGGAGTATGCGGGCGTACAAATTGCACCTGATCGAGAGGCGTTTGTGCGTCTTGGGGTGCGTCGACGCCTTGAGGAGCTGGGTGAAAGTAGTTTCGATTCTTATTTTGAGAGAGTTAACGGCCTCGGCGGTGAGCAGGAACGACGGCTGATTTTCGACAGGATGCTGATTAAGGAAACGCACTTCTTTCGGCACCGACCTTCCTTTGACTTTGTTTCCCGTTCTGTTTTTCGGCAGATTTCGGAAGGCATGACCAGCACCAGTGCCTGGAGTGTGGGCTGCTCGACTGGAGAGGAAGCGTATTCCATTGCCATGGCAATCAATGCGGCATATGAGACTTGTGACAAAAAACCTTTGTTTGGTGTGGTTGGGAGCGATATCAGTCATCAGGCTTTAATGTCTGCCAGATCGGGTATCTATCATTCACGCCAATTGAAGCAGGTGACCGAGTTTGAAAAGCGGCAATACTTCACCGAAATGTCGGCGACAGAATTCAGTGTGTCAGAGTCGACTAAGAGGCGAGTCTGTTTTTTGAACAGCAATATCCTCAACATTCCAAAGCATTCGTTTGCCAATAATCTGGATATTATTTATTGCCAGAATGTACTGATTTACTTCAAGCGTTGGCGGCGCAGGGAAATTATTCAATCGTTGGCCCAGTGCCTGAAGCCTGGAGGCTTGTTGGTGTTGGGGGTGGGGGAGTGCAGCGAGCAGCCTTCACAGTTGCTGACCCGGGTGCCCGAACAAGGGGTGCTGGCTTACGTTAGAAGCAGTCGATAGGGGTTCAGATGGATCTAAAAGGAAAATTACAAGGCCTCGACTGGTTAATCGAAGAGGTTGAAGCCAGCTTGCAGCAAGCGGCAGAGGCCCTAGAAGCCTATGTTGCAGACCCGGATGACGAAACACAGATCCGTTTTTGCCTGGGCTACATTCATCAGGTAAACGGCTCACTGCAAATTGCTGAATGCCATGGTCCCCTTCTGTTGTCGGAAGAGATGGAGTCGTTGGCGGTACAGCTTCAAAACGGCGAAGTTAACAGCGTTTCCGAATCCTGCGATGTTCTGATTCAGGCCATTTTGCGCCTGCCGAACTATGTAAGACATGTTATCGCCACCCGCAACGACCAGCCTGAAACCCTGTTGCTCTTATTGAATGAATTGAGAGCAGTGCGGGCGAAGCCGCTGGTAACCGAGGGAGCATTTTTCTCGCCGGTGCTCAATGTGCCTGTTATGGGCTCATCCAGGCCCCTGCAAACACCGAATCCGCAGGCTTTGGGGAATTTGCTGCGCAAGTTGCGACAAATGTATCAATTCGCCGTGCTGGGTATAATCAAAGGCGAGAAGCTTAACCAGAATTTCAGCTATGCCGATAAGGTATTTTCCCGATTGCAGGAACTGAGCAAATTCTCAGTGCAGTACCCTCTTTGGGAAGTGGCAAAGGCTTTTCTGGAAAATATCTCTGGCAATAACATTCCTATAGGCGTGGCTGTTAAGGTTCTTTTCAGAGAACTGGATGCACAAATCAAATTGCTGGTTCAGGGAGGGGTCGCTGCGCTGAACACCAAGCCGCCGGAACCGCTACTGAAGAATCTGCTGTTTTATGTGGCCTATGGCGGCAGCAAAATGCCGGTCTCGGAGGAAGTCAGAAAGCAATACCAGCTGGATAATTCATTGCCTGATGGCGTGCCGGAAGCATACTCCCACCAATATCAGCCCGAAACATTACAGAATATCGTCAAGGAGCTTGATCGCGAGCTGGATCAGGCCAAGAAACAGATTGAAAGTTATGTTCTGGGTGATTGCGTTGAAGTGAAACTGCTGGAAGATGCAGGCACGATTATCCAGCGCATGTCCGATACTCTGGCGGTTGTTGGTGAACTGCCTTTGCGCAATAAATTAAAAGAAATTCAGGCTGCCATTACGGCTGATATCGACAGCGGAGGTAACGGTACCCGTAGCCAAATGATGTCAGTTGCTACAGGGCTGGTGGAAGTTGAGGCGGGACTTTTCTCCTGGATGGACAGTAATCAGCTGGGAGCCCGTCGTGGCGCACTGGTTGATGAGCGCCAATTTGAGGTGGGGCGTGCTCAGGAGACATTGATTCGGGAGGCGCGCAATGGCCTTGAGACAATTAAAGAGTCAATTGTTGATTTCATTGCATCCCAGTGGGACCGGCAGCGCCTGGAAGCAATTCCCCCGCTGGTAGACGATGTCGCTGCGGCGATGGATATGCTGAACCTGCCGCGGGCTCAGAGAATATTGAAAAACAGTAATCGCTATCTCGTTGAGCAGCTGCTTGACGGGGGTGTTGTGCCCGACTGGAACAGCCTGGACTCGCTGGCTGATGCTATTACCAGTATTGATTACTATCTTGAATTATTGGGCAACCAGGATGCTGAAAGTGATAACACCATTCTCGTTGTCGCCGAAAACAGTGTGGCTAAACTGGGTTATCCGGTTGGCAAAGAACCGACCACTCCTGTGAAAACCGTTGCTGACATAGATGAGGCGGAATTGAGCCGCGTTGACGGGCCAGCAGATGGCGGGTCAGTTTCTGAGGAAACTGAAGTCCCATCAGCAGAACAGCCAATGTCGGCCTCAGTCGATGAAGCGGTTGGGCGACAGCCTGTTGAACAAGATGAAGAAGAACTGGTTGACCCTGAAATCATCGAAATTTTCATTGAAGAGGTTGGTGAGGTTCTGGCGGCAATCAATGAGTTGTTACCGGTTTGGGCGGCGGACCCGGATAACCACAAGCCACTCATTGACATCCGCCGTTCCTTCCATACGTTGAAAGGCAGTGGCCGAATGGTGGCGGCTGATCATATTGGTGACCTTGGATGGGCGGTTGAGAGCTTGCTGAACAAGGTACTTGACCATCAGCTGGAAGCTAATGCGGGCACAGTACACCTTGTTGAGCAGGCCGTATCCGAGATTCCCGGAATGATTAAGCAGTTTGAATCATCGGGCGATAATCGGAAAACCAGTGAGGTTATTCGCCTGATTGATATGGCAGATGCGCTGGCATGTGGTGAAGAAATAGTGGTTTCTACCGAGCAGTCACCTTCAGAAAATATCGAAGCACCTGCAGTGGAAAGTACGGATATACAGCACAATAATGAAGTCCAGGAAGTCCAGGAAGTCCAGGAAGTCCAGGAAGTCCAGGAAGTCCAGGAAGTCCAGGAAGTCCAGGAAGTCCAGGAAGTCCAGGAAGTCCAGGAAGTCCAGGAAGTCCAGGAAGTCCAGGAAGATCTGTCTGTTGATTCCGAAGAGGAAGAGCACTTTCAGCCGGAGTGGCAGAGCGCCGAGGCTCAAACGTCTGTTGTCGAGTTTGTTCGGGAACCGCAAGAGGCAGCACCGGGAAATGGTGAACCTGAAGAAATACGCGCGACGGCTGATGATGAATTGCTGGATATTTTTATTGATGAGGCCGCACACCAACTCCAGGTTGTTGGGAACTTTGTTGCCGAGCAGCGCAGGGAGGCCCCCGTGTTTGCGATACCGGGTGCCGAGGTGCAAAGCGCTCTGCACACACTGAAGGGTAGTGCCCTGATGGCAGAGGTTCAGAACGTTTCCGAGCTAATGGTGCCGTTGGAGGAGTTTGTTAATGAACTTTATCAGTATCAGCAAAAAATCAACGCCAACATACTGACTTTACTCGGAGATGCCGTTTCTTCCACAACAGTCTGCCTGCAAAGGCTTCAGGAAAAAAGAATCGACAGCATGCCTGAGTTGCCTGCATTGCTAGCCAGCATTCGAGACTTGCGTGCAAACAGCATTACACCGCTGCTTGATGGTGACAGGCAGTCAGAGGGCGAAGCGTTTGCCGACCCGGTATTTTTGCAAGGCATGATGAGCTCGGGTATGAACAAGTTGTTGCAGGCCGAGTCATTATTGCGTGGCTGGCAAGCATCGCCTGATCAGCTGTCACCACTGTTTGAGTTGCAGCAGGAGCTGCTGTTGTTGCATGAAGCGTCAGAGCGGGCAGAAATTGCTCCTCTCGCCAGTGCTTGCTCGTTGCTATGTTCAATATATGATGCTGTTTCCACTAGGGCTCTCGGGCCGGAAGTGACGACGGTTGAAGATTTGCTCACCATTCACGATTCGCTGCTGCGTATGATTGATCAGGTCGCTGCGAGCCAGAAAGTCGATCCATTGTCGGATGTTCTTGTCGGGCGCATGCAAGCGCTGCTGGACGGTTTGTCAGACACCGGGGGTCAGGTTGTGGCTCACAGTCCGTCAGGACTGCAGGAATCTTTTGTTGAACCTGACAGTACTCTCATTGATGCTGTTCCCATTGAGGCTATAGATGAGGTAATACGGCCGGAGCCGCCTGCTGAAACTCAATCGGATAATGCTTCAGTTGGTGTGGATGACGGTGGTATCGACCTGGATAACCCGGACATCGATCTGGATATATTGCTGACATTTGTGACTGAGGCAGAAGACTTATTGGATGAATCTGATCAGGCATTGAGCCGCTGGTCGGAGGACGTCAACAACAATCAGCACCCGGAAGCGATCAAGAGAGCCTTGCATACCCTGAAAGGCGGAGCGCGGATGTCTGGCCTGACCGGACTTGGTGATATCAGTCACCGATATGAAGATGCTATTGAAGTGTTACAGGCCAGTAGAAAAACTCCTGAAAGCAGTGACTTCGATGATTTTGACCGTCAGCAAGGGGCGCTGGTCTCATCCCTGCAGCGAGTCAAAAAACTGCTCTCCGAAAAGGAGGCCGGTTTTTCTGAAGAGCAGCCAGTCAGTGCGCAGCCGTTAGAGCGGACAACGCCAGAGCCACAGGGCACCGGGCAGTCAGCAACTGAAAAATTGCCATCTGTTGTGGAAAATCAACCCAGTGATGCAGTGTCTGACCTGCCTGCTCAGGCCGAAGTATTGCCGTCGACGGCCGTGGCCAGTGCGCCGGTGATTGAGCGCAAACTGATTCAGCAGGAAATGGTTAAGGTTGCTGCGCCGAGGCTTGAGGAGTTGGTTAATCTTGCTGGTGAAACCAGTATTGCGCGTGGGCGGATCGAACAGCAGGTGAGCGAGTTTGGTTCTGCTCTGGATGAAATGGATGCGACCATTCAGCGATTACAGGATCAGGTGAGGCGGATAGGCATTGAAACAGACGCCCAAATGCTGTTTCGGCGGGAGCAAATTGAAGCCTCCGACATATCAGAAGACTTCGACCCCCTCGAAATGGACCGTTACTCCCAGCTACAGCAACTATCGCGAAGCTTGCTGGAATCTGCATCCGATTTACAGGATCTGAAAACAACCCTCAGCAACAAGGCCAGAGATGCAGAGACGCAACTGCTGGCACAGTCGCGGATTAATACCGACCTTCAGGAAAGCATGATGCGAACCAGAATGGTGCCTTTCTCGCGGATGGTGCCGAGGCTGCGTCGGATGGTTCGCCAGTTGAACGATGAACTTGATAAACATGTTAACCTCAAAGTGGCGAACGTTGACGGCGAAATGGATCGCTCTGTCATGGAGAATATTCTGGCACCGCTGGAACATATGGTGCGTAACTCCCTTGACCACGGCATTGAAAATCGCCCCGAGAGGGAAGCGGCGGGTAAGCTGCCAGAAGGAACCATAACCATTGATATGGCGCGAGAGGGTGGTGACATTCTGATACGTCTTTCTGACGATGGTCGGGGGCTGGATATTGACGCTATTCATAAACGTGCAATTGCTATGGGGCTTGTCAGCGAAACGGCCGTGCTTGAAGAACAGGAAATCGTCCAGTTTATTTTTCATGCCGGGTTTTCCACATCGCAGAATGTCAGTCAGGTATCGGGGCGCGGTGTAGGCATGGATGTAGTGCATAGCCAGGTGAGGCAGCTGGGTGGTGTGATAGAGACCCGGACCAGCGCAGGGCAGGGCACGCAGTTTACGATTCGCTTGCCTTTTACGGTATCGGTGAACCGAGCCATGATGATTCGTATCGGCGAAGATTTTTATGCCTTGCCACTGAATACGGTTGATGGGGTGGTGAGAGTCAGTCCGGCTGAGTTGGAGCATTACTATCGTTTTCCCGATTCGCGGCTCGAATACGCCGGAGGCCGCTATCAAGTCCGTTATCTGGGTAGCCTGCTAAGTGAAAATCTGTTGCCCATTATTGATCCTGCCGGTGAGTCAGTGTTTCTGGTGCTGGTGCATTCCGAGACCCGATTGTATGCCGTGCAGGTTGATGAGCTGTTGAGCAGTGACGAAATTGTTGTAAAAAGCCTGGGGCCGCAGTTCAGCTCGGTTCCCGGATTGTCTGGCGCCACGGTGCGGGGTGATGGCAGCGTCGTTGTTATCCTTGATTTATTGGCATTGTTGAGAGCTAGAATTGCCATTGGAGCAGGTGTCGAAGTACTGAGTCACGAGCAATCGAAAGCCGCTGGAGAGGAGGCGTACATCCCAACGGTGATGGTTGTGGATGACTCGGTAACGGTCAGAAAGGTTACCGGCAGACTTCTTGAGCGGGAAGGCTTTAGAGTCATCACGGCGAACGATGGTGTTGCTGCAATGCGATTGCTGCAGGATGAAAAACCGGATGTGATGTTGCTGGATATTGAAATGCCCAGGATGGACGGATTTGAAGTTGCCAGCCGGGTGAAGGGTTCCAGTCTCTGGAAAGATATTCCGATCATTATGATTACCTCCCGGACCGGACAAAAACATCGGGACAGGGCGTTTGCCTTGGGGGTCGATAAATATCTCGGCAAACCGTTTCAGGAAGAAGCGCTATTGCAGACCATTGATGAAATGCTCAACGTTCTTGTGGAGTAATCAAGCATGACCGTGAGGCTCGGGGTTGTTGCTGATAGTCCATATGTTCGTTATGCGATTCAATCAGCGCTTGCTGATTCAGGTTTCAACGTGAGCTTCCCGAAAGAGGCTCACGGGTCATTACAGCAGGGAAATATTGATATCTGGTTACTGGTTGCTGCTGAAACCAATCAGCATGTGTTGTCCTCGTTTGATTATCAAAAGGTACCGGTGCTAATTCTTGATGAAGCAGTGCCATCGGTAGCAAACAGTGAATTTTCGGTATGGAAAGAGCGTCTGAGCGCGAAGCTACTCACTGCCCTGACGCAGCGGCGGGAAACTGATTGCGAGGCCCCTGCCCGATGTTTGTGGTTGCTGGCAGCATCAACAGGCGGGCTGGATGCGGTGGTTAAATTTCTGAAGCAGATTCCCCGCTCAACGGTCGGGCTCGGTTTTGTTTATGCTCAACATATAGAGCTACAGCAAACCCGGCATCTGGTTGACGTTATCGAACGAGCAACAGCTTGGTCGGCGAAGGTTGTGGCTGATGGTGACTATCTGTCAGAGGGGCGGGTATCCATCATTTCTCCCGGTTTTGAAACTGAAATTGGCAAGGGGGGGCGGATTCGTATGCTGGGCCACCCCTGGCAGGGGCCACATAAACCTGCGATAGATCATATTGCTGCGGATGTTGCGAGGCAATATGGGGCAAATTCAGGGATGATTGTTTTTACTGGCATGGGTGATGATGGCGCAAAGGGCAGTCGCTTTATTTCCAGAAGTGGTGGCCAGGTCTGGGTACAGTCTCCTGACAGTTGCGTTGCTGCCAGCATGCCTGAGGCGGTATTGAGCCGAGGGCGTAGCAATGGTCTGGCGGATGTCGCGTCTCTGGCTGAAAAATTTAATCAATATTGTCTCAGGAGTTTGCCTGTATGAGCCAGTTATCGTTAGTGAATGCCGATTTGCCGGCAGTCGTGGATAGTCTGATTGTCGAATTGTCTGATGACAGGCTGCTGATACCGATGTCGGCAGTTGCCGAAGTTGTTCGGGAAGTAAAGCCGCAGTCTGATTCTTCGATGCCGCAGTGGATGTATGGATGGCTTGATTGGCGGCACATGAGAATACCTCTTTGCTCTTTTGAAGGGCTATCTGGCAAACCTGCTCCGGCTTTGCCTGTGCCAGCACATGCGCTGGTGGTGAACACGTTAAATGGAGGTGAAGAGCTACCGTTTTTCGAGTTATTGATTCAGAATTTTCCCGGTCCGGTGCGGGTTGCAGAGGATGATGATGTGCAGCAGGTAGAGATGACAGCAGGTGAAACGGACAGTGCATTTTTGATGAAGCTGATACTGGATAAGCAAACGGCTTTTATTCCCGATCTGGAAAAGGTTGAGCAGCTGATACTGAAATATCTGAACGGGTAGCGGTTCTTACCCTGCTCCCGATTCGTATTTTCGGCCCTTCCTCATTTATAAAATTGCGTCGTGCATTTGCGCAGAATCGTTACACAGAGTGACAGATCAAGTCCTGTTTTGATGGCTGAAGAGTTTGGCGCGAACCGTTTCCCGGTATTTCCTCGGTGAGGTATGGAGTTGTTTGCTGAATTGGCGACTGAACGCACTGGCATCGGCATAACCGCAATGAGCGGCAATTTCAGCAATTGACAGGTTCGACTGTTTTAGCAATTCACTGGCGTTCTTCAACCGAATTCGTTGCAAATATTGTAGTGGTGTTACAGCCAGAGCCTGTTTAAAGCGGCGATCAAAATTGCGCAGGCTAAACCCGAACTGTGCCGCCACTTCGGCAATCTTGATGGATTGCGAGAAGTTGTCTTCCAGCCAGATTTGTGCCTGAACAATGTTTTCATCGGGGTGGTAGTCCACCTGATCATCAAAATAGCCCACAGGGTTGAAGGCATTTCTTACTTCGTGAAAGAAGTTTCTTTCTACCTGTGAAGCCACGGCCCGGCCGTGTTGTCTGAAAATCAAATGTACCATTAACTGCGCAACGGCATTCACACTGGCCGCGCAGTAAATATTATTGGATCTGGTAATGAAGTAGTTGCGCTTCAAGGCCACCTGCGGGTAGTCCTTTTGAAATCGGTCAAAATAATGCCAATGGGTTGTCGCCGGCTGATTGTTCAGCAACCCGGCTTCTGCGAGAAAGCAGGCCCCGGTACCGACGGCTGTGATAATTGCACCCTGTGCGGCCTGATCGCGGAGCCAGGGTAAATACGCCTGATAGCGGCGCAGAGCGGGGCGGGGGTTCCGCCACAGTGCAGGCAGGTTAATTATGCTGCAAACATCTGTCTGGTCGAGTGTACACGTCGGCACCAGGTTAAAACCGGAGGGTGAAGTGACAGGTTCCATGGAGATGGAAACGTTGATGGTCTCGATGGCCTGATGTTGAGTGGTTGTTGCCTGGTTTGCTGCTTCGGCCATACGCAACATTTCTATAGGCAGCGTGGCACTGGTGGCAAGAAGGTTGTCGTAAAGCAGTGTGGCAACTTTCAGGGGTTTTGGGGGGGTGGGGGCTTTTGTGACCATATTGGCAAACTATATGGCTGTTTTTGCATAATATCAAACTCATTCGTTTGATAGACTGAACCCAGATTTGATCGGTTCTCAGGAGCAGAAATGCAGGCACTCCCAGTAATTGTTGGTTATGGCGGATATAACGCTGCGGGTCGCAGTTCGGGTGACCAGGCTTATCGGCGAATTGTGCTGGAAAGCATCAGCGCCGATCAAAAACGGCAAACCATCGTCGGGTTGGCCTGTTTAATGAATCTGGTGAGCTGGGTTGATGGCAGCTATCAGGATCAAAAAGGCAGCATTCTTTCCGCAGCAGAAGTGGAAGCGCGCTACGAAACGGCTGTGTGTGAAGGCACATTAATTCGCCGTATCAGCCCTGAGTTTTTCGACTGTGATCGCACGCCCTGGAATCAGAAAATGGAGTTAGCGGGGTCAAAAGATGGCCCGGTCAAATTCCAGACCCGCAAGCGTTCTTTGCCTGTACAGGTGCCAGATAACTGGCGGGTCACCGAGCTGGATGGCGGGCAGGTTGAAGTGGTTATCGAAGGCAGTTTGTCCAGTCTAGTGGAGAGCAGTTACGATTTTCCTGTTAAGGCGGCAGGCCAGTTGCCTGCGGGCTTTAATCCAGGTGATACCTATAATTCCCGATTTCAACCACGAGGCTTGCAACTGGCCGTTTTGGGCGCATCCGATGCTGTTCATTCAATGGGAATTGACTGGCAAACGGTTTGTGACGCTGTCGAGCCTGATGAAATCGGTGTTTATGCCAGTAGTGTGATGAGCCAATGCTCTCCCGAGGGATTGGGTGGAGTTTTGGCGTCTCGGGCAAATGGCTCGAGGCCTACGGCAAAAATGATACCCATGTCCCTCAACAGTATGCCTGCAGACTTTGTGAATGCCTATGTGCTGGGCAGCGTAGGGCATTCGGAAGCGATTACTGGTGCCTGCGCCAGCTTCCTTTATTGCCTGCATGCTGGGGTGAGAGATATTGCGTCTGGTACACGGCGAGTTGCGGTGGTTGGCTGCAGTGAGGCGCCTGTTCTCAGTACGATCATGGAAGGTTATGCCAATATGGGTGCGCTGTGCACCGACGAATCATTGAAGAAGCTGGATGGTACTGAAACAACGGACCCACGTCGCTACAGTCGCCCGTTTGGTGGTAATGCAGGGTTTACGGTGGGAGAATCGTCGCAATACATTATTTTGATGGATGATGCGCTGGCCGTGGAGCTTGGTGCCAATATTCATGGTGCTGTGCCGGGTGTTTTCATTGATGCTGATGGGGTAAAAAAGTCGATCTCCAGTCCTGGGCCTGGCAACTACGTGACAATGGCCAAGGCTGTATCTCTTGCCGAAGCGATCCTCGGTGAAGAGGCTGTAAAAAAGCGCAGTATGGTGCAGGCACATGGCTCCAGCACGCCTGCTAACCGAGTCACAGAATCATTGATTTTTCACAAAGTAGCGGAAGCTTTTGATATCAGCGACTGGCCCGTTTCTGCAACCAAGGCATTTGTCGGTCATAGTATGGGCCCCGCCAGTGGTGACCAAATGAACATCACGCTTGGTATGTTCCATCATGGCATTATTCCCGGTATCAAAACGATCGATAAAATTGCGGATGATGTTTACGACGAGCGTTTGACATTCCCGTTAAAGGACCTGAATGTCGGTGAAGGTAATCTGGATGTCGCGTTTCTCAACTCCAAGGGCTTTGGTGGCAACAATGCTACCGCTACAGTGTTGTCACCCCAGGTGACCGAGAAAATGCTGTCTGCAAGATACGGTGCAGCATTTGCGGCTTACAAGGAAAGGCAGGACAAAACCCGTGTTGCTGCCGCTGCTTATATTGAGCAAGCTGACCGAGGCCAGCTAAACCCCATCTATCGGTTCGGGGAAGGCATGATTGATGATAGTGAGTTGCAGATCAGCAAAGAGAAGCTGGTTATTCCCGGGTTCAGTAAGCCTATTCCGATAAAATTTAAAAACCCTTACCAGGATATGTTGGTCTGACAGTTAGTCGGTCAGCCCATATCGCCCCACAGGAACTGGAAGATACTAATGGCGGCCAGTGGTGCCGTTTCGGTACGCATTACCCGTGGACCTAGAGTGAGCGGCTTGAATCCGGCTTGTTGTGCAGCATCGATTTCCTGCTTTGAGAGACCTCCCTCCGGCCCAACGAGCAGGGCAATAGAGTCTGGTGTTTCAGTATAGCTGTTCAGACTTTTCTCGCTGCGGTGATGAAGCACAAACTTTAGTCCTGCAGGGCTGTCAAGCCAGTCCTGCAGCGGTTGTGGTTGGGCAAGTTCCGGCAGCGTGTTGCGACCACACTGCTCACAGGCGCTGATTACAATTTGTTGCCAGTGGCGCATTTTCTTGTCCACGCGGTCGCCTTTCAGTTTGACTTCTGTTCGCTCGGTATAGAGCGGCGTGATTTTCTGAATGCCCAGCTCGGTCGCTTTTTGAACCACCATATCCATGCGATCGCCACGTGATATGCCAATGCCCATGTGGGTGGCGAGGGGAGATTCTGTCTTTCGGTCATCGAACTCGCCGACTGCCAGACGATGGGTCTTGCTTCCGGTTTCAGTCAGTCTGGCAGCGTATTCGCCGCCATTGCCATTGAATAGTGTGATCTGGCTGCCGGGCTTGAGTCGCAATACCGTCAAATGGCGCGATGCCATCGGATCCAATATCACGTCTTCTCCCGAGGAGAGTGGTTGACAGGTATAAACCCGAACTTCCCTCATGTCAGCCTTCTTTTACACCAAGATTACGGCAAAGGGCGGCATTCACATCTACCTGATTCATAGTGTAAAAGTGTAGCCCCGGTGCACCGCCAGCCAGAAGTTTTTCGCATAGGCGGGTGACGACCTCCAGCCCAAAGGCCTGAATGCTTGCTGTGTCTTCGCCAAACTGTTCCAGTCGCTGACAAACCCAGCGGGGAATTTCAGCACCGCAGTTTTCTGAAAAGCGCAACAGATTGCGATAGTTGGTGATTGGCATAATGCCGGGAATGATAGGCCGATCAATACCGGCTTTCTGGCATTGTTCGATAAAATAAAAGTAGCCGTCGGCATTGTAAAAATATTGGGTGATGGCTCTGCTTGCACCCGCTGAGAACTTTTCTTTTAACCAGTAAATATCCTGCTCATAGCTTTCTGCTTCCGGGTGAATTTCCGGATAAGCGGCTACCAGCAGTTCGAAATGATCACCAAAGTGACTGCGAATAAACGCAACCAACTCATTGGCATGCACTAGTTTGCTACCGCCTCCGAGTCCGGAAGGGCGGTCGCCGCGCAGGACTACAATACGGTCGATACCGGCTTTTTTATAGCTGCTCAGTAGTGACAGCATATCTTCTTCACTGGCGTTACCGAAAGACAGATGTGGCACTGCGCTGGAGCCGGAGTCATGAATCTCCATGACGATATCGCGGGTAAATTCACGGGTTGAGCCGCCAGCGCCGTAGGTGACGGAAAAAAACTCCGGCTGGAACTTTGCCAGCTCTAAATGAGTTTGGCGCAGTTTTTCTCGACCAGCATCGGTTTGCGGGGGGAAAAACTCAAAACTGATTGTTGTCTGTTTCATAAATGCTTAACTTTATTCTTCAATTGAGCTACGCCATTAATAGCGGTAACTGTCGTCTTTGAAAGGGCCGTTTACGGGAACATTAATATAATCTGCCTGTTCCGGTTTAAGTCTGGTAATGACACCTTCAAAGCCTTTCACCATATAAGCGGCGACTTCTTCGTCGAGGTGTTTGGGTAGTACTTCCACCTTGAGCATTTTTTCTTTCACTGTATCCTGATGGTCCGCATATCCCTGATCGTACAGGTAAATCTGCGCCAGCACCTGGTTGGCAAAAGAGCCATCCATAATCCGGCTGGGATGGCCAGTAGCATTACCAAGATTCACCAGCCTGCCTTCCGAGAGCAGTAATAAATGGTCACTGCTTTCCGTGTCGCGATAGACTTTGTGAACTTGCGGTTTTACTTCTTCCCACTGCCAGTTCTTGCGCATATAGGCGGTATCGATTTCGTTATCGAAATGACCGATATTGGAAACCACACAGCCGGATTTCAGCGCTTTCAGTACCTCCGCATCACAGACATTGAAATTGCCGGTGCAAGTCACCACCAGATCAATGGTGGACAGTAGAGATTTGTTAACGCCATTGGCCGGATCGCCGTCCACATAAGTGGAGACCACCTCAAAACCATCCATGCAGGCCTGCATCGCGCAGATGGGGTCGATTTCCGTTACGCGCACAATCATGCCTTCCTGGCGGAGTGATTGTGCAGAACCTTTGCCGACATCGCCGTAACCTATCACGAGAGCTCTTTTTCCCGCCAGCAAGTGATCGGTAGCACGCTTGATGGCATCGTTAAGGCTGTGGCGACAACCGTACTTGTTATCGTTTTTTGACTTGGTGACCGAATCATTCACATTGACTGCCGGTACTTTGAGTACACCCTTGTCGAGCATGTCGTACAGGCGGTGCACACCGGTAGTAGTTTCCTCGGTAATGCCATGAACATTTTCCAGCACTTCGGGAAATTTTTCGTGCAGCATGGCTGTCAGATCGCCGCCATCATCCAGCACCATATTGGCGTTCCAGGGTTTGCCGTTTTTCAGTATCTGTTGTTCCAGACACCACTCGTATTCCTCTTCCGTTTCACCCTTCCAGGCAAATACGGGGGTGCCATTGGCGGCAATAGCGGCAGCGGCGTGATCCTGAGTGGAAAAAATATTACAGGAAGTCCAGCGCACCTCCGCCCCCAATGCTTCCAGCGTCTGGATCAGCACAGCGGTTTGAATAGTCATGTGAATACAGCCCAGTATTCTGGCTCCGGCGAGGGGTTGTGTAGACCGATATTTTTCCCGCAACGCCATTAATGCGGGCATTTCGGTTTCAGCAATCGCAATTTCCTTATTGCCCCATTCGGCCAGACTGATGTCAGCCACTTTATAGTCGGTAAATTCGTTCACTGGATGTTCCTTAAATATCTTGGTATTCGTTGTATTCATGATTACAGAGCCTTTGCGAGCAAGCTGGCTTTATCGGTTTTTTCCCAGCTGAAACTTTCTTTCTCTCGGCCAAAGTGACCGTAAGCGGCAGTATCGCGATAGATGGGACGCTTCAAATCAAGCATTTCAATCAAACCCTGTGGGCGCAGGTCGAAATGCTCTCTCACCAGCTTGGCGATTTCGTCATCTGACAGCTTGCCGGTGCCAAAACTGTTGATGCTGATCGATGTTGGCTCGGCGACACCAATGGCGTAGGAAATCTGGATCTCACAGCGATCAGCTAATCCGGCGGCGACGATATTTTTCGCCACGTAGCGTCCAGCATAGGCCGCTGACCGATCGACTTTTGATGGATCTTTGCCAGAGAAGGCACCACCGCCGTGGTGGGCCATCCCGCCATAGGTATCGACAATAATTTTGCGGCCGGTTAAACCGCAATCACCCATCGGTCCGCCAATAATGAACTGGCCAGTGGGGTTGATATGGTAAAGCGTATCGCTATGCAGCCACTCCTCCGGTAGCACCGGACGAATAATTTCTTCACGCACAGCTTCCTGTAAATCCGCCAGTGAAATATCCGCTGAATGTTGGGTGGAAAGCACCACGGCATCTACCGCCACAGGCACGTTATTTTCGTAGCGCAGGGTTACCTGACTCTTGGCGTCAGGGCGCAACCAGGGCAAAACCCTGTTCTTACGCAGATAGGCTTGCCGTTCCACCAGTCGATGGGCGTAGTAAATAGGGGCTGGCATTAAAACCTCGGTTTCGTTACTGGCGTAACCAAACATCAGGCCCTGGTCCCCGGCACCGAGTTCTTTTGCCTCTCCCTCATCAACCCCCATAGCGATATCGCCGGATTGCTTGCCAATGGCATTGAGAACGGCACATGATGCGCCGTCAAAACCCACATCGGAGCTGTTGTAACCGATGTCGAGAATCACTGAGCGCACAATGTCTTCCAGGTCCACGTAGGTATTGGTTCTGACTTCGCCGGCAATAATCGCCATACCGGTTTTAACCAGTGTTTCCACGGCTACCCGCGAGTGGGGATCGTCGGCAATAATCGCATCCAGGATGGCGTCGGAGATCTGGTCAGCCATTTTATCTGGGTGCCCTTCAGAGACGGATTCGGACGTGAAAATGTTATAGGTAGACATAGTGATATTTCCTTTCTGTCAGCCGGTAGCTGACGGTTTAACAAATGCCTGCAACTGGATCTGGAACCCATTGCGTTGTGTAAGGTACAGGCTGTTACGGATTGATAAGCCCGCTGCTGTTGCCCAGCGATTCAGGTCTTCCGACTCAAAGCCGAGCCACAGATCACCACAGGACTCCCGGGTCCAGCTCTGGTTGTGCTGGCACAACTCTGTGATCAACAAGGAACCCCCTGGACTCAGGAGCCTGCTGAGATCCTGAAAAATCTGAGCAGGATCGGGCGTGTGGTGCAGCACCATATTGACGGTAATACAGTCTGCAGACAGTTGCTGCACTACTGCCCAGCGAGTATCACCGTGAAAGAATTCTATGTTGTCGAGTGCTTTTTCGGTCGCGAATTTTTTTGCGCGAGCCAGCATTTCGGCTGAATTATCCAGAGCGTAAACCTCACTGAAGCGAGGCGACAGATCTGCCAGAAAGTGACCTTCCCCCGGCCCTATTTCTAACACCCGCTCACCAGAAGGGTAAGCGGCGTCCAGAAACTCAGTAATACTGTTTCCGTACTGGGCATAACTGGCGATCAGATCCTGATTGGCTTGAAACTTGTCGGCATGTTGCTGGAAAAACTCCAGTGAAGCACGACTGCGCTCTTCATTGATCCGGGAAATACGTTTTTGCTGGTCCGTTGGTATCTGAAGCTGATCAATCATTGAAAACAGGGTTTGTTGCAGCAACTGGAGTTCTTCAATAGCGGCTGTCGGAGCGCGACGATAAAAGATAGAGTTGCCATCCCGGCGGGTCACCACCAATCCGGCGTTGGCCAGTACTTTCAGATGGTGGCTCATTCCAGATTGTTTTACATCCAATAATTGGCAGAGCTCCATCACACCGTAATCGTTGTGGTGTAGCAGGCGCAATATATTCAGCCGCAAATCGTCTCCGACCGCTTTGAAAAAAGCAGCCAGCAGCTCTCCGTTGAATGTCGGAGACAAGGACTCGAGATTTTTCGCGATATTCAGCATGGTGCGAACCATAACACACCAAAGATCTATATCAAAATATTTCGATATAGATCTTTGGTGGTTTTCACCTCTATCCTCGAGGGCTGTTGCGAAAGCACCATGGTTATAGCGGTATCAGGGCGAGAGTCGGGATTTAATCGACAGCCCCGTTTTTGCCAGATAAAACTTCAGGTGGTCGGTGAATGGTGAGTGGCCTAAAGGTTTTGGTGTCAGGCCCATTCGCCTGAGGGCTCCGTTAAAGCGGTGGATAACAACTTCTCTTGCCAGTGATTTGCTTCGAAATGTAATACTGAAGGATATGGACACTTCATCGCCATTTTTTACCCAGTGCGGGCTGTGAACCGGGACATGGAGGCCGTCGCCGGGTTTTAGCGTAAATACCTGATCGGCTTGCGGGGCTTGAGGTCTGATTGGCAGATTGCGGTGTGCACCCTGATAGTAGGCTTCTATGTCGAGTTGTGTCGCCGCGCCTGCACCGTCGATCCTCCATGCGTGAAAGTTTTTCCAGCCACTGATCTGGAGTAAAAAATTATGCTCATCATCAAAGTGAAAAGGGGTGACAGACCCAGGTGAAGAAAGAAAAATATAGGCTTCCAGCTGGTGCGTGCCTGGGGTCCTGGTTTCGCTGAGTGGTGTCAATTCCCGGACGCACTGAAAAAGAAGGTTTCGGTATGCCTCATCTTGCTCAACGTATTTCAGTACTACCCATGAATCGCTGGTGGCGATATTGCGTATGGTTTCTTCGAGACCAAGCCCCGTTGATGGTGTCAGGTGTGGGTTCTGGCTGACTTCCGCATACGCTGCGTTAAATTCAATACAGTGTCGCGGCAGATTCTGTGCCAGTTTTAGCAAACGCTCTGGTTGAAACAGCGGGTGTCCAGCCAGGTGATGCCGGATGCAAAAGTGTCGGTCAGGAAAGTTATCCAGAAACGCATTTTGCTCGACGACCAACAGTTTTCCTGAATCAGTCAATGCCATTCCTCCTTGTGGTTGGTTACTGCCCGACTTTTCATTTTGGCCGGAAAAGTTTCATTAGTAACCGCCCCGACAGGCTTTTCTTGCCGTAGAGAATATAGCTGATTTGTCGCCGTTCACGCCACAGTCTATCGATCATCGGGTGGTCGGGGTCGGCACAGGAATCCATCCAGTCAAGACTGGTTTGGCAAAACAGGTGTTCGATATTCTGGAGCTCCAGTAGCACCCCCGGAGAATAGCGGGCGAAGGACTCGTCAAACGCTATTTTGAAGGCAAAGCTGCTGCGGCCATCCGCAGCAATCAGGTTGCACTTCATGGCAATTATTCTGTCACCCTGATGGAGCGAATGGCGAATAAGCTGTCCGCTTGTGGCCAGCTGTTGCACAATTTGTACAAAGAAGTCCGAATGTGCGGGCGAATTACCCATTGCGGCCCCACTGGTGCCTTTCCAGCCGCTTGCTTCAAGGATCAGAAAGTCATCAATCCATTCGTCGATACTTTCGGAATTTTGGTACGTTTTCAGTGTAAGAGTGCCTTTTTCTTCCAGTCGCCTCCAGAGGCGTCGATGCTCTTTCTGTCGGTGTCTGGAAAGGTTCTCTGAAAAGTAGCGCTCTGGGTCTTCCCGCCGGGTGATCAAAGCGCGCTCAAACGATTGCTCGACAACATGCGGCTGGTCTGACACCGATTGCTTTAATATTTTCGCAAAGCCACCATCGGCTTGTATGTTGTAGAGGCCCAGCAGTCGGCAGCTGCCAGAAGCATTATTGAACCAGTTGAAAATTGAGGCTACGGCCTCCTGACTGGACTCGCGGTGTATCAGCGGCGTGGCCAGATAGCAATGAAGATGAGTGAACGAGCGATAACATCTGAGGTGATTGCCGGGACCCTTCCGGGCAGGTAAAAGCGGCATAAAACCGATTAGCTGATCACCTTTGGGGCGCTTTTGATAAACAAAAAGGCAAAGGAACGGCCAGTCCTCGGCAAAGGTGTTGATTGCAGCAAGAAAAGGGCTGGGCTCATAAAAAATATTGGCGTCGAGCGCATTTTTTGCCAAGGTGTGCCATTGAGCCAGGTGACGTTCAAGCTCCATTTCAGATCGGGCGATCTCTATAAAAGTATTGACGGCTGTGTCGCTCATACGAGTGGCTTTGTAACCGGTTTTTCGGTTGTGTCCGTGTCATATTCGAGTTAAAGCGATGAAAAGTTACCATAAATCGTGATCAGCGGTTTACTGAATTGTCGTAGTACGAGAAAATAGCACCTCCTTTCCAGCGGCGGAGATATAAGCTCCGGTTTGCTGTTTTTATATCCGAAACCGGTATAAGCCGAAGCTGGCGTTAACCAGAGCCAGTGTAAAAAATCATTACCATTCAGGAGTTTCAGCTGCATGTCTTCAAGACGCGATCTTGCCAATGCGATCCGAGCACTCAGCATGGATGCCGTTCAACAGGCCAACAGTGGCCACCCCGGTGCGCCCATGGGTATGGCGGATATCGCCGAAGTCCTTTGGAACGATTACCTCCAGCATAACCCTGCGGACCCAAGTTGGGCAAACAGGGATCGTTTCGTGCTGTCTAATGGGCACGGTTCGATGTTGCTCTACTCTCTGTTGCACCTCAGTGGATACGATCTGCCGATTGAAGAGCTAAAGAACTTTCGCCAGTTGCACTCAAAAACACCGGGTCACCCTGAATATGGTTACGCGCCGGGTGTAGAAACCACCACCGGCCCGCTTGGGCAGGGTGTCAGCAATGCCGTGGGTATGGCGCTGGCCGAAAAAATTCTCGCGGCTCAGTTCAATCGTCCCGGGCATGAAATTATCGATCATCATACCTATACATTTCTGGGTGACGGTTGCCTGATGGAAGGGGTTTCTCACGAAACCTGTTCCCTGGCGGGTACCCAGAAACTGGGCAAATTAATCGCCTTTTACGACGATAATGGCATCTCCATTGATGGCGAAGTGGGTGGCAGTGAAACAGAGCCTGCCTGGTTCAGTGATGATACTCCCGCTCGGTTTGAAGCCTATGGCTGGCAGGTCATTCCTGATGTGGATGGACATGATGCTGATGCGATTAAAGCGGCTATTGAAGTGGCTCGGCTTGAAACCGAAAAACCCACACTCATTTGCTGCAAAACCATTATCGGTTTTGGTTCCCCTAACAAGCAGGGCAAGGAAGATTGCCACGGCGCGCCATTGGGTGCAGATGAAATTTTGCTGGCTCGCGAACAGCTCGGTTGGCATCACGGGCCGTTTGAAGTGCCCGAAGAAATTTATGCCGGGTGGAGCGGTTTGGCGAAAGGTTCCGCTGCACAATCCGCCTGGAATGAAAAGCTGGCGTCATATCGTGCGGCTTATCCGGAATTGGCTGCCGAACTTGAGCGTCGTTTGAGTGGCAAGCTGCCTGCTGATTTCAGCGAAAAAGCCGATGCTTATATTCAGAAGTGCCAGGCCGATATGGAAAAAATTGCCAGCCGCAAGGCTTCGCAAAACTGTCTCAATGCCTTTGGCCCATTGCTGCCGGAACTTCTGGGTGGATCAGCTGACCTGGCTGGTTCCAACCTGACGATCTGGTCCGGTTCAAAAGGGGTTAATCCGGAAGATGCCAGCGGTAACTATATCTACTATGGTGTGCGTGAGTTTGGCATGAGTGCGATGATGAACGGTATTGCCCTGCATGGCGGCTTTGTGAACTACGGTGCCACCTTTCTCATGTTTATGGAGTACGCCCGCAATGCTGTGCGTATGGCGGCATTGATGAAGCAGCAGAGTATATTTGTCTATACGCATGATTCTATCGGCTTGGGAGAAGATGGTCCTACGCATCAGCCAGTGGAGCAGCTTACTGCGCTGCGTTCAACACCCAACCTGCATACCTGGCGACCCTGTGACACGGTTGAATCGGCCGTTTGCTGGAAATCTGCCATTGAGCGCAAAGATGGCCCCAGTGCGTTGATCTTTAGCCGCCAAGGTTTGGCGCCACAGTCTCGCCATGACGACCAGTTGGCCAATATAGCTCGTGGCGGTTATGTGTTGAAAGACACGGTTGGTGAACCAAACGCCATTATTATTGCTACTGGTTCCGAAGTGGAGTTGGCGATGGAAGCTGCAAACGAACTTGCCTCTAACAATATAGCTGTGCGGGTGGTTTCCATGCCCTGTGCAGAAATTTTTATGGAGCAAGACGTTACTTATCGTGAATCGGTATTGCCTTCTTCTGTTCGCGCACGTGTGGCGGTTGAAGCACTGCATGCTGATTACTGGTACAAATTTGTTGGCCTGGATGGTCGCGTGGTTGGTATGACCAGCTTTGGTGAGTCTGCGCCTGGCGGTGAATTGATGAAACAATTTGGTTTCACAGTTGAGAATGTTATCGGAGCTGTGCGGGCGCTGATCTGACAAATAATATTGTGACGAGTAAAGCGGTGGCTGACACGGAGATAACACCCCCGGTTCGAGTGGCAATCAACGGCTACGGTCGTATTGGTCGTTCGGTGCTGCGTGCTCTATACGAATCCGGTGCCCGAGACCGGATTCAGGTGGTGGCTATCAACGAGCCCGCCGACTGTAAAACCATTGCACACCTGACCCGGTATGATTCCACTCACGGTCGTTTCCCCGGATCAGTCACTGTCGATAGCGATGTGCTAACAGTCAACGGTGATGCCATTCAGGTTTTGCATTGCGAGCAGGTCAATGAGTTGCCTTGGGATGAACTGAAAGTTGATCTGGTGTTTGAGTGCAGTGGCAGTTTTGGCGACAGGGCGCATGCCGAACAGCATATTGCCAGAGGCGCCCCCAGAGTTTTATTTTCCCAGCCGGCTGAAGCCGACGTAGATGCCACCATTGTCTATGGTATTAACCATCAGTTATTAACAGGCCGGGAGACCATTGTTTCCAATGCTTCCTGCTCGACTAATTGTGCAGTACCGGTGATCAGTGAGTTGCACCGTGCGTTCGGGATAGAAAGTGGCGTGATAACCACCATCCATTCGGCGATGAATGATCAGCCGGTGATCGATGCCTACCATCATACTGATTTGCGTAAAACCCGCGCGGCCATGCAATCCATTATTCCTGTGGATACCGAGCTGGCGAGGGGTATTGACCGGCTGCTGCCAGAGCTGAGAGGTTGTTTTGAAGCGCAGGCGATGCGGGTGCCCACGTTGAATGTTTCGGTAATTGATCTTTCCGTAGTGTTGCGCGAATCAGTTGACGTGGGCAAAGTGAATGCAGTGCTAAAACAGGCGGCAGAGAATCATTTGGCGGGGGTGCTGGATTATACCGAGGAGCCATTGGCTTCCTGTGATTATAATCACGATCCGCACAGTGGTATCGTCGATGCCAGTCAGACCCGGGTCGCCGGTGCGCAGGCTAGCGGCGGCAGGCTGGTGAAAGTGCTAATCTGGTTTGATAACGAGTGGGGTTATGCCAATCGTATGCTGGATGTGGCTCGGTACTGGATGCGATGCCAGTAGTAAAAATAGTTAAAAGAAGGAAGAGGATGTCATTATGACCGTGATTAAAATGACGGATCTGGATTTAAGCGGCAAGCGGGTATTGATCCGTGAAGACCTGAATGTGCCGATCAAGGACGGCAAAGTGAGCAGTGATGCACGTATTCGCGCATCACTACCCACTATAGAGCAGGCGCTGGATAGCGGTGCAAAAGTGATTCTGATGTCACATCTTGGGCGGCCGACAGAAGGGCAGTTCGAGCAGGAATTTTCATTACAACCCGTAGCAGATTACCTGTCGGAACTGCTGGCCAGGCGAGTTGATCTGGTCAGTGACTGGCAAGATGGAATCGATCTGGAAAATGGCCAGGTGGTGCTGCTGGAAAACGTCCGTTTTAACCCGGGTGAAAAGAAAAATACCGATGCGCTGTCGCAGGCCTATGCAGCGCTCTGCGACATCTTCGTTATGGATGCTTTTGGCACAGCCCACCGGGCACAGGCTTCAACACACGGTGTAGCGAAATTTGCGCCAGTGGCTTGTGCTGGCCCATTGCTTGCCGGTGAGCTGGAAGCGCTGGATAAGGCGCTGGCCAACCCTGCGCGGCCTATGGTTGCCATTGTCGGTGGTTCGAAGGTGTCTACCAAACTGACAGTTCTGGAGACATTATCCGAAAAAGTGGATCAGTTGATTGTTGGCGGCGGCATTGCCAACACCTTTCTTGCTGCGTCCGGTATGCCGGTAGGCAAATCACTTTGTGAGGAAGAGCTGATTCCGGCCGCAAAAGCGCTAATGGCCAAAACGGATATCCCCGTGCCAACCGACGTTGTTACTGGTAAGGAGTTTTCGGAATCGGCGCCAGCAGTACTGAAAGCGGCCAGCGATGTAACGGCTGACGATATGATTTTTGATATTGGCCCTGAAACTTCGGCAACGCTGACAGACATTCTGGCCACAGCCGGAACGATTTTGTGGAACGGGCCGGTGGGTGTATTTGAATTTGATCAGTTTGGTGGTGGCACCAAAGCGATTTCCGAGGCCATTGCTGCGTCCAGTGCTTTTTCGCTGGCGGGTGGTGGCGACACGCTGGCGGCTATCGACAAATATGGCATCGCTGATAAAGTGTCCTATATTTCCACTGGCGGTGGAGCATTTCTTGAGTATGTTGAAGGTAAGATACTGCCTGCGGTAGACATTCTTGAGCAGCGCGCCAGGGGTTAAATGCCGTCATTGTTCTGTCTCCTGATGGTGTTAAAAAACAAACGCTGATTTACGCCAGCAACAGATAAAACCGGTTAAGCAAATTTAAGATAAAGGGAAAGCAACATGGCTCTTATTACATTGCGACAATTATTGGATCACGCAGCAGAAAATGATTACGGCGTGCCCGCCTTTAACGTCAACAACCTTGAAC
>JACKOF010000004.1 GCA_024234435.1 Pseudomonadales bacterium
GCCATTTACTCCGCTACTACTTTGCATGTTTTGTTAGGGTATTGAGAATACCAATCCCAACCGTCAGACTCACACAACGTTGATGTGTATTTATTGTGGCTCTTTTCAATTGTAATTTCAGTTAAAACTCTTTCACTCATAACTTGCCAGTTAAAATTTGTGCTGTATTCAAGAATATTTCTACCATTTACAAACAATTCATCAATGAGAATAACTCCCGCGCCTTGTCCCATTCCTCTTGGCTGAGGGCCGTAAACATCGACTTTCATGCTTATATCTCCCCCCTCAAGATCACAAGAGAACAATTGATCTTTGCCTGACTCTATTTCAATAAAGCCTTCCGGAGCCTTCACATCGTGCTCTTCGAGGCTAGTACTCATTGTAGGAATCACTTTAAATACATTCGAAGCCTTGTCGCAATGAAATGCTATGCCCACAATAGCCCAATCAGCATGTGCTTGACCCGCCAATAAGCATGATAAAAAGACAGTTAGAATTTCTCTGCTCACAGATATTTCCTTTACGGCTAACGCCTACAGCAGAGGCAAAAATGCAGCGCAGCGGAATTTTTGTCCTGCTGGCTGTACTTGTTACGTTTCATCAATCTTAAAACCCTGCTTTTCAAACTCTTTCTTTAGCGCCTCAAGATCTATATAACCAAACTCGGGTATACGTTTCTTGGGGGGTACAATTTCTTTGAGTGATTCCGTTAGGTTGTATAGCCGCCAACTAATGGCAAAAATAAAATCGTGTTTTGTTCCCGGAGGGCCACAGTTTGTTCTGGCTTCTTGATTTCTCTCGCGGTAGTTAGCAACTTTATCCAGTTCATCAACGCGATTTTTAACAGAAGCACCGTCAAATGAAAGCTCGAAAGGATTATGAGCGAAATCATTTCTTAGCTTTCGAATGATATGAAGGTCTCTTTGCATGACGTTGGAGATAAGTCCTAACTGGTAACAAAGATCAATTCTTGCTGAGAAAGAAGATATCGGGCTGTTGCTTCCTGAAAATACACACCAATCCTTTTTTGCCGCTGGAATAATGGCAGCTTTAATTGTTTCTTTTAATGCCTCGTCTAATAGCGCTCCAGCAACTATAACGATAGACCTATCTGTTTCATGGTCTAGCTCTAAATGAAGCCGATCCCAATATTTATCAGTTATCTCAGTCATCGCTCGACTCTTTGAAAACGTAACGCCGCCGTAAACGGCGAGCCACGCAGTGGCGAGTCCAGTGGAGCGCCATTGGCGCGGAACGGTGTTTAACGGCCTTGTTATGAGTCACGTACCACACCTATTTTAGATTTTGCAAATAAGAAAATACCTGTTGCTATAAACAGCATGCTTACCTGCCCTAGATGCATTGATATCTTCGCTGTTAGTGGCAAGCAACTGTAATAATCTTGGACAGTAGCCCAGCATGAACCAGTGCCTTCAGGATGGCCGATAAACTGCATATACAGTACACCTTGAGCATTAAATAAAAAGCCGAAAAGCAATACAGTCCCTGCCCAGCGTTGGCCGCTATAGATCAGATAGCTGCTTGAAAACAAGCAAAGGATAATACCCAAGTAGATTGTTATATGTTCAGCGATCATAGATCCCTCTATAGCTCATAACAGTATGTTAATGAGGCCTTCAGCCTCATAATAATTATTAGAAGGCGGCCTTTTAATTCCTGCAGAGGTTTTTGGTTTGCCTTTAATTCATTGAAAATGCTGGAAAAATAATTTTGGGTTTTGCTGGGGAATAATAAAAAGGCCGTCGGCCTGATAACAATTGACTTGTCAGGTAATCCGACTATTCTGTTTACCCATGGTTTCAAGGATGAGGCTAACACCATGCGACAATCTCCCTTTCTTCAATCCGTTGAATCATTTATGCGGGTTCGCCGTTACAGCAAGCGCACAATTTCCAGTTACCTTTACTGGATTAAATGTTTCATACTTTATCATCACAAGCAACACCCAAAAGATTTGGGGGACGGCCATATCGAGCAGTTTCTTACTTATCTTGCGGTTGAGCGAAATGTGTCGGCGGGAACGCAGGCAATCGCGTTAAATGCGGTTGTTTTTTTGAAAACAAAATTCTTGAATCAGGATGTGGGTGATTTGTCTGCCTTTTCTAGGGCGAGCAGGCAACAAAAGTTACCCGTTGTGTTAACCCAGCGTGAGGTGTCGGGTTTACTGGGGCAGTTGTCAGGCTCGGTAAAGCTGATGGTTTCTTTGATGTATGGGTCTGGCTTGCGTCGTATAGAACTTGTGCGATTGAGGGTTAAGGATGTTGATTTTGATATGTCTCAGTTGCAGGTTTGGTACGGCAAGGGCGGTAAACATCGTTTGGTTACTCTTGCGCCTGAGCTGCACGAATCAATTCGTTGGCAGGTTCAGCGAGTCAAGGTTTTTTTAGCTGAAGATAGTCAGAACCCGGATTATTCGGGTGTTTGGTTGCCAGATGCGTTGGCGCGAAAGTATAGAAATGCACCTCGTCAGTTAGGCTGGCATTATTTGTTTCCGGCTTCGCGGCTGTCCATTGACCCACAGTCAAAGTTGTGGAGAAGGCATCATTTTGATGAAAGTGCTCTGAATAAGCGCATTGCTCAAGCAGCAAGAGCTGCAAATATAAATAAGCAAGTTACCAGTCACACTCTGCGCCACTCTTTTGCGACTCATCTTTTGCAATCAGGTGCTGATATTCGCACGGTGCAGGAGCAGCTTGGGCATAGTGATGTGAAAACCACTGAAATCTACACCCATGTGTTAAAGCAGGGGGCTAAGGGAGTCCGTAGCCCGTTGAGCAATTTGTAGCGATAGCCTGTAATTTAAGGCTATTTATTCTGCGCCATGTTTTTTTAGGGCGGTGGCGTAATCTTCGCCGTGTCGGTGTGCTTCGGTAATTTTTAGCAGTGTTTGTCCTGCCGGGTTAGTGGCGTTGATGTTGAGGCCCGCTTCGAGAAAGAATGTCAGGAAAGTGTCGAAGTTTTCAGCTTTCATGCCGCGATAGGCTTTTTCCAGCAGGTGAAAGTCGTGGTTTACACCTGTTGGCGCTTCAAAGTTCAGGAAGGTTTTTATGCGTGCTTCGTCAAAAACTTCGCCAAGGACTTTCTGTTTGTCTTTTTTTAGTGACATGATTGTTTTTCCTATTTCTATCGGGTTTTCGTCAGAGCTGTCGGCTTGTAATGACGTAACCCATTAAATTTTGGGCTCTATTTTTTAGAGTAAGTCGTTTAGCTTTTGCAGGAGTATTTGGTTCACCTGTTGCGGGTTGGCCTGACCTTTTGAGGCTTTCATAATTTGCCCCATAAAACCGCCGAGTTTTTTCTTGCGTTTGTTTTCTTCAGCGCTTAGGTAGTCTTCGACCATAGCGGGGTTGTTGGCTATTACCTCCATAACCATTTGCTCCAGTGCGCCAGTGTCAGAAACTTGTTTGAGCCCTTTGGCTTCAATAATGGAGTCGGCGTTACCTTCGCCGTTCCACATGCCTTCAAACACCTGTTTGGCCATTTTTCCACTGATGGTGTTGTCGTCGATACGCTGAATCATTTGTGCAAGGTGGTCGGCGCTGACAGGGCTTTGGGTAATGGGTAGCTCCTGGGCGTTTAGCTGAGCCGATAGTTCTCCCATAATCCAGTTGGCTGAAAGTTTTGCGTTGTTGCTGGCGGCAACAGTTTGTTCGAAGTAGTGTGCTACTGGTGCATCTGCGCTGAGAATATTGGCATCGTAACTGGAAAGCCCGTACTGCTCCATAAAACGGTCATGGCGGGCGTCCGGTAATTCCGGCAAGTTGGCTCGCAGGGTTTCAATGGTATCGTCATCAATAACGACGGGTAGCAGGTCGGGGCAGGGGAAGTAGCGGTAATCGTTAGCTTCTTCTTTGCTGCGCATGGCGCGAGCGGTACGGGTGTCGCCGTTGTACAAGCGGGTTTCCTGCACGATTTTGCCGCCGTCTTCGATCAGATCGATCTGACGTTCCACTTCCAGTGCAATGGCGTCTTCCATGAACTTGAAGGAGTTGAGGTTTTTGGTCTCGGTGCGGGTGCCATATTCTTCCTGGCCTTTGGGGCGCACAGAAATGTTGACATCAAACCGCATCGAACCTTGCGACATGTTGCCGTCGCAGATGCCCAGAGAGGTGACAATGCTGTGCAGCTTCCTGGCAAAAGCTACCGCTTCTTCGGCGTTGCGCATGTCAGGCTCGGAGACAATTTCAATCAGCGGTGTACCGGCGCGGTTGAGATCAATGCCGCTCATGCCGTGACCATGTCTTTCAAAAGAGGCTTCGTGCAGGGATTTCCCTGCATCTTCTTCCAGGTGCGCATGATGAATGCGAATAGATTTTTTGCTGCCGTTTGCCAGCTCTATTTCAACACGGCCAGGGCCGACAATGGGCTTTTCCAGTTGTGTGGTTTGATAACCTTTGGGCAAGTCGGGGTAAAAATAGTTTTTGCGTTCAAATACCGAGGTGCTGGCAATTTCAGCGTCTACGGCCAGGCCAAACATAATGGCGTAGTGAAACGCCTGTTCGTTGGCAACTGGCAATGTGCCCGGCATGGCCAGATCAATAGCGCAGGCCTGGGTGTTGGGCTCTGCTCCAAAAGCGGTGCTGGCCCCGGAGAATATTTTGCTTTGAGTGGCAAGCTGAACGTGTACTTCCAGACCGATAACGGTTTCCCATTCCATCAGATAGCCTCCCCGTTAATGCTGGCCGGGGCTCGTTGATGCCAGTCGGTGGATGTCTGGTATTGGTGTGCAATATTCAGCATGCGAGCTTCATCAAAGTAATTGCCAATAATTTGCAGGCCAACGGGTTTGTTGTCGACAAAGCCACAGGGGACTGACATGCCGGGCAGCCCTGCCAGGTTGGTGGCGATGGTGTAGATGTCCTCCAGGTACATGGCAACCGGGTCATTCCCTTTGGCGCCAAATTCAAAAGCGGGTGATGGGGAGGTTGGCCCCATGATGACGTCGACTTGCTCAAAGGCGCTGATAAAATCCTGTTTGATCAGACGACGCACCTGCTGGGCTTTGCGGTAGTAGGCATCGTAATAGCCCGCCGAGAGGCAGTAGCTGCCCACCAAGATGCGACGTTTGACTTCATCGCCAAAGCCTTCAGCGCGGGTACGCATGTACATATCGCGCAGGTCTTTCGGGTCTTCACAGCGGTAGCCGTAACGCACGCCATCAAACCGGGAGAGATTGGCCGAGGCTTCAGCGGGTGCAATCACATAATAGGCAGGTACGGCCAGATGGGTGTTGGGCAGGCTGATGTCAACCAGGTTTGCGCCGAGCTTTTCCAGCTCTTTCAGGGCGTTTTCAACAGCTTGAGCGGTGCCAGGGTTAAGACCTTCGCCGAAGTATTCTTTGGGTACCCCTATTTTCAGACCGCAGATGCTGTCGCTGAGTGTACGGGTGTAATCCGGTACTTCGCGGTCCAGCGATGTAGAGTCTTTGGGGTCGAAGCTGGCCATCACGTTCATCATCAGTGCCGCGTCTTCGGCGGTCCGAGTGATGGGGCCGCCCTGATCGAGACTGGAGGCAAAGGCAATCATGCCCCAGCGGGAAACGCGTCCATAAGTGGGTTTCAGGCCGGTAACGCCACACAATGCGGCAGGTTGGCGAATGGAGCCGCCAGTATCCGTGGCGGTAGCCGCTGGTGCCAGCCGAGCTGCAACCGCTGCCGCCGAGCCACCGGATGAACCGCCGGGAACGGTCTGGGTGTTCCAGGGATTTTTCACCGGGCCGTAAAAGCTGGTTTCGTTGGATGAGCCCATGGCGAACTCGTCCATGTTGGTTTTGCCCAGGGTCACTGTGCCGGCGGAGTTAAAGTTCTCAACAACGGTGGCGTTGTAGGGGGGCACGAAGTTGTCGAGCATTCTGGAGCCGCAGCTGGTGCGAATGCCCTGAGTGCAAAAAATATCTTTGTGGGCAATGGGTATACCGCAGAGTGAAGTTGCTCTTCCGGATGCACGTTGTTGATCGGCTTCTGCTGCCCTGGCTAAAGCGGAGTCGGCGGTGACCGAGATATAACTGTTGAAGGTTTTATCGAATCTGGCGATGCGATCCAGATAATGCCGGGTGAGCTCAACACTGGAAAATTCGCCGGATTCCAGGCCTGCTGCCAGTTGGGCTAATGTTTTGTGGTGCATGCGAGATGAAATTCCGTTCTTGAAATAAGCTGTTTGTGAATGGCGCAAATCAATGCTGCCGTTCGGTGCGAGTATTGATTCATCTATTCCGTGTACTTAATTGCCCTTAACCGGAAGCCTCTAGTCGATCACTCTGGGAACCAGGAACAGACCGTCTTCGGTTGCCGGTGCAATGGCCTGCATTGCTTCCCGGCAGTCTGGTTCGGTGATCCGGTCTGGTCGCAGGCGCTGTACCGCATCGAGTGGATGCGCCATGGGGTCTACTCCGGAAGTGTCGGCAGCCTGTAGCTGATCGACAAGTGCGAGCACCTCTCCGAGGCTGCGAGTGGTTTCGGCGATATTCTCTTCAGTGATGCCGATACGGGCCAGTTCTGCCAGTTTTTCAATGTCTGCGCGTTCGATGGTCATTTTTTGAATTTCGTGCCTGGTTTTCGGGGTGTCCGTATCTGTGATAAAACTGATTTCGCCTGATTCGGAGCCGGGCCGCTAAGGTATCATAATTACGGCAGTGAAGGTACTGGCGCGGGGGCATCCGGTCATGTGTTCTGATACTTGAGGCTGTAATAAAGCGGGTTCTGGTTCTCATGAAGCCCTATAATACCTTGCTCTGGGGCACTTTGGTTGATAGAGTCGCCAGTTTAGTGGGTCAGGTTCCCCCTTGTCATCTGACAAAGCAGCCGGGGTGCCATCAAGAAGGAAATAATTTTCATGTTAAAGCGATTGCGCGGTCTTTTTTCAAACGATGTTTCCATCGATTTGGGAACCGCGAACACTCTGATTTATGTCAGGGATAAGGGGATTGTTCTCAATGAGCCTTCGGTAGTGGCTATTCGCTCTCATCACGGTCAAAAAATTGTTGAGGCGGTGGGCGTTGAGGCGAAGCGGATGTTGGGTCGGACGCCTGGTAATATCACTGCTATCAGGCCGTTGAAAGACGGGGTGATAGCCGATTTTCAGGTGACGGAAAAGATGTTACAGCACTTCATTAAAAAAGTGCATTCCAGCCGTTTGATACCACCTAGCCCCCGAGTGCTGATTTGCGTGCCTTGTTTGGCTACGGAAGTGGAAAAACGAGCGATTCGTGAGTCCGCGATGAGTGCCGGTGCGCGTGAAGTATTTCTGATTGAAGAGCCTATGGCTGCTGCTATTGGCGCCGGGCTGCCAGTGGATGAAGCCTGTGGTTCAATGGTGGTGGATATTGGTGGGGGTACTACCGAGATTGCTATCCTGTCTCTCAATGGCGTGGTGTTCTCTGACTCAGTACGTATTGGTGGCGACCGCTTCGATGAGGCAATCAGTAACTATGTTCGTCGCAAATACGGCAGCATTATTGGTGATACAACGGCCGAGCGCATCAAAATGGAAATCGGCAGTGCCTATCCTGGCAACGAAGTGATGGAAATTGATGTGCGTGGTCGCAACCTCGCCGAGGGTGTTCCCAAGAGCTTCACACTGAACAGCGATGAAGTGCTCGAATCCTTGCAAGAGCCGCTGGCCGGTATTGTTCAGGCGGTTAAAAAAGTGTTGGAACAATCACCTCCCGAGCTGGCTTCCGATATTGCGGAAACCGGTATTATTCTCACGGGTGGCGGCGCACTATTGCGCGATCTGGATCGGTTGCTGACCCATGAGACGGGGTTGCCGGTAATTGTTTCGGATGAGCCTTTAACCTGTGTGGCTCGCGGCGGCGGTAAGGCGTTGGAAATGCTGGATAAACGACGGATTGATGTGCTCTCTGATTAAGATCGATCATTCCAGCAATTGGCCGAAGGTGTGACTGCCGAATAGCGGCTACAAAATGATTCCGGTAGACGATACACTGCGCGCAGTAAAGTGAGTCTATTCGGGGCGGCGACATTAAAAATATCTTTCGTAAGAGCAGTTCCAATACCGGCCGGGTGCTGGTGCTGTCGCTCGTGGCAATTTGTCTGATTTTTGTGAGTCACTATACCGGCTGGCTACAGCCTGTCCGCGGACAACTGGCAGAGTTTTCAAAACCCTTTTACTGGATTACCAATATCCCCGATCGCCTTGCGGAGTGGGGCAGTCAGACGGTAGTCAGCAGAGCCCAGCTTGAGGCCGAGAATGAGCGGTTACGCACTGAGCTGCTGGTGCAGCAGGGTCGGGTGCAACGTATGGCAGCACTGGCAACTGAAAATGTTCGGCTGCGCAACCTGCTGAATGCTACGGAGCTTCTGTCCGACAGCGTTCTGGTGACCGAATTGATCGGGGTTTCTTCTGACCCAGCACAACAGACTATTCTTATCAATCGGGGGAGCAATGATCAGGTTTATCCCGGTCAGCCAGTGCTCGATGCCGATGGTTTGATGGGGCAGGTGGTGGAGGTTTATTCGGATCACAGCCGTGTCTTGTTGATTACGGATGAACATCACGCCCTGCCGGTTCAGTTGCTTCGCAATGGGGTTCGCAGCATCGCCGAAGGAACGGGCGACTATGGGCGTCTGCGGCTGCGCTTTGTGACGCCCACTACAGATGTGCGGGTGGGGGATGAGTTGATCAGTTCCGGCCTTGGTGGGCGATACCCGCCTAACTACCCGGTGGGAAGAGTTTCAGCCGTGAAAAAGTCGCAGGAAGATACCTATCTAGAGGTGGCTGTCGTTCCTGCCGCCCGCCTTGATCGCAGCAGACATCTGTTGTTGATTTTTTCTGAAGTGGACCGGCTTGGGGATTAATCGTTGAGTCAGACGCGTATTCCTGTCAACTTCTGGGTGCTTTGTTCGTTAGTGCTGGGGTTGCTGATGGAAATTTATCCCTGGTCGGTATTTGATTATAGCTGGCAGCCACAATGGTTGTTGCTGGTCGTGGTTTTCTGGGTTTTGTGTCGGCCATCAGAATATGGCGTGGTGTTGGGGTTTTTTGCCGGGCTGTTGCTGGATATTGTGCTGGGTGGTGTGATGGGCCGCTATGCACTGGGTATTTGTCTGAGTGTTTATCTGCTGAAAGCTGTGCAAAAGCGCTTTCATTACGCAACTGTGCTGCATCAGCTAGCGCTGGTATTTGTTTTGGCGGTAGTGAATTCTTTGGTGACAGGCGCAATTGATATGTGGGTTCTCGATGTCACTGCTTCGGGGCGTTCGGTGTTTTTGCCTGCTTTGCTGACGGCCTGTTTGTGGCCGTTGGTGCAGCTGCCGATGCGCAGGGTTGTGAGTGAAGAGTAGCCTGCCACTTGGGCGCAGCATTTGTTGTCAGTTGTATAATTGCACGGCCAGCCACTTAAACAGCACAGACTAATGACGCTATCTGCCGATTTTATTTTATCTTCCGCATCGCCCAGGCGACGAGACCTGCTGAAGCAGATTGGTGCCCGCTTTATTGTGCAGCCTGTGTTCACGGATGAAACTGTTTTTGCGGGAGAAAGTCCTGTGGAATATGTGACGCGTATGGCAGAAACAAAGGCTTCGGCTGGCTGGCGGGCGAGCAATCAATCCTTACCGGTGATGGCTGCGGACACGGCGGTGGTTTTGGCGCAGAAAATTTTTGGCAAGCCGGAAAATCAACAGCAAGCTCTACAGACATTGCAGTTTTTATCGGGCACTACTCACAGGGTTCTCTCCGGGGTGGCCATTTGTCAGGATGAACGGATAGAGAGCCTGGTTTCGGAAACGCTGGTGACCTTTCGGCATCTGGATAGAGACGAAATGGAGCGTTATTGGCAAACCGGGGAACCTGCTGACAAAGCCGGTGCTTATGCTATACAGGGTGCCGGTGCGGTGTTTGTGGATAAAATTGAAGGCAGTTATTCCGGTGTTGTCGGTTTGCCTGTGGCTGAAACAACGCAATTGATGAGACGTTTTGGCATCCCCTGGTGGCAACAGTGGTGAATAGTCAAGATAAGTGGTGGGTATGAATTCTGAAATTCTGATTAACATGACGCCGATGGAGACGCGTGTTGCGCATATAGAAAACGGTGTGCTGCAGGAAGTCTCTCTCGAACGCACCTATCACCGCGGTTTTGTCGGCAATATCTACCGGGGCAAAGTAGTGAGAGTGTTGCCAGGCATGCAGGCGGCGTTTGTGGATATCGGTCTCGAGCGTGCCGGTTTTATCCATATTGACGACATCCATCTCTCCGACCAGCAGCGACAGGAGCTTGCTCGAGCGGGTGAACTTGATGTCCGCCGTTTGTTGCGTGAAGGCCAGCTTGTGAATGTGCAGGTAGCCAAAGACCCGATTGGCAGCAAGGGGGCGCGACTGACAACACAGCTTTCGCTTTCCTCGCGATATCTGGTTTTTATGCCACAGGTTTCAAAAGTTGGCATTTCTCAACGCATTGGCGAAGATGCTGAACGGGAACGTCTTAGATCACTGCTGGAAGAAGATGTGACCGATGGTGAAGGTTATATCGTGCGCACGGCTGCCGAAGGTATCAGTGACGAAGAGATACATGCCGATAAAAAGTTCCTGAAACAGCTATGGCGCCACCTTGAAGAGAAATTCAAGGTGGCCGATGCTCCTGCGAAACTCTATGAAGATTTACCGCTGCATCTTCGAACGCTGCGTGATGTGCAAATGGAATCGGTTGAAAAGATCCGGGTGGATTCCGGAGAGTTTTTCCATGAAATGAAGGTTTTTGCCGAACAGTTCAATCCGGAAATGTCATCGAAAATTGAACGTTATACGGATGACCGGCCACTGTTCTATCTCTATGGGGTTGAAGATGAAATCAGTCGGGCGCTGGATAAGCGGGTGCATCTGAAGTCTGGCGGTGATCTGGTGATAGAGCAAACCGAATCAATGACCACGATTGACGTCAATACAGGTACCTTTGTCGGTCACCGGAATCTTGAGGAAACTATTTTCAAGACCAACCTTGAGGCGGCGACCGCCATTTCAAGGCAGCTCAGACTGCGCAACCTTGGCGGCATTATTATTATCGATTTTATTGATATGCGGGATGTTGAACACCAGCGTCAGGTGCATCGAATATTGGAGAAATCCCTGGAAAGGGATCGCGCCAAAACGGTGATTACAGGTGTTTCTGACCTGGGCCTAGTGGAAATGACACGCAAACGTACCAGTGAAAGTCTGGTTCAAATGCTGTGCGAGCCATGTCCCGCCTGTGATGGCAAGGGCAGCATGAAATCCGCAGAAACGGTCTGTCATGAAATACTGAGAGAAATTTTGCGAGAAGCCAGGGCGTTTGAGTGTGACCGGTTTTTGGTGCTGGCCGCGCCGGTAGTGATAGATCGGCTGCTGGATGAAAATTCTGCTAACGTCGCTGATCTGGAGGAGTTTCTTGGACGTCGAATAGAATTGAGAGTGGAAGATGTTTACTCCAGAGAGCAGTATGACATCATTCCCGTTCACGCCCATTAGATGGTAAGGATATACCGCAGCTAACATGGCAGTAAACTGGAAAAAAATACTGGTTTTTCTTGCCCGCAGAGTTTGGTTTTTCTCTGCGGCGCTACTGGTTACCCTGGCGGTATTGGTTTCTCTCGGCAGGCAGGCCATTGATGGGCTGGAGAGCTATCGCCCGGCGTTAAATGAATACGTCTCTGAATTGCTTGGTGTACGGTTTCGTGCTCAGCGCTTATCCGGCAGCTGGGAAAAACTGATTCCCAGTATTACTGCCGAGGATATTGCGCTGTTTGGCGACGCTGACCAGACTGAGCCGGCAATGACTCTCAGTTCGTTGACCTTTGATCTGAATTTTTTTCAAAGCCTTTTTTCGTGGGAGCTGATCTGGCACGAGCTCACTTTTGGCGAAGCCCGATTGACATTACAGGAGAATCGGCAGGGGCAGTGGAGTCTGGCCGGTTTGTCTATGGGCGGCGGGGCTTCCGGCAGCAATCTGCTGGATGTCATCTTTCTCAGTGATCATATTGAAATAGCCGAACTGCAGGTGACACTGGCCTTCTATTCGGGCACTCGCACCATTGTGAATGCACGGGATATGGTGGTGGAGAGTGATGGTGATTTTCACCGGTTACACGCATCGCTGGCTCTGGATGGGCAGCAGGAGTCTGCCAGGCTGGTGTTGGAAGGCGTTGATGATACCGGGAGCTACCAGGATTTTTTCGGCAGCGGTTATCTGAAGCTCAGCAGGATTAATTTTGATGGATCTGTCAATGCGATCCTCAAAAACTGGTTTCCTGAATTGGTGGCGCGGGTTGGAGATATACAGAGTGATCTGGATGCAGAATTCTGGATTGACCTGCAGGGGCTGGACAAGTTCGAATGGGTGGGGCTGGTTCGAGCAGATGAAATCCCCATGAACTGGCTGGCAGATGCCGAGCCGCTGAAAAACTTCCGTGCCGAGGCAACAGGGTGGTTCAGTGCGGGCAATAGCTGGGGCATGCGCTGGCAGGGTGTGGATTTTGATTGGGGTGAATTCGATATTGAGCCATTTAATGCTGTGTACTCTCAGCAGATGGGGGGCAACTGGGGAAGTGGTTCGCTCTATTTTAATCGACTCAATGTAGCCACCTTCGCAGAATTATTGCAAGGCACAAAACTGCCGCCCGAAGCGATTCTCAATGCGCTGGACAATTTGCAGCCTAAAGGCGTGTTAAAACGCATTCATCTCCAGATCGGATTGCAAGAGGGTGATCCGGCAGTGCATGCCAGAATGAACATGGATGATATATCCATTGCTTCCTGGCATGGTGCGCCCGCCAGCCGACAGATCAATGGCTATGCAGAGTTTTACAGTGAGCAGGGTGTGACAGAAGGGTTAGTTGAACTCGACAGCCCCGATGGTTTTGCCATGTATTACCCCGCAGTTTACCCGGATTATATGGAGCACAGCTCGATCAAGGGGCAAGTGCGCTGGCGCTGGGATCAGGTCGACAGTGCGGTGAAAGTTGCAAGTGGACCGATAGCGGTCGGCGGTGCAGAAGGGGTCGGACGCGCATACTTGTATCTGGATATTCCAGTGGGTAGTGACCGGGTTCCTGAAATGTTTTTACTGGCTGGCGTGAAAAATACGCATTCCCGGTATCGGAACCGCTACTTACCTGAAACGCTGAATGATGGATTGCGGACATGGCTTGAATATGCCCCTACAGATATTGATGTTGCCGAAGCGGGATTTATCTGGCGTGGTGCTCTGAAGGGCGAACATTCGGGGCGGACAGTGCAACTGCACCTTAATGTAGAAAACAGTGAGCTGGCTTTTCAGCCTGACTGGTTACCCTTAAAGGCATTTAATGCCCGCATTGATCTTGATGACACCGAATTCAATGGGGCCGTAACGAAAGGCATGTTGGGTAATGTCAGGATTGACTCAGCAGATGTCAGCCTGATTTCGAGCAAGGAAACAGACAGTACACTGTTGCTTATAAAAGCCAAGGCAGAAGGGGATATGGGGGAAGTGCTGTCCGTGCTGCATCAGTCGCCATTGGCGGAACGGGTATCGGCACTGCAAGACTGGAACATCTCCGGTAACTCTTACCTGGATCTCGACCTGGCCATTCCGTTAACCGCTGATAAGGCGGGGGAGCATTATCGAGTTGATACGACCTTTGGGAATGCACGGTTTACTGATATTGCCGGAGATCTTGTCTTTGAAAAACTGGAAGGCAGTTTGCGATACCGGCTCAATGACGGTTTGAATGCAAAACTGATTACTGGCACATTCTGGGATCAGCCGCTGAGGGCCAAGATTGTTAGCGAAATAACCGGAGACGGAATGCTGACAAAAATTCAGGGCAGCGGAATGGTTGCTGCCGAAAAACTGTCAGCTTATCTGAGTTTGCCACAAGGGCAATTGCTCAGTGGTGGCACGCGATACAGTGCAGAATTGCAATTACCTTTTACGAACAATGCCGAAGTGGTAGAGCCTCAGAAGCTGTATCCGCGACTCTCAGTCAGCAGCGACTTGAAAGGACTTGCTGTTGATCTGCCTCGGCCATTTGCAAAGAAGGCGGATGACGTTCGCAAAACCGCGCTCAATATCGGTTTTAATAAAACCACCGACGTTAACATTCACTTTGGGGATCTGGTTGACAGCTCACTGGAGTTGCGTAACGGTGAAGTGGTTCGTGGTGCGCTGGCGATTAACCAGCCTTTGACGGAAATGCCAGAGCAGGGACAGTTCAGCGTTGGAGGTTATCTCTCGCGGATGGATTTGTCCGAATGGCGGACTGTTTATGGCCTTTGGCAAAACAACGGGGCCAGTCTGTCAGTTGGCACTGCATTAATGCCAAAACTCGATTTGCGATTTGATCAGGCTGAAATAGGTGAATTCAGGCTGCGCGATGTGCTGCTAAAGGGAGCCAGGCAGGGCTCACAGTGGCAGTTGAATCTCGATAGTGATCTTGCAGCTGGCGATGTAATCATTTTGCCAGATGCAGATCGTTCACTAACCATTGCCTTGAGTCGTTTGTCTCTTCCAAAAGCAGATGATAGCGCCGACCCTTTGAAGAACATCAACCCGGCGGATATTCCTGCGGTCAATTTTTCTGTGCAGGATTTCAGTGTGGGGGCGAATCATTATGGCAGCGCCTCGTTTGCTGTTTTGCCTCAGCAGGAAGGCGCGCTGTTTAACAATATTCGGGCTAAATTCGGCGGGCTTTTTCTTGGTGATCACATTGGCGAAAGCAGCGAAACCAGTCTGCTTTGGTTATTGAAAAAGGGGCAGCATTCGTCCGAATTTGATGGCGTATTTCATGCCGGGGATATAGGTGAGGTACTGGAGCAGAGAGGAATGGCTAAAGCACTTGACAGTAAAGAAGCCTACTTCCGTGCCAGTCTTGGATGGCAGGACACACCTGCGAATCTGGCTATAGAAAATGTAGAAGGTTCTCTGGCTATGGAGCTAAACAACGGGAAATTCTACAAATCGCCTGGCGCAGCAACCAATGCTCTGATGCGCACGATCAGCCTGTTTAATTTTGCTAACTGGGCGCGGCGGCTCCGGCTCGATTTTTCTGATCTTTTCCAGAAAGGCATGGACTATAAAAACCTCCATGGCGGCCTGATTTTTAATCGGGGTGTCATGCATTTTGATCCCGCTCTGGTCGTGGAGATGTCATCCGGCAGAATGAAGATGCTTGGCAACGCCAATCTGATAACCGAACAAATTGACGCAACTCTGGTGACAACGTTGCCGGTGGGTACCAACCTGCCGTGGATGGCCGCACTGGTTGGCGGATTACCGGCTGCGGCAGGTGTTTACGTGACCGGAAAAATTTTCAAGAAACAGGTCGACCAGTTATCCAGTATCGGTTACAGCATCAAAGGGTCTTGGGATGACCCATCGCTGCAAGTGAATCAGATATTCAGCGATAGCCTGAGGAAGGCTAAGGGGGTGGATAATGGAGCGACCCTGCCAGAGAACGGCCAACCAGATCAAAAGGTCGATTTACAATGAGAATTTCAGCAATACAAATGCTGGCGAGTACGAGTCTCGAAGCCAATCTGAAGCAGGCCGAAGATTTGATTGCCCAAGCGGTGTCTGAAGGCGCAAACCTCATTGTGCTGCCGGAATACTTTGCCTATTACGGTTGTGGTAGCGGTGATTGCAGCCGTGCTGAAACGGCCTCGGAAAGAGGTGTTCTGGAAGTATCTGAGGATGGACCTGTGCGCAGTTTTCTTCGTGAGCAGGCCCGCAAGCAGGGCGTCTGGCTGGTGGGTGGTACTCTACCTGTTGCCGACAAACCGGCAGAGAGCAGGCCTTATGCTGCCAGCTTTGTGCTCGATGATCGAGGTTGCGAAGTGGCGCGCTACAACAAAATCCACCTGTTTGATGTGGATGTCGCCGAAGGTGGCGATCAGGATAGCCGTTACCGTGAATCACAGGATTATTGCCCTGGTGATACACCTGTAGTGGTTGAGACGCCGTTCGGCAAGCTGGGTTTGAGTGTTTGTTACGATCTTCGTTTTCCCGAACTTTATCGCTACCTGTCTGCCTGTGGTGCCGAGATATTGTTGGTGCCATCGGCGTTTACTGCCGCAACCGGAAAGGCTCACTGGCAGTTGTTGCTAAGGGCTCGCGCAGTGGAGAACCTTTGTTACGTTGTTGGTGCGAACATGGGCGACAGGAATCACCCCGGCAAGCCGACGTGGGGAGGCTCAACTATCATTGATCCCTGGGGTGGTGTGATTGCGGAGATTGCAGGAGGGCAGGGTGTTGTTTCTGCGGATATTGATCTGCAGAAATTAAAACAGCTACGGCAAAAAATGCCTGCACTTGAACATCGGCGGTTATCGGTGGTCAAAAGCTGACGTAACTTCTGGATGGTCAGCACCATGTTTAAAAATATACTCCGCGGCTTGTCCTTGCTCGTGATATTTTCCCTGGCTGTACTCACCGTCTCTGTGACTGCTGATGTCGATAAAACCATGACGATTAATCAGGCCCGCCAGATTATTGCCAGCGGTGGTGATACCGCTTTAATTCCGACGTCTGCCTGGAAGCAAATACTGACGCCGGAGCAATACCGTATTCTCTGGAAGAAAGGTACAGAGCGGCCCTTTACGGGTGCGCTGCTGAATAACAAGCAGCCGGGCACTTATGTAACGGCGGGTTGTCGATTACCCGTTTTTCATTCCAACCATAAATTTAAATCCGGCACCGGCTGGCCGAGTTTTTGGGAGGTTTTTAATAAAGACAATATCGTGCTTAAAAAAGACTGGTCGTGGGGCATGCGCCGTACTGAGGTACTGTCGAAGTGCGGTGAGCATCTGGGGCACGTGTTTGACGATGGACCAGACCCTACCGGGTTGCGTTACTGCATTAATTCGGAAGCATTGGCCTTTATACCAGAAGCAACGCCGGTGAGTGTTGATGCGCTAAAAAAATAGTGTTTTTGCCCGGTTGCTAGCCAGAATGCACTTGGACTTTCGGCTGATTCGGTTGTGTTATAGTGTTTCTCAGCGGTATTGGCAGTAAGACCGCGCTTTTAAATAACGAACGCAAAAGCAACACGGGGTGGTGAGCATGCCTTTAATGGTTACAGCTTTATATGCCGGAGTGCTGGGTATTCTTGGCGTCGCGCTGGCTTTTCACGCGGGAACCGGTCGTCTGAAACAACGTATTTCACTGGGTACGGCTGATGATGTTGGCTTGTTGATCAGGGTGCGTCGGCATGGCAATTTCACAGAATATGTGCCGCTGGCGCTGGTTTTGTTGGCGGTGCTGGAGCTGAATGGCACCAGCGCGACTATCTTACATCTGCTTGGATCGACGCTATTGATGGGCCGTGTTATTCACCCTGTAGGACTCAGTATGGAAAACATGAACCACCCTCTGAGGTTCCTGGGAACATTGTTAACCATGCTGGTACTGATCATTTCGGCTGTTATTGCTATCTGGCAATATTTGACAGCAGTCATGTAAACCGGTCCGGGTGCGGACATCCATAATGCAACCGTGTTAGCTTTACAGGCTCCTTTTATACATTGAATCGGAAATGCACCACGTCACCGTCCTTGACCACGTACTCTTTTCCTTCCAGTCGCCATTTGCCGGCATCTTTCGCGCCTTGCTCGCCTTTGCAGGTGATAAAGTCTTCGTAGGCAATCACCTCGGCACGGATGAAACCTTTCTCAAAATCTGTATGAATGGCAGCAGCGGCACGTGGAGCCTTGTCGCCGATCTTGATAGTCCACGCACGCACTTCCTTGACGCCTGCGGTGAAATAGGTGTGTAGCCCTAACAGAGAGTAGCCAGCCCGGATCACACGGTTGAGACCAGGCTCACCCATACCCATTTCTTCCAAAAAATCCTGTTTTTCCTCGTCTTCGAGCTCGGCGATTTCGGCTTCGAGCTTGTTGCAGATCGGCACTACAACTGCACCCTCAGACTCTGCTATGGCGGTTACTGCATCCAGATAAGGGTTGTCGTCGAAACCATCTTCATCCACATTGGCGATATACATGGTGGGCTTGATGGTCAGCAGACTCAGGTGTCTCAGTTCCCTGAGTTCGTCGTCGTTGAGTCCGAAGGATCGCAGTGGTTTGGCTTCATCCAGATGAGGCTGAATTTTTTCCAGCAATGCTTTCAGGCGAACGGCGTCCTTGTCCTGCCCCTTGGCCGCTTTGGTTGCCCGCAGCAGGGCTTTTTCCACTGTTTCAAGGTCGGCCAGTGCCAGCTCGGTATTGATCACTTCAATATCGGTGGCAGGATTAATGGCACCGTCAACGTGAATGACGTTTTCATCGTCAAAACAGCGCACGACGTGCGCGATGGCATCGGTTTCACGGATGTTGGCGAGAAACTGGTTGCCCAGACCTTCACCCTTTGAAGCGCCAGCAACCAGCCCGGCAATATCAACAAACTCCATCGTCGTGGGAACCACTCTTTCAGGTTTTACAATTTCTGCCAGTTTGTCCTGCCGCGGATCGGGGATAGGCACAATGCCAGTGTTGGGTTCAATGGTGCAAAACGGGAAGTTCTCTGCATCAATACCCGCTTTAGTCAGTGCATTAAAGAGGGTTGATTTGCCTACGTTTGGGAGGCCGACGATGCCACAGTTAAAGCCCATATTAAAAACCCTTGTCTGGTTAGCCAGAGAAGCTGATGTCCCTGGTTCTGGTTGAGAGGCTGTTTGTGTCAGTGCAGTCCGGGGCTATGCACTGGCAGTGTGTAATTTTTTCATCGCGTCGTTCCATTGGCCTTTTAATGTGTCAGGAATAATGCGTATGGCCTCATGGATCGATTCATCAATGAGTAGCTGTTCATTTTTTGAGGCTTTTTTGAGTACGAAATCGACAACATCATCGGCGTGGCCTGGGTGGCCAATGCCTATGCGAAGTCGTGCAAAGCCTTTATTGTTCCCCAGTGCTTTGATGGTATCTCTGAGCCCGTTGTGCCCGCCGTGGCCGCCACCCAGTTTCAGCCGCGCAGTGCCTGGGTTCAAGTCAAGTTCGTCATGGACAACCAGTATGGCTTCTGGGGGGATATTGTAAAATCTGGCGGCGGCAGAAACGGCCTGACCGCTTCGATTCATATAGGTGGAGGGAATCAACAGCCGTATATCACGGTTGTCGATAGTGCCCCGACCGGTTTTACCAAAAAACTTTGCTTCCTGCTTCAGGCTGATATTGTGGCAACGGGCCAGCGCCAGGACGAAATCGGCCCCGGCATTGTGGCGGGTTCCTTCATACCTGGAGCCGGGATTTCCCAGCCCCACGATGAGTTGAATCGGAGTATCCACCAAGCCGAGGCCTTGTTCGCAGAGATCTTAAAGCTGGGCGAATCAGTCTTCGCTGTCAGCCTCTTCGTCCGATGCTGCTTCATCTTCGCCAGCATCTTCTGATGTTTCTTCAACCGCTTTCGGCTTATTGACGGTGAAAATGGCCAGGTCATGGTCTTCGCCATGAGACAGTGCCACACTCTCCACGCCGGACGGCAGTTTGATATCGGAAATGTGCAAAATCTGTCCGATTTCTACTTCCGCTACGTCGACTTCGATGTATTCTGGCAGATCGGCAGGAAGGCAACTGATTTCCAGTTCGTTCATGCTATGTGCAGCAATGCCGCCACCTACTTTGATACCTGCGCAAATATCTTCGTTGATAAAGTGCAGCGGCACGTTGGTGTGCAGTTTCTGGTCTTTGCTGATGCGTAAAAAGTCGGCATGCAGAATCACCGGTTTGGCCGGGTGACGTTGCAGGTCTTTCAGAATGACATCTTCTTTTTTGCCATCGACATTCAATGTGATGATCTGCGAGTAGAAGCCTTCATTTTCCAGCGCATGGGCAAACTCGTTCTGAGTCAGCGTAATGTTCTGCGGGTCTTTTTTACCGCCGTAAATAATGGCGGGTACTTCAGCGGCCAGACGACGCAGGCGGCGGCTCGCACCTTTCCCTACATTGTCACGTGCCTTGGCATTTAGTGCATAGTCAGTAGACATAGCTTTTGCTCCTGTTGTGCTCCCAGTCAGTCCGCGACCAGAACTGATAGGGTGGGTTATTGCCCTGATTCTGTGAAAAAGGGCGGTTAAAAATCAGTGCGACTCGATTAAAGGCAGGGTTGCCTATAAGAACATCGCGCTGATGGATTCTTCATTGCTAACGCGGCGAATAGCTTCTGCCAGCATGCGCCCCAGACTAAGCGAGCGTATGCGGTTGCATTTACTGGCTGCTTCGCTGAGAGGGATGGAGTTGGTGACAACCAAAGTATCCAGCTCCGAGTTTTCAATGTTTTCTATGGCCTTGCCGGAAAGTACCGGGTGCGTACAGTAGGCCACTACCTTTTTGGCGCCGTTCTCTTTCAGTGCATCGGCGGCTTTGCAAAGTGTACCGGCAGTATCGACGATATCGTCCACCAGAAGACAGGTGCGGCCTTCAACCTCTCCGATAATATTCATGACCTGGGCCTGGTTTGCCTCTGGTCGGCGTTTATCAATAATGGCCAGATCGGTATTGAGCTCTTTGGCGATGGCGCGAGCCCGCACAACACCACCGATATCCGGAGAAACGACCAGTAGATTTTCGTATTTCTGACGTTCGATGTCGGCCAGCAATACCGGTGAGCCGTAGACATTGTCTACGGCACAATCAAAGAATCCCTGAATCTGTTCAGCGTGCAGGTCTACAGTCAGCACCCGGTCAACACCAACATTGGTGATCATGTCGGCCACAACCTTGGCACTGATGGGTACCCGGACTGATCGCACCCGGCGATCCTGTCGGGCATAACCAAAGTAGGGTACTACTGCTGTTATGCGGGCAGCTGATGCGCGTCGCAGAGCGTCACTCATCAGCACCAGTTCCATCAGGTTCTTGTGGGTTGGTGCACAGGTTGGCTGGATAATAAAAACATCGCGACCGCGGACATTTTCACGTAATTCAATGTTGATTTCGCCATCGGAAAATTGAGAGACGACTGCATTGCCAGTGTGGACCCCCAGGCAGCGGGTAATTTCGTTGGCTAGCACGGGATTGGCATTGCCAGAGAAAACCATCAAGTTGGGCATGGTGGATACCGATTTCGCAGTGGGTTATATCAATTTTTAATAAGAAAATGGCTGGGGTGGGAGGACTCGAACCTCCGAATGACGGGATCAAAACCCGTTGCCTTAGCCACTTGGCGACACCCCAAGTAAGTTATTCTGACGGTAGAGCGCGATACAGAGGTGACCGATTAACGCCTCTGGCCACGAACCCTTGCAGGTTCTCCGGTTTCTGTTCCAGAACTGTTTCGGCAGCGATTCTGGAATTGAAACGGGCAAATATGCAAGCACCTGTCCCCGTCATCTGAGCTGGTGTGAAATGTTCCAGCCACTCGCGGGCTTGCCGGATTGGTGGATAGAGCATTTCAGCAACACTCTGGCAGTCATTCCGACCACCCTGCTCAAGAACGGCGCGTATTGTGCTCGGATGAGTGTTCCTTGTCAATTGCTGATGGTTAAAAACTGCGGCGGTTGATGCCTGTACCTGCGGGACTAAAACCAGATACCAGTATTCAGTAATATCAACGGCCTGTAGCTGTTCTCCAATGCCTTCTGCCCAGGCACTATTGCCATGTACAAACACCGGTACATCCGCACCCAGTTCACGCCCCAGACTGGCCAGCTGATCAACTGTCAGGCCCAATTGCCACAGATGGTTTAGCCCCACCAGCGTAGTTGCCGCGTTACTGCTGCCGCCGCCCAGTCCGCCGCCCATAGGCAGTTTTTTGTCTATGTTAATAGTGACGCCCAGGGAGTCATTCGCAAACGGTTTCAGTTGCCGGGCGGCTTTGTAGATCAAATTATCTTCTTTTGCTACGCCCGTTAGCGCGGGTGAAAGTTCAATCGAGCCTGATTTGTTGCACTCGAACGAGAGCGTATCGCTGTAATCCAGCAGCTGGAAAAGAGTCTGCAGGTTGTGGTAGCCGTCTTCACGGCGACCCGTAATATGCAGGAACAGGTTCAGTTTGGCAGGAGCAGGGAGCCGCAGTGTTGTCTTCATGAGGCGTCAATTTGCCAGGACTTAATGATCAGTGTGAAGGAGGTATCGCCATTGTCTTCTAACAATTTACCGCGAATTTTTCCAGGCAGGCTCCATTGCTGACCATTCACCGGGTAATTGGCGTAGTTTGAAAACTCCAGCTGCCAACCGGCCTGTTCAAGGGTTGAAAGCAATTGCTGTTCGTTGCGCGTCTGATCGTGTGTGGGGGTCAGGGGCGAGGGGACGCCACGTACCCAGTAACGCAAATCTTCTACCGGCCAGTACCAGCCAAACAGGTATCTGGTCAACTCGCGGGCGCTGCTGGCTACTATGGGTTGCTGGTCCGATTGTAGCAAGCGGGTAACCCTTGCATTGCCGGTTATGGATGTGGTGCCAGCGCCAAATGGCCCGTTTAGTCTGACTTCAAAATTATCGCGGTTCTGTTGCCAGTCCAGCCAGGCACTGCCGCCCTCGCTGCCCTGTTTATAGCCCATTTTGCCGTTAATATGCCACTGTTCCAGCCCCAGCAGTCGCTGCTGGTGGTGCTCCCAGTTAACGGTTTCCGGTTTGGTCTGCTGAACGGAGCAACCGTTGATCAGCGCGATCAGTACCGTCATGAGTAATGCCGAACTCAGCCGGGAATGCGAGATAATCAATTAGTCGTTCTCCATGTTGCCCTGCAGTCTGCGTTGGGTTTTCAGCACTATTTCGTTGGTCGGGTCGTTCTTCAATATTTGTTGCCAGACGTTTATGGCCTCTTCCTGGCGGTTTACGTGCCATAATACTTCTCCCAAATGCGCGGCCACCTCCGGATCGGGCAGTTTTGACATGGCCAGTTGCAGTTGCTGAATTGACTCTTCAAAAAACCCCAGGTGATACAGCACCCAGCCGAGGCTGTCGATAATAGCCGGGTCTTCGGGCCGCAGCTCAAGTGCGCGGAGGATAAGCTGGTGAGCTTCTTCGTACCTGTCAGTGTGAAGTGTCAGTGTGTAGCCCAGCGCATTGAGTGCCGTGGCATTATTTTGGTCCTTGTTAAGAATGGCGCGCAGATCGGCCTCTGAGCGTGGGAAGTCGTTATTGCGCTCGCTGACGATTGAGCGGGTGTAAAGCAGCGGAATGTTCTCGGGGTGTTGATTAAGCGCATGGCTCAAAACGGTATAGGCTTCGTCGAGCTGCTCGTATTCCATCAATAGTTCGGATTCCACCTGATAAAGCAGCACCGAGCGCACGGTCTGTTCCAGGCGAAGTGTTCTAAGGTGCAGCAAGGCATCATCCAGCTGACCTGACTTAGCCATGATATCGCTGGCTCTGCTGGCTGCCGTTATCAGGTTTCTGCCTTTGCGAACCTGACGGTAGTGGGTCAGTGCCAGCGGTAGATTGCCCTCTTCCTCCGCTATGTTGCCCAATTCAAAGTGTGCATCGGTACTGCTGGCCGGGTTTCCTGTCAGTCGGGTGAACGCCTGCCGGGCTTCCTCAATCATACCCAGCTGCTGGCTGGCAATTGCCAGTGAAAAGTGAAGCTGTACATCGTTGGGAAATTGCTCGGCCAGAATACGGAGCTGTTTATGCGCAGCCGACAGGTCATCCTTGGCGAGAAGGCGCGCGTATTGTAGTCGCAACTTCTTGCTTGTGGGGATTTGTTCAACGGATCTCTGTAGCGATTTCAGCGCCGCTTCGGGTTGTTCAAGCTGTTGCAGCAGCTGTGTTTCCATCAGCGCCGCAACCTCTATCTGGGGGTGGCGTCGGTGAACGTTTTTTATTTCCGCGAGCGCTTCTTCATTTCGGTGCAGATAATTCAGCAGTATGGCTTTGCCAATCGCAGAAATGGCATTGTCAGGCTGCTTTAACTGGAGTTCCTGATATCGTTGGAGCAATTGACGATGAGTCTCGGTGCTGGCTTTTTCGCTGTATGCCGCCAGGGTGAGAATTGGTTCCTCAAAACCCTGTAGAAAGGCAAATTCCGCATGAGGGTAGGCTTCCAGAAAAAGGCCTTTCTGTGTCAGGGCAAGGGCGTAGAGTTGCCGTGGTTGAGGGTTGTCAGGCTCAAGTTCAGTCCACAGCTCCGAGGTTTGTAGCAGTTCCGGTAATGATTGCAGATAGGCTGCAATACCGGCGGCTCGGGCGGTGATTTGTGGATCGCGTGTTGCAAGTGCCTGTTCAGTGTAGATGCGCAGCGCCATGGGCGCATGATTGCGAACACCGGCGATTTCCCCGACCAATAATTGATAAAGTGTTTCAGTCGGGAAAGGTTTTACGGGAGCTTCAGGCTCAATTTGCTCTTCTTCCATGAGGAATGCATTGGGTGGCGCACTGTCTGTTGAAGCGCAGGACTGCAACAGGACAGCACAAAAAAAGGGCAATAGAAAGGATAATAGACGGTTAGGCACGTAAATCTTCCTGATACTTAAGCTGTTCATTCTAGTATGACAGTAATCGGGCAGGAAGGTCTCCGAGGATTTTTTGGGGGATCAGCTTGCCTTTGTGTCGCCAGAATCGGACAATTTGCGATCTTTTAATGATCGCCGGAAATTTCGCCGCTGTTAATGACCGTTTTTGTGTTGGGTATCAATCACCGCACAGCCGCTCTTGATGTTCGAGAGCGGGTTGCGTTTGTGCCCGAGCAGATGGTCGATGCACTGCGTGATGCCATTGATAAGGCAGAGCTGAGTGAAGTGGCGATTCTCTCCACCTGTAACCGCACAGAAATTTACGCTTCGGGGGGGGAGCCCGAGCAACTGTTGACGTGGCTGAGCGAATATCATCATGTCGGGCAGGAACAGCTTGGCAGTTGCCTTTATATACATCAGGGTGAGCACTCGGTTCGTCATATGATGAAAGTGGCCAGCGGGCTTGATTCAATGGTTTTGGGCGAGCCGCAAATACTTGGCCAGCTGAAGTCCTGTTATGCCGTTGCCCGCGAGGCCGGGGTGCTGGACTCGCATCTGGATCAAATGTTTCAACAGGCGTTTGCCACAGCCAAACGGGTGCGCAGTGAAACGGCAATCGGACAGAATCCGGTATCTGTTTCTTATGCTGCGGTGAGCCTTTCACAGCAGATCTTTGCCGACCTGCATGAGGTACACGCACTGCTGATCGGTGCTGGCGAAACTATTGAGCTGGTGGCGAGGCATTTGAAGGAAAAAAATGTGGGCGCCATTTCTGTCGCTAACCGCACATTGCAGCATGCGCAGGAGCTGGCCAAAGAATTTGGTGCTGAGGCGATACTGCTCTCGGATATTCCGGAACAATTGCATCGGGCAGATATTGTGATTTCGTCTACCGCCAGCCAGTTGCCGATTCTCGGCAAAGGTGCAGTGGAGTCGGCTCTGAAAAAGCGCAGGCACAGACCAATGTTTATGGTGGATATTGCAGTGCCGCGTGATATTGAGCCTGAAGTGGCCGATTTGGGTGATGTCTACCTGTATACCGTTGATGATCTTCAGGAAGTGATTGAGGAGAATATCCGCAGCCGTGAGGATGCAGCCAGTGTTGCTCTGGAGATTATCGAAGAAGGTGTAGAGGGTTGGAATCGGCAGTTGCGCGGACAGGTAGCAGTGGATACTATTCGCGCCGTTCGGGAAAGTGTCGAGCAAATACGCGATACCGAACTGGAGAAAGCGCTGCAATCCCTGCGGCGAGGTCAGAAACCTGAAGACATCATGCAGCTTCTGGCGCGCAACCTGACCAACAAGCTTTTGCATACGCCAACAACCCGGCTGAAACAGGCCAGTGAAGAAGGTCATACTGATCATCTGCAATGGACTCACGATCTCTTTGGTCTGGATGTTCAGCAACCCAACGGCCCTGACAGCGATAAAGACACCTCATGAAAACGTCAATTCTGGAAAAGCTCGATTCGTTATCTCAACGCCATGAAGAAGTGGGCCAGTTGTTGAGCGACCCGGATGTCATCGGTAACCAGAACCGTTTCCGTGAGTTGTCTATGGAATATTCGGAACTTGAGCCGGTCGTGAAAGCCTATGCTGCTTACCAGCGAGTGCTGGACAACGTCGAAGCGGCGGAGTTGCTGCTTGATGATGCTGATGCTGACATGCGTGCCATGGGACAGGAAGAATTAAAGTTCTGCCAGGGCGAGCGGGAACAGCTGGAAGTGGATTTACAAAAACTGTTATTACCTAAGGACCCGAACGATAACAAAAGTGTTTTTCTGGAGATTCGAGCCGGTACCGGTGGTGATGAGGCTGCCATCTTCTCTGGAGACCTGTTTCGCATGTACAGTAAATACGCTGAAAGCCAGCGCTGGCAGGTTGAAATTATCAGTCAGAGTTTTGGGGAACATGGTGGCTACAAAGAGATTATCAGTCGTATTGTTGGCCAGGGGGTATATTCCCGGCTCAAGTTTGAGTCTGGTGCCCACCGGGTGCAGCGCGTTCCTGAAACCGAGTCACAGGGGCGGATCCATACATCGGCCTGTACGGTAGCTGTGATGCCGGAAGCGGATGAACTGGAAGCAATTGATATCAATAAGGGCGATCTGAGGGTGGATACTTTCCGTGCTTCCGGTGCCGGTGGTCAGCATGTGAATAAAACTGATTCGGCGATTCGTCTCACACACCTGCCAACCGGTATTGTGGTCGAATGTCAGGATGAGCGCTCCCAGCACAAGAACAGAGCGAAGGCAATGTCGTTGCTAGCCGCCCGTTTGCAAAATGCGCAGCAAGAGGCTGCCGCCCAGAATATTGCCGACGAAAGACGCTTGCTGGTTGGCAGCGGCGACCGTTCGGAGCGGATTCGTACCTATAACTACCCACAGGGGCGGGTGACGGATCACCGAATTAACCTGACACTATATAAGCTGCATGAAATGATGGAAGGCCAGCTGGATGACATCATTCAGCCGCTAGTTAACGAGTATCAGGCCGAACAGTTAGCTGCACTTTCAAGTTAGTGCTGTCTGGGGAGTTCCCTCTATGACGACCGTTACTCAATGCCTCCGGCGTGCGGAAGAACTGGTTGAAAGTGATAGCGCCCGTCTTGATGTCGAGGTTTTATTAACCCATGTATTCAATGTTGATCGGGCCTGGTTATATAGCTGGTCTGATCGGGTGCTGGATGCTGCGCAGCTGGAGCAATTTGAAGCGTTATTTCAGCGTCGCCTGAATGGTGAACCGGTGGCCTATATCACTGGAGAAAAAGAGTTCTGGTCGTTGCCTCTGGCCGTGAATTTCTCCACTCTTATTCCTCGCCCCGATACGGAACTGTTAATCGAGCATGCTCTTGTGCTGCCGTTGCCTGAAAATGCACGAGTTCTGGATCTGGGAACCGGTACCGGGGCTATTGCCCTGGCACTGGCGAGTGAAAAACCGAACTGGCAGATTACCGCCGTGGATGTCAGCCCGGAAGCCGTCGCTCTTGCCGCGTGTAATGCCCGTAATCTAGAGGCGAGTAACGTTCGCGTGCTACAAAGCGATTGGTTTGATGCGCTGCGCGGTGAGGTGTTTGACCTGATTCTGAGCAACCCGCCTTATATCTCTGAGAACGACGAGCACCTGAATCAGGGTGACGTCCGATTTGAGCCAGCCACTGCTCTGGTGTCGGCGAAGCAGGGGTATGCAGATCTTGAAAAAATTATTGAAGATTCCGGCTTGTATCTCAACGCCGGTGGCTGGTTAGTGGTTGAGCATGGCTTTCAGCAAGGCGAAAAGATAACCGCACTGATGCGCGATAACGGCTTTGTCGAGGTTTCGCTACATCAAGATCTGGGTGGTAACGACAGGGCCTCAATGGGTCGAAAAAACGGGTACTAATCAGATCCTAGAGCTCTTCTTCGCCCATAGGGTACTTTCTGGCAAGTTCGAGCAAGGCGTTGTGCTCGGCTTTTTCAATGGCGACAAAACGGCAGCCAAAGCTGCGGGTATTGTGTTTGTTCTTTTCGCCGGTCCAGGTAACTTCTGCGTGAATATCCAGTGGTGACGGATGGATATCTGCGGGTAGTTCGATGGCGAGGTTGAGGTAGTCGCCTACGGCTATATTGTGGTGAGTTTGCACCATCATGCCGCCCACGGATATATCTCCCACGTGGCCAAAAAGACGCTGATCATCAGCTGATCTGACTTTTATGAGCTTAAGGAGCCGGGTTCTCGCTTGCTGCCTGTTCTCACGCACTGCTCGGGGTATCCCTTACTTCGAGTGTTATGGTGTATTTTCCTGAATCTGAGGGAAGTGTGGCATATTTTTTTTTATTGAGCTAGAGCGTCTGTGGATAATCTGAAAACCTCATAAGGCGGGCACTAACGCATGGATTCACTGAATGTCCGCAGAGGAGAGGTTGTATTACTCAGTGGTGTCACGGTGTTAACTCGCCGCCGAGCAATTGATATTTGCCCTGGGAAAATATCAATGGTTGGCCGGTGCGGTAAGTGTAATCGACAACGCGGCCGATAATAATGGTGTGATCCCCTCCCGGGTAACACTGCTCGGTAGTGCATTGAAAGGATGCCAGTGCGCCCGAAAGAATCGGTATCTCGCGCGCATCAGGGTGCCAGTCTACGCGATTAAACTGGTCATCTTCCGGTGCAGCAAAAAGGCGGGATACCGGTGCCTGGGATGCTTCCAGCACGTTGACATTGAAGTGCGTACAATTTCTGAATACCTCACAGTGAGTTGATCCGACCCCCAGGCACCAGAGAATAAGTGGTGGTTCAAGGGATACAGAAGAAAAGCTGTTCACCGTCATTCCGACTGGATTACCGCTGTTGTCCAGGGCGGTGACAACAGTAATTCCTGTCGCAAAAGAGCCCATAGCATTTCGTAGCTCTCGATTAACTTCAATATCAGGCATGATTTTTTCTGGCTATTATTCTTGTCAGGGCGCCCTATCCTGAAACGAAAAGGGCTGTTGTGGGATGCATGATGCAGTATTGAATTGAAAAAAAACAGTAATGGCTTGTTTATTCCCTGAAAGAGAGTGTGCTGAAACGGTGCACGGTCAGGTTGTCTGACCAGTAGTCGGTCGGGAGTCCGGCCTTTTTTTTCAGTGTCGCCATAAAAGATGCAACATCCGGCAGGTGGTGCCAGTCTGAGGGAAGCAAGTGAGAACTGTGAACGCCTTCTGCCAGTAGCAAGCCGTCTTCACCCTCGCATATATGCTTCCTCAGCTCCTGCTCATTGTTGCAAATGATCGGTTCAGGCGGTGTTAACAGTGTGATTTCTATGGTGGTCTCTTTCATTTCCTCACGGGTGAGTGGCGGGAAACGGGGATCTTCAAAGGCGGCATCATAGGCATTCTGGCTGACATCCGTAATCAAAGGCAGATGGCTTTGCAGATTGCCCACGGCACCGCGGGTTTTTTTGTCCAGAATCAATCGCACGTAGTTGCCCAGTGCCTGTTGTAAGGGCTTGCTGAACACGGTTTCTTCAATATGAAGGTTTCTGCCAGTAGTGAGAAATACCTGAATATGCTCGCGGGCAATTTCAAGCAAAGTCTGCTGGTCTTTTTTGTCGATGGGGGTGTAGGGCATGAAAGTCGTCCCTGAGAACTCCGGTATTAGTATGTTGTGACCTTTTTAGCAAAGCTGCCTGGCTGAGGCAATCGCTATTCCCGTTGGCTGCGGATATTTTCGTCCAATCAGTGTCTAAAGCCTGTCTCTGACTGCAGGTCAGTTTATCAGTCTTTATCGTATCAACAAGTCCGGAAGGAGTGTTTATGGGTCAGCTAGTGTGTGTATTCAACCGGTTTCACAATGCACTTTTCAACAGATTACAGTGCTTCGATGGTCTTGCACCGCTGGCTTTGAGGCTTTATTTGGTACCGGTGTTCTGGATGGCGGGTACTCAAAAAATTGATATGGCAACATTTTTACCCTTTGATTACACGGTTCAATGGTTTGATGACGGTTTAGGTTTGCCGTTTCCCTATGTGATGGCTTTTCTTGCCGGGTGGACGGAAATACTCGGTGCAGTGTTATTACTGATGGGCCTAGCCACTCGCTGGATATCCATACCGCTTATGGTGACTATGATTGTTGCCGCGTTAGCCGTCCATTGGGACCAGGGCTGGAGTGCCATAGCCAGTTCCGAATCCCGTGATATTGCTATCCGGCTGGGAGCAGCCAGGGAAATTCTTGAAGAACACGCCGATTACGATTGGCTGACCGAAAAAGGAGGGTTTGTGATTCTCAATAATGGCATAGAGTTTTCCGTGACCTATTTCATTATGCTGATGAGCCTGATGTTCACCGGCGGTGGTCGTTTTACCAGTGTTGATTACTGGTTGATGAAATCCTGCAAGGCCGATCATTAAGCTATCCGCCAACGGCAGCCGCATATTATCGTGCGGCAGTCTTCCTGTTCACTGGTGCCCCCAAATCGGGTCTGAAAGCCGTTCAAGCAGGCCGGACAAGGTGGTGCTATAATGCGCGGCCATTTCATTACAAGCCAGAACGATGGTAGTAGAACTACCGTTGCCGGAAGTTAAATATGACAGACCAATCCACCGGGCGTGAGCCACGGCAGAGCGAAACCACAGACGACAAAAAATCATCGAATCCCGGGCGACGTCGGCGTCGGCGCCGCAATGACAAAGACCCTGCTACAAAGAGTTGGGATCTCAGCCAGTTCCAGGTTCCACCCATGCCAGGCAAAACCCGCTTTCATGACCTCGACCTTCCACTGGAGTTGATGCATGGCATCGCAGACCTGAAGTTTGAATATTGCTCGCCGATTCAAGCGCGCTCGCTGCCTTATACCCTCAGCGGCCATGATGTTGTAGGCAAGGCTCAAACGGGCACTGGAAAAACAGCGGCATTTCTGGTGACCATTATTGATGATTTACTGAAAAATCCGATCAAAGATGAGCGCTTTGCTGGTGAGACCAGGTCAGTAATTATTGCCCCGACCCGGGAACTGGTCATGCAGATTGCAGATGATGCCAAAGCGTTGACCAAATACACCGACCTCAAGGTTCATACGCTGGTCGGTGGTATGGACTACGATAAGCAGCGTCGACACCTGCATGAATCTCTGTGCGATATTCTGGTGGCTACTCCCGGACGCCTGATTGATTTTTGTGGCAGTCGCGATGTTTATCTGGATCAGGTAGAAGTCCTGGTAATCGACGAAGCTGATCGCATGCTGGATATGGGATTTATTCCACAGGTGCGCAGAATCGTTCGACAAACCCCGCATAAAGAACATCGACAGACACTGTTGTTTTCGGCCACTTTTACACCGGAAGTCGAGAGTTTGACTGAGCAGTGGACCATAGAGCCCATGCGTATTGAAATTGCACCAGAGCGAGTGGCTACAGCCTCGGTCGATCAGAAAGTCTATATCACCAGCGCAGAAGACAAGTTTAAACTGCTGCGCAATGTACTGGCCGGAGACAATGTTGAGAGTGTCATTGTGTTCGCCAACCGACGTGATCAATGCCGCCGTTTACAGGAAAAATTGCAGAAGATGGGTTTTAATGCAGGCCTGTTGTCCGGCGATGTGCCGCAGGGCAAACGGGTAAAAACCCTGGAAGGATTTAAAAGCGGAAAACTGCCCGTGCTGGTTGCCACCGACGTGGCGGGACGCGGAATCCATGTGGATGGCATCAGCCACGTTGTGAACTACACCCTGCCTGAAGAACCTGAGGACTACGTGCATCGTATTGGTCGTACCGGGCGCGCTGGAAAAACCGGTATTTCTATCAGTTTTGCCTGCGAAGACGATGCTTTTCTGCTTGAGCCCATTCAGGAGCTATTGGGCGAAAAGCTCCATTGCGAAATTCCGGAAGCAGCGCTATTGGTCGAATAATCGGTCTCAGCCTTTATCCGGTTTTACGTTCTCTTACCTGGCGCTCCCACATGATGGTTGCGCCAATCACCGAGGCGGGTATCGCCAGTAAATTCAAAATCGGAATACTGGTTGCCAGCAAAGTGCTGCCTCCAAAACTGATGGCCGCAAATTTCCGTGTGGCCATCAGTTGCCGCAACGAAATAAATTCAATAGCGCTATTGTCGGCGCCGTAATCCAGGTATTGCAGCGCCAGTGACCAGGCTCCCCACAAAAAGATAATCACTGGCGACAGCAGGCTGAATGGCGGAATAAATGACAGCACCAGGGTCAGCAGCAGCACTGCCACAATTCGCGGTAAAAAATACAGCAGTTTATGCAACTCTCGTTTAAATGATCGGCCAGCAATGGCAAGTACGGTATTAAACGTTAATGGCTCTGTTTTTATATCCGGGTTCTCCAGCGCAGAAACCTTCTCGGCCAGCAGGCCGTAAAACGGTGAAGCCAAGAGATTACCGACCAGTGCAAAGCTGTATCCGTAAATAACCAGCACTAATAAAGCGAATAACACCCACACAATCCAGGCCAAAAATTCCAGCCATTCGGGCAGGTAACTCATCAGGCTGTTCATCAGTATTGAAAACTGATCAACAATCACAATCGAAAGGCCAATAAACACCAACAAATTAATAACTAATGGCGTCAGCACGAGCAAGCGCAAACGCGGGTGAAACAGCAATTGAAAGCCTTCCAGCAGGTAACCGGGACCGTTCAGTTTCTTTCCAACGGTATGGCGAATATTTTTTGCACTGACTGGTTTTTCACCTGTCATACTCATCTCATCTGTCTTGTGCATGATGGCAGAACAGTCTAACCTCAAAAATATATTAAAGCAGTAAGCGCCGGTTTGTCCTGAAGGGAATACATTGATTACTAATCAGGACTCTGCAAAGAATACCGGCTAAAGAGAATGTGACAGATAACAGGGAGATTGAATATGAGTACAGTGTTAAAAGTTTTAGCAGGGCTGGTGGTTCTGATTGTGGCAGCAGTTGTGGTGGTTGTTCTGAATCTGGATAAAGGCATCAAAACAGCGGTAGAAACCCTGGGGCCAAAATACACTCAGGCAGAAGTTACCTTGAACAAGGTAGATCTATCGCTGAAATCCGGCAAGGGCACACTGAGTGGTCTGGTTGTGGGTAACCCCGCCGGTTTTAAAACCGGCCAGGCATTTTCCCTGGGCGAAATCAGCGTGCAGGTCGATACCAGCACCGTCACCAAGCCGGTTATCGTGATTCAGCAAATCCGTATCATGGCACCGGAGATGACTTACGAATCCGGAAAAAATGGCAGCAATATTGATCAGCTGCAAAAGAATGTCACTGCAGCAGCGGGTAGTAGTCACAACGCAACGGATAGCGCCACCGAAGCAGAAGGCGAGGGAGTAAAACTGATCATTAAAGACCTGTTAGTCAGCGGCGGAAAAATTCACTACAGCAACGCCCTGTTGGGCGACAAAACCATTGATGTTGCGTTGCCTGAGATTCGTTTAACCGATATTGGCGAGAAGTCCGGTGGTGCAACCAGTGCTGAAGTGGTGAAAGAAGTGTTGGCCGCCATCAATAAAAAAGCCGGTTCAGCGATCGCCAACTCCCCGGCAATTGATGACCTTAAAAAGCAGTTGCAGAGTCAGTTGAAAGAGAAGGCAGATAAAGTGGTTGGTGACAAACTCAAGGGTCTATTTAACCGAGAATAAGTTAACCGAGAATAAGTGATCGGCTATTTCAGGTAATGCAATCAGGCCGCCGGGATTTTTATGAAACTCGGTGGCCTTTTTTATGCGTGCTGTATGACAGGGTTTGATCGGGGCTGAATCAATTCACATGGGTGTTGCTTGGTTGTTCTGCGCGTTTGAAGGCTTCTCGACCAGAAGGGTGGGCAAGTGCAACGAAGTGGAGCGATTTTTGAGCTACTAGGCCGTCAATAAACAGGTGTCGCCTGCAACGCAGTTGATGATTCTGAATGCCTTGGTATTTTTGTGTAGCGAGTTTCTTAATCGTTCTGCCAGTCTTGGCTGACTTCTGCTTACTGGCGAATAATTTTAATCCACTCACCCGGTTTGGGTTCTCCGGTCGGGTAATAGTTGTTGATAATGCGTAATTCTTCTTCGCCAAATTTACCTAGCTTCAAGTGGTTTGCCAGTGCTGCAAAAGTGGTGTTTGCTGTGGCTTTAACGTAGTGAATGGTAAAGGCTTGCTGGGCTTGCAGCGCGCGGCGTGAAATCGGGCGAAAGCTTTTGATTATACTCATGAAGTCATCATTGGCCTGCTTTTTATCCACAGCGCTGCTGTCGTCTTTCAGCAGTATTTCTCCTTTGAAGATATAGGCAAGCCGACCATAGTAAATCACGGCCAGTCGTTGATCAGGTGTGGTACTGGCGGGTGTCTTCTTGCCGGGAATCAGGCCGGTGTGTCCTCTGAGCCCGGCCTGAACGAATGATTCGGATTTTTTGAGTAGCGGGATAGCCAGCTGTTTTTTAATGAATAGTTCGGGCGGCTCGGTAGTCCGGTTTGCCATGCTCAGATCCATGCGAGCAGTGTTATCAGCGTTGTGGCTCTTGAGTGCGTTGCTGTGGCTGGAGAAGACCCAGCCTTCCGGGTAGTCAATCAGGAAGCCTAGTGTGGCGTTCTGGTAGCGATTTTTGGGTTTTTCCTGACTATCGATGTTCTGCCCCCAGACCATCCCTTCTGTTGCCAGACGGAAGGGTACAACGTTGGTTTCTGCCGAGAGGGTTTGCGGTAGTGTTCCAGCCTTGTTGATGACTTCTCGCAGACGCTGGTCGTTGCGGGGGTGGGAGGCAAAAAGCCCGTGATAGGTCTGGGTTTTTTTCCCGGATGCCTTGGCGCGCATTTTTTCGAGTCTTTCATGATCTTTCAGCAGTGATACAACTTCAATCATCGCTTGTGGTGGATAGCCTGCACGGTAGAGAAACTGTGCGCCTTTTTCGTCCGCTTCCAGTTCCATGTCGCGACCATAACCCTGAACCAGCGATGCCCCCCAGAGACCACTGGCTTCTCCAACTTCATTGCTGCGGGTGAGAACAGCCAGAATAACGGAGGTAATCTGGGAGCCGGCCTGGGCTCGGTTCTTGCGGGCGTGGTGGCGTTCGGTGATATGCCCGACTTCATGCGCTAGAACCGCAGCCAGTTGCGCTTCGCTATTGAGGTAGGTAATCAAGCCTCGATTGATGTAGATATAACCGCCGGGGGTGGCAAAAGCGTTGATGCCGGGATCATCCAGTAGCGTAAACGTAAATTCAAGATCCGGAGTGTCTGATGTTTTTGCCACACGAAGGCCAACTTTTTTGACATAGTCCGCCAGTTTTCCGTCTGTTATTACGGGCATTTCTTGAAGGATTTTTTCATGCAGTTCGCGGCCGGTTTTTTGATCCGAGCTTTCGGCAAATACCCGAATTGCTGGAGAGGCAAGCAGGCTGATGGCCAGGATGAAGAAAAGGTGTTTCATAGGCTTTCTCCCGATTCAGGCGGGGTGTTCTCTTTGTCAAAAAAACCGCGCAGCTGGTTGCCAATACTTTCGCAGGCCTGACTTTGAACTCTGGCGATAAAGGGGAGGGGGGCACCCACTCCGACCAGATAGGATGAACCCTTGGTGTCTACCCGCACCCGGCCTTCTTCATCAAAGTCCGTCAGATCCCAGATGATCGCTTCGTAGGAAGAGGTTTTATCCCAAGTTGCAAAACCGAAGCAGCCGCCCCCTCCGGGACCAATCGCACAACTGATGCTGCCGGAGCTTTCGGTGGTTTCAGTGTTGCCGTCTACCCAGATCATATAGCGAATACCCAGTTCACTGATTTTGTTGTTGATCAGCGGTTCTTTTAGTACCCGTCGCAGGCGTTTGAGGCTCAAAGGGGCTGTGCGCGGTTCAAACCAAGGGTAGAGACTGTTGAGGAACAGGGGCTCTTCAAGTACGGTAACCCGGCTGTTTTCCGAGAGTTTGTCGCCGATACAATCAATAAAATCCGGCTCTGTTTCGTACTCACCGGCGTGGCGACGACCCAAAACCACCACTCTTTCTCCGGCATTGATAGTGATAAGGTTGTTGTCCTCGCGATACTCATCAATGGTGGTAGAAGTGGTGCAGGCTTGCAGGAGTGCAAGCAGGGTTAACAGCAACAGTGCGGGAGCGGTCTTTTTCATTTTTGTTGCTCCAGCCAGTTTCTGATCTCAGGCACTCTCGGCAGCTCGATAATCAGGCGCGCACCGGCATCACGCATGGCCACAACGGCGGCTTCATTGAGGGCGTCTTCGTTGCTGGCCATAAAGCGGTCCTGGGTTTTTCCGTAGGAGGTCATTAACCAGTCTGCTATGGTTTCGCCCCGGTTGTTGAACACCTGAATATTGTATTTGATCCAGATTTCAAAAATTTTGGCATTGCTTTCTGCCGGTGTGACCAGTTGTAGTTCTTCAACATGGGGTGCGATGATCAAATCAACCGAGCTGTTTGCCGAAGCGCTTGGTAACGGTATGGTGCGATTGAATAAATCTTTCAGAATCTGTGTAAACAGCTCAACCTGGGCGCTTCCCAACCCGATACTGATATCTGCCCCTTCGTTGGAGGTGTAGGTGTAGTGTTGAAACTGGTCATCAAGCACCAGCCCTGCCGTAACCGGGAGTTTGTGTGTCAATGCATTGGGATAGTCGCCCTCGACCACCAGAGAGGCACCGCTGCAACCGCCCAGTAACAGTGATATCAGGATACCGAGTGTGGTTGTTATTTTAGTTGTTGTGTTTCTCATGCAAATTTCTCATGCAGGTTTGTTGCTGGTAAGTGCTCTATTTGAGGCTGTTGAGTCCGACAAAGGTTCCGCCATTACGATAACTCAACTCCCGCATTAGCGCCGCGAACCGGATAGCGGTTTCCGCCCTGCCATTTTGAATCAGAAAATGCACCGGGAAACCGATGGTATGAATTCTCACTAACTGATCACCGTTGCGGCGGGAGCGATTGATTTTTTCCACGGTGTCGAGCACTTGCTTGATTGAACCCCCGGTGAAGTCGTCGCCAAATACATAAAGGCTGATTTTTTTATCGGGTGAATAAAAGGCGCGAATGGCTTTTTCGATTCCCTCCACAGGGCTGGAATTACTGAAAGGTGACCAGTTGGCAAGCGTTTTGATAATGGCGTTGCGACGCCCGGGGCTGTCGGGTATCCATTTCCCCCGGTAACTGGAAAACATATAGTCACCCATATCGTTCATCACCTGTATGCCTTTGACGTTCGGGTAAATGTCGAGAATATTGATCATTTCCCTGCGCACTTTGGGCCATGCAAAGTTGAACATACTGCCCGAAGTATCAACAATGAAAACAATGTATTCGCTGTCAACTGGAATGCCACCCACCAGCTGGTTTTTGCGGCGGTACTGGTCTCCCAACAGCCTTTCCATTTCTTCGGTTAGCACCTGTAATGCCAGGGTAAGTTTATCCCTTTCAATGGTGTCTACTTGGGCAATGGCATCTCTCTGCTTTTCAACGCTGGCCAGTTGTTCCTGTAGCCGGGCGATTCGTGTTTTCAGGTCAGAGAGCTGTTCCTCGCGGGAAAGCAGTTCCCGGTTTAGCGTGGCTGTTTCTCCCCGCAGGCTGAACAGCTGTTGTTGAAGTTGTTTGATGCTGCCGTTGAGCGGGTTCAGTGATTGCTCAAAAGCAGTAGATTCGACTGTTTTTGCGATCACCAGTAGCAGAACGATGGCGCCAAACCCGCAGCTGACCACGTCCAGAAACGAAATGCTGATTTCCGGCACCAGGCGCCTTTCGCGACGTTTCATGGCCAGTCCTTTGAGGGGCTAAGGAATGAGCCCTGGCTGCGCAATGCCAGTTGCCAGAATCTCGCAGCGGCAACCGGATCACCTTCCATCGGCAGCAAGATAACGTTAACCGGAAGGCGGCGGGGTAGCAGCTCAACCGCTTCATCAAACAATTTGACTCTCTGGCGACCGGAAACGGTTGTTCCCTTCGGTTGATCTGAGCCCTGGGTCGGCAAGCCGTCGGTAATGATAAAAAGGTTGTCTGCCTTGCTTTCAAAATCGTTCAGCACCGAAAAGGCATTGGCCAGACTGGTGCCGCCCTGGGGAATGGTGGATTGTAAGTTGCCGACCAGCTTGTCGAGCAGGGCGCTGTCTGCCGTACTCTGCCATTTGCCTTCGGTGCCTTGCAATGCAGGCCGTGCGCGGGTATTGAAGGTGTAAACCTGAACCCGGCTTTCCGGGGGCAGTTGGGCCAGCAGCCATTCCGCTGTTTTCAGTGCTCGTTGCCATTTGTCGGCCTGCTGTTTGGTCGCATTGCTCATATTGCGCAGTCGAATAACATTGACGATTGAGTCAGAGAGCATGCTTGCGGAAGCATCGAGTAAAATCATTACTCGGTTGCCCCCCAGTTTGAGGCCGGTCAGGTACTGGCGGTCACCTTGCCCGGTGAATCGTCGCAAGTCTTCGCCGCTGCCCTGTTCCTGCAGGCTTTCGGTTTCGCGTTCAAGTTCTTCTACCTGTTTGCGAAGTGCCGCTATTTCGTTTTCCGGATCCTTCTGTGCACTGAGTTCGCGCTGGGCAAAATCGATTTTTTCCACAACCCGGTTCGATAGCCCCTGGGCGTCGAGAATATTTTTCTCGGCAGCGGCAAGGCTGTTGCGCAATTCCACCAGCTGATCACGGCCAACCCGGATATCCTCCTTCAGTAAATCAACTTCGGCGGCCAGATTGGGGTCGGCGGCCTGAATAGCGGTAGCATCGTGTTTCAGTATCAGGAACAGCAGGGTTACCGCGCCGAAACCACAGGCCATAATGTCGAGAAACGACAGGCTGAAAGTGGTTATGCTCCGCTTTCTGGCCCGGGCCATGTCAGCAGACCTCTATCAGGCTGACAGTTTCGCCGCTCTCGAGGGTAAACCGGTCACCGGTTTGGAGATTTTTCGGATCGCCATCGAAACCGATTTTTCCGGTATGCGGGGTGAGCGTGTAGCCTTCATCGGTTTTGACAAACTGTAAGTCCAGCTGGTCCAGTTCGTCGGGCAACTTGTCCCCAAGCCGGTAAGCCTTGTGCCGGTAAAGCAGGTGGGTGGGTGAGTGGTTATTTACCCGCCGTACATTGTCAGGCATTTGTTGCATGACATTCTGGCGTGGCAACGATGTCACAAAGTTGAGTGATTCCCCCGTACTGCAAATGACATCCAGATGATTCAGACAGCCTTCTACTGTGGCCTGCTGTGTCAGGGGTACAGCATTTGACCAGTGTTGCGAAAAGCCAGGCAGTTGAGCGCAGCGGTGGCTGAGTAGCAGCTGCGCGTCGCTGGTTTTCAATTTGGTAACTGCATTCGAGAGGCGATTGAATAGTGGTGAGCTGCTCTCCAGCAGCTCGCTGCGGACCAGATTCAAACGGTAGTTGCCCTGGGGGGTATCCATATTAATGGTGGTTGAGTCGAGACCGTTGAGCGCTGTCAGCCATGCAGGTAGATGGTTGTTAAGTTGCTGTTCACCGGCGGCCGTATGCAGGGGGTCATAGCGATACTGGCGAATGAACAGATTGGCAATATGCTGTGCCCACTTGTCGTGAAAATGTTTCAGGCCGAGTTCCGGAATCACTTCAATGTGAGAGCGGCGCAAGTTGTTGTCCACCGTCACCCCGGTAATCACAGTCTGGTGGAGCTGAATATCCAGGTGTAAAAGCTGACCCGCCAGTGATGCCTGGCTGGTGGCGGCAATGGCGGCATCCACCAGGCCGACCACGTTAAACGGTGATGCTTTTGCCAGCCCCAGCAGAATCCCCAGCTGCTCGTTACTGAAGCTGCCCGGCACGGCAAAAATCACGTCTTCCGGTTCACCACAATCGCGGTGCAGCTGTAGCAACTGTGCGTAGGCCAGATCAGCGTGATGTCGCGCATAACGGCTGACAGTCGGCAATGGCGAGAGACTGAGTTGGCGCCAGAACTGGTTATAGCTGTGCTGTGGTTCCAGCCAGAAGCGTTGTTGTGCTTCGGTTCCGGTAGCCACGCCGGTATTGGTGAGCAGGGCATAGCCGGGGCTGATTAGCGCCGAGCCCTGCTGCCCGTTGCAATAAATGCCGGTGTCGTTGAGTTCAAAAACGGTTGTATTCATTAGTCGTTTGCTTTCAGGTGACGGAGCAGATTGCTATCACAATAACTGTGGGTATCCAGCACCAGGCGTTCCTGTAGCGATTGCAGCTGATGCATCATGAACATCACCACAATGCTGATGACCAGTGCAATAAATGTGGAGTTGAAAGCCACTCCGAGGCTTGCGGTAACACCTACGATATCGCCTTGCACGGCTTTATGTGCCTGCCCCAGAGCCTCGCCGATGCCGCGCACCGTGCCGATAAAGCCGATAGAAGGAATTGCCCAGGCAATGTAGCGCACCATGGACAGTTCTGTATCCATGCGGTCGGATTCGGAGTCGCAGACATCACTTACCGCATTGGAAACGTCTTGTATGTTGCGGGTCGAGCTGAATCGTTGCAGTGCCGCAATCAGTGCCCGTGGCAGCAGATAACTCTGCTGTTCTTCCGATAGTGCCTGAATGGGGCGCGACAGCTGGCGCGCATCTTCGGGGAGTATTCTGCTGCCCTCGGCAACCTGTAGCAGGGGTTCCGAAAGCAGCTTGCGTTCGTTCAGGCTGCGGCGCGCTTTCAGGCCCATAATGGCGAAGGCCCATAGCATCAGAATGAAGCAGGCTTCCTGTTCGTAGTCTTTCACTACAATGTAGAAGGAGCGTTCGGTGACAAAGGATTCACCGGCGGCTTCCTGGGCCAGTTGCTGTTCGAGAATGGCGTTGGCATTGGGGCGGATAACCGTGACATACAGCGCATGCACAAGAATCAGTGATGCAATCAGGGCAAATACCTGAAAGATAAACTCGGAAGCGGCGCGGTTTTGTACTTGTTTAAACATGCTTTGGTTCCTGAATAAATTTCCTGATATTGGCAAATGCGTTAAATATCGACCGGGAAAGGCACCGACAGATCTTCAGAGATTTCCTCGCTGGGATTAAATTCCGGCGAGGCAAGCCCGGGAGGTGTTTTACCTGAAGGTTTTTCTGCCTTTGTTTCGCGGCTATTTCCGGCGTTGTTATTCTTTTCATTATCGGCATTTTCAGTCATCGTTGCCTTTGCTGCGTGTTCATATGCATGGCAGGGTAGCGCCACAAGCAGAATCAATGAGAGCAGAACTAAAAATTTACTCAATGTGTAACCCCCGGTGCTTTCTGTCTGGTTTTCTGCCCGTACTCTATTTGATCGCGCGTCATCATGACACAGCGCCTGGCTCACTTTACTCCGCATATCGCGCCACCCGAAAGCCGACGTCATCGCGGGCATCAATACCGTAATCCCGAAATGACAGGCGCAGCTCAGTCAGGGTGCCGTGACGCCAGCTTGAGCCACGAATAACCCGAAATTCTCCGGTCTCCGGGCCGAGTGGGTCGATATTGGCCTTGCCGTCGAGATTAAAATCAATGCCATAATAGTCGTGTACCCATTCGGCCACATTGCCACCGAGATCGTACAGTCCTTTGTTATTGGCCGGATAACTGCCGACATCAGCGGTGGCAGTGGCACCATCGTTATAGGTGTTGATGATTCGACCGACGATTGTTGCCGCTGAAACATCCGCATAATTACCGGCCTTTCCAGTGGGTGGAAACTCGCCTGACCAGGGGAACTGCGCCATGCCCTGTGACGTCCAGCGTGCTGCCCAGCTCCATTCAGCTTCGGTGGGCAATCGGTAACCATTCGACGCCTTATTGTGCGCCACGACTTTCCCGTCGGCGATCTGGTAAAAAGGCGGCAGCTCGGCCTGTTCACTCAACCAGTTGCAGTACAGTGCAGCCTGTTGCCAGCTGATGTGGGTGACGGGCTGGTTGATGCCGTCCAGTGTTTTTCCATTGGCATGCCTTGAGCTGTGCTGCCGCAGGAATTGTTTGAACTGATCATTGGTGACTTCTTTCTCGGCCAGATAGAAGGCGCGTTCCAGGCGAACATCACGCATAACTTCATTGGCGCGGCGCCCCGGTTTGCGGCGCGAGGTGCCCATGGAAAAAGTGACTTCCGGACGAAACAGTTTTAATTGAATTCCCGCAGGACCGGTAATCTGGCGGGGAGTATTGGCCCAGCGAGCCTGTTTTTCTGTCATCAGGTGATAGCGTACAACTTGATCAATGCCGGGCTTCGGGGTGATGGTTTTGCGCTGGCTGGCATAACCGGGTTTGCGCAATTCGATGTGATGAGCTCGGGCGGGCAGCTTGAGAGATTGCCCGGCGATTCCCAACCTGGTGCCGTTAACCCATACTTCGGCGTCGGCGGGCTGGCCGGTAATGAGGATATTACCGACGCTGGCAGTCAGTTTCAGGTTCAGAATGCGCTCCTCACCGGCGCGCACAGTCAGTTGTTGCCGCAGGTTCTGGTAGCCGTCCAGAAACAGTACCAGCTGATGGTTTTTATCCGGTTGTAGCTGCAGTTCCATTGGTGTCGATCCGGCAAATTGCCCGTCTACGGTGATGCTGGCGCCACTGGGAGTACTATTGAGTTGCACCAGTCCATCGGCAGGCTGCAACTGAATGTCCGGCAAGGCAATGGATTCACCGGCATTGACCTGTAAGCGCTGCTGCCAGCGTTTATGGCCAGCCAGTTTAATGCTGACCAGTTCGCCGCTTTGCAGAATATTGGTTGTCAGCGGGGTTTTGCCGCGCACTTCTCCGGCAACCAGCACTTCTGCCCCTGGTGGTGAACTGGCTAGCGTGACATTGCCCCAGGCGGGGCGCAAGGTAACGAATAGGGTCTGGGTTTTATCCAGCCCGGCAATGGTGACGGTACGTTGTTCAGGGAAAAACCGGGGTTTGTTGAACAACAGGTTGTGTTCGCCTGGCTCCAGATCGGTGATAGTCAGTGGTACTGTGCCTGCGGGGGTATTGTCTACGCTGACCTGAACCCCGTCTGTTGCGGCCGAAACGGTCAGTTTGCCAGGTTTTTTTCTGAGCGAGAGATGCAGAGCCTGATGCACCTGCTCACCCACATGGAACGTCTGTTGTAATGTGTGATAGCCCTCAAACTCCGCCGTAAGCCGGTAGTCGCCGGGTCTCATCAGAGTGTTGCCTGCAAGATTGAGCATCAGGCCGCCGGAAATACTCAACTCAGCTTCGGGAGGGTCCACTTCGATAACCACTGATTTTGCGGTCATCAAAAACCAGAGTGCCAGGAGACTGAATATCAGGCCCGCAAGAATAGCTACAGGGGCCGGGCGCAAAAAATTACGGCCGGGTAAAGCCGTGTCGCTCTCTCCCAGTGGTGAAAACTCGATCGCGCTGATCGGTTTGTCATTTTGCTGCATGGCCAGTTTTTCGGGCATCAAAGCGGCTCCCTGCAAACAATGCTGATGGGAGAGGGTAATCCAGCGTTTGTGACCTGAAACGCGATTCGTTCATCCCGATAGCCTGAGCGACGACCGGTTGCCACATAATTTCCCGGAGTCAGTGACAGCTGCTTGCTGCTGAACTGGCCGAGAGAGCCCTTTTTGAGCAGTGTGACAGAGGTTTTTCCATCGGAGAGAAACGTCACAGTGACAGCGGATCTGGCCGCTGTCAGTACTTCGTCAAGCGCTGTTATCTGTTGTTGCAATCGGGGTCCGGGGTTGTTAATACCGCGGGCGTCGAGCAATAGTTGCCGACCGTGCTGATATACTTTTTCAGTGGCCAGTCGCATAGGGTCGTCGAGAATTTTCTGAATCTGACTGTCCAGCCCGGCGCGGGTGTTACTGCGCAACTGCCCGACCTTTGCCGACACCAGAGAATTGTCGATGGTGAGCAGTTGCTGGTAGGTTTCGGTGGCGCGTTGCCATTGCTCGCGGTTTTCGTATTCGCTGGCCTGATCAAGCAGGGAGCGCACCTGCTGTTGGGTGGACTGGTTACTTGTCTGTTCCAGAGCTGCTTTGGCAGCACTGTCGTCCGGACGAATTTCAAGCGCCCTGACAAAGGCTGTTTTGGCGGACGAATAGTTGCCATTTTCCAGTGCCGAGTAGCCACGGCTCATGGCCTCGTTAAAAGCATGGGTGGCGATTGTCTGGTTGACCTTTGCCAGCCCCAGTCTGGCTCCTGAGTGTTTGCTGTCCAGTGCCAGTGCCTCTTGATAGGTTTGCTGCGCCCGTTGCAGTTCTCCGGATTGCTGATGGATCTTGGCCTCTTCTATGAGCGCCAGCACCTGATTGAGTTTTTCTGCCCGGGCCTTGCCTTCAATGGCATTACGGTTGTTGCTGTCAATTGCCAGTACCAGTGCAAAACTGTTCAGGGCGTTTTCTGCATCATCGTTTTCCAGTGCGGTGTTGGCTGAAGCCAGATTGCTGGCAATCAGTGGCTCAAGTTGTTGTTCGAGATACGACAGTTTCTGCAGTGCTTCGGCGTAACTTTGCTGGGCTTCGGAAAACTGGCGGTTGCGGTAGGACAGGTCGCCTTCGGCAGCTTGTTCCAATGCATTCTCAAATGTTTCGGCGGCCCACAAGCGGACGTTTTTTTTCTCCAGAAATTGCTGCTTTTCCAATAGCTGGTTGAGAATGTCCTGAGACTGGCGCCTTGCTTTGTTCAGCTGTGCATCCTGAAAGGGCATCTCTTCAGGGGGAGGGGGCGTGAGTTGAATGACTGCGGGGGCTGTATCGGGTGGCGCAACCAAGCGGGGCAACACAAAAATAACGGCAAGAGCCAATAGTAAGGTGAGCGCCAGGGCACCCCAGACTTTGGGTTTCTGATGCCACTGCAGATCCGGTGCTGTCGGCTGACCGACAGGTTGTGTCAGCGGAATATCGATCGGAGTGATTGCCGTCGCTGTTATGCCGACCGGCTCATTTTTTTCCGACTCCACAGCGGCTGGTTCTTTACCCTGATCCGATTTGTCAGTGGGTGTCTGCATGGCGTTTGTTTAGCTCCCGCCATGTTCTGTTTGATAGATTTCGCTCAGTATCTGTTTCCATTGCTCGTACTGGGCTTCCACATTGCCGGTAAGCGTGATGGTTCGGTCTTCCAGCTCGATTACCCGTGGCTCTATTTCTGTTTCAAGTGATTGCCCCAGCTCGATCAGTGATTCCACATGCAGTTGCACCTCGGCTTTTTTGTTGAGGCCACTTTTGATCAGCAGGCCACCAGCCCCAACCGCGACGGCCCCGGCAGCCCGGGTGGAACGGTCGCCGCCACCTGCTGCCGCTACGCCGACCAGAACAGCAGCGACACCGGCAATGGTGCGATTGCGCGACTGCCTTTTCAGCTCTTCGATGGCCAGCACTTCTTCATAGCTGGCGGCGCGCCATTCCTGATAGGGTTTGGTCATACGTCGGGAAAAGGCGTCGTAGTGTTCCTGCAGCGTATCCACAAACAAGTAATCTCTTTCGCGAATACGCTCAATACGACGCAGAATGGGGTCGTTTTGTGCTGGCAGGCGCTGAACCTTCAGTATTCCCTTTTTGTCCTCAGTCATGTGATCGGAGAAAGCATCCGGTGAAAATGCCCTGGCAAAGCGCAGGCTGGAAATGGTTCTCAACAGCTCAAGTTCGGTAGCTGAGAAGCGATTGCGGTGCGCCAGCAAATCGTTGGCGATACGGTTAAACAAGCCCTGGAATGGGTCCCGCTTAATATCCCTGTGTCTTTCGTAGGCATATTTTCCGGTTTGCTCCTCATATTTTTTCTTAAACCACTCTTTGCCGCTGGTATCGGTGGCGGTAATTTCCAGCTCGAGCGTTTCGCCGTCTGAGCGCAAGATGGTGCCCTGCACATACACGTCCATCACGGTTTGCTTGCCCGGCACCACTCGCACCGCGCCCCATGCCGCACTGTTCTGAATGGTGTCGGTGAGCTGGTTGGCGAAAAAGCTTGATTCGGCATTGCGAATTTCGGGCAGGGTGGTGGAGTCGTCTTCGTCAATATTATCCAGGCCCGGATCAAAAGGAATAACACCGACATCCAGCAGTTGTGATTCTTCGACCGGCGTCGTTTGCTGCTGCAGTGGTGTCAGTGTGGTGGTCTTAATTGTTGTGCCGCTACAGGCAGTCAACAGTACCGAGGCAAAAACAGCGATAACGGTAAGGTGCATGTCACGAAAGTCTGGTTGCATCAATTTCTGATTCCGTCCTATTTTCCATTCTTGTATTTTCGGTATTCATCCCAGAGTTTTTTCTTCAAAACCGGGTCTTTTTCTTTCATCGCTGCCTCGCGAATCTGTCGGGCAACAATATCATCATCGCTGCCATCGGGTATATCATCCGGTATACCGTTGCTTGTGGATGCGGTTTCTCCCTGAGGGCCAGAGCTGCCGCCTGTTTTCTGATTGCCGGACACTGTGCCTGATGATCCGGTGGTACTACCGGGCGGTTCCGGCACAGTGCCGGGTTGAGTCAGCTCGTCGTCGCCAAAGCCGCCTTCACTGAGATCCCCTTCCTCGAAGAGCGGTTCATTGGAGCCGGTTTTTCCCGGCAGGTCGGTCTCGCCGTATTCATCTTCGATATCCCGCACTTTCGCACGCTCACCGAGAATCATGCCGTCGAATACGGCAATTGAATCATCCAGCTCGGCGTCCAGCACGGCGACAGATTCTTCATCACTCAGCACTTCACTGTTGATGCTGTCGCTGGCTGTACTCTCGCTATTTGTTGATGGATCTCCATAAGGTGCGGTGCTGTTTGGGTAGGTGCCGGAAGAGGGGCTGGTCGACGATCTGCTTGCCGGAGAGCGATTTTCTGGAATATTACTGGCAGAAGAGCGACTGGTAGAAGAACTGGCGGATGACGAACTACTGGATTGAGAAGTTGTTTCACAGCCAGTGGTTAACAACGACAGCAGAAGAGAGGTGAACAGAAGGTTTTTAGTGTTCATTTGTTGCTTCCAAAATCAGGCATGGATATTTTTAATGGTACAGCGTTGGCTACTACGGCTATGCCATTTTCATAGCGGGGTCTGAATGTTAATGGCCGTACATTAGCCCGGGCGTATTTCTCTACTTCGGCGCTATCGATGGAGTCGCTGTGATTAACAACTTTGATATTGTTTACCCGGCCTTTTACGTTGATGTCCATTTCTATTTCTGCCCAGGGGGTTGATTCCGGGTAGCGGGGCGCAGCAAGGGTCTGGGTGACAGGTAAAATAAGAGGTCTGCCAAAAATATATTCAACCAGTTTGTCTTTTTGGGGGCTGGTGTTCGCCAGCTCATATGCCTGCTGGTAGGACTGAGCTGCAGAGTTTTTTCGTCCGAACAGGAGGTACCAGTCGCCAAGTTCGGCATAGGCTTCGGCTTGTTCTGCCGTGCGGTTTTCAGCGGCCGCCAAGCTGATAATTTCCGAGTGTGCGATACGGCCGTTTTTGTAGTAGTTGTAGCGCAGGCTACCGTCAGTATCAGAGGGCTCATAACCAAACCATTTCTGTCGGGCGAACGGATCCTCTTCAGGTAATGATTGGTATCGGGTGTAATGCATTGCCAGCTGGTAACTTGTGTTGGCGATTGCCCGAAGTATTTCCGTTAGCTGTACAGGCAAGGTCTGGAACGTCTGGTGATGTTTCTTTGCCAGCCCTATGGTGGTGTTGAAAAGATTGTGCGCTGATGCCAGATGGGTGAGATCCTGACGAGATTTTTTTGACCGATTGTAAATGGACAGATGCCAGCTGGCGGTTTCAAACAGAATTGGCAGCAACCTGGGATCATCCTGGCCGTAGGCTTTCAGATGCAGCCAGTTAAGCTGGTTGAGATACTCCCCGGCCTCAAGGGTCATGTTTCGGGCTTCAAGGGAGCTGATAATGCCTCGTAACATAGGTGCTTGCGAGAGACTGTAGATACCATTGTTGACACGGCTGATATGCAGGGCATCCTTGTAGACCTGTTCGGCGTCCGCGTGTCGGCCGACGGTTGTGTAGGCGGCTCCAAGGCTGAAAAGCTGTTCTGAAAGCTGCAGGTCGTAGGCGCCACCAATGGCCTCCTGCTCATCAATCGCCTGCTCGTAACGGTCAATGACAGCACTGAGTGCCTGGAGATCTTTTTCCGGTTCTGGTGCGGTGAGCGGGTCCAGCTGCCGTGTCGATGTTGGGGGCGGGGTTTTGCTGACTTGCTGCGCAGTATCAGGTGCCGCTATTAATGGTGGACAACACAACAATGTTGCCAGCAAAGCCGACAACATCGGCATGCGCCAACGGGATATAACAATATGACGCACAAAATATGGAAAGGCCCCGCTATAATGCACTGTCTTCCACCACCGTTATTGTTGATAGAGTTAGAACCACTGCGTCGGAGTTTGTTCCAATGGGTTTTCGCCCTACCCCGGCCCCTACAGTATAGCGTTGAGCACGAATAAAAATACCCAATAAAAGAGAGGTGATACAGAAAGATGTACACGGTTTTGCTACATGTATTAGCACCAGTTCTCATCTGTATAGGTATCGGTTTTTCATGGGCACGCAGGGGGGTTGCATACGATACCGGGTTTGTTTCTCGCCTGGTGATGAACGTCGGTGCGCCTTGCTTGATTATTTCATCTATCACCCAGGTTGAAATCTCCACAACCGCAATGCTACAGGTTTCCGGAGCGGCGCTGGGTGTGGTGAGCGGTTCGGCAATCCTGGCGGCAATTGTTGTCAGGTTCACCGGCGGCGAATGGCGGACATTGGTGCCCCCCGTGATTTTTTCTAACAGTGGCAATATGGGGTTGCCGCTGTGCCTGTTTGCATTCGGTCAGGAGGGGTTGGTGCTGGCGGTAGCCTATTTTCTGCCGCTAACCGTGCTGCATATGTCGGTAGGCCTGTTTATTGTGAGTAATGCAGAGGGGGGCACGTTTTCCCGTATTTTGCATACCGTCAGACAGCCGATTTTAATCTCTGCTGTTTTGGCTTGCGTGATGCTGATGTTCAATCTCTCACTTCCTCTGTGGGTGAAAAACACGGTTGACCTGCTGGGTGGGATGACGATTCCACTGATGCTGATTACGCTGGGTGTTTCACTGGCGACGTTGCACAGCTCCAATTGGTTGCAGAGTCTGTTGTATTCAGTGCTCCGCATTGGTGGCGGGTTGGCGTTGGGGATATTTTTTGCTCATTGGTTTGAGCTGGAAGGTGCTGCGCGTAATGTAGTCATACTACAGGCCATGTTGCCGGCGGCGGTGTTTAATTATTTGCTGGCCGTGGGTAATAACCGGCAGCCAGAGCTGGTTGCCGGTATTGTTGTTACCTCGACAGCCATGGTGTTTTTGGTGCTACCTTTTGTATTGCCGTTTCTGGTGAATAGCTAATCACAGAGAAAACAGATGAATAAAAAACCATTACAGGGTTATCGCGTAATCGAGCTGGGTCAATTGCTGGCTGGCCCGTTTGCCGGATCGTTGTTGGCTTACTTTGGTGCTGAAGTTATCAAGGTTGAGCCGCCGGGTGGCGACCCGTTGCGCAACTGGCGAGAGTTACAAGACGGGACGTCACTTTGGTGGCGTAGCCTGGGGCGCAACAAAAAGTGCATCACGCTGGACTTGAAAACCGAACGTGGCCGAGAGTTGGTGGCAGAGTTGATTGACGGTGCCGATGTGCTTATTGAAAATTTTCGGCCCGGTGTGATGGAGGATTGGAATCTTGGCCCGGAGCGGTTTAAACGCAGTAACCCCGGTTTGGTATTTGCGCGTATTTCCGGCTATGGCCAAACCGGGCCTTACGCGAGTAAACCGGGTTTTGCCTCAGTCTGCGAAGGTATTAGCGGTTTCCGTTACGTGAACGGCTTTCCCGGCGAAGCGCCGGTGCGCCCCAACCTGAGTATCGGTGACAGTATTGCTGGGTTGCACACGGCTTTTGGTATTGTGATGGCGTTGCTCTCTCGTGAGAAAACCGGTGCTGGCCAGATGATTGACGTTGCGCTGTACGAAGCCATGTTTAATTTGATGGAAGGGGTGATTCCTGAATACAGTGGCGCGGGTGTTATCCGCGAACCTTCCGGCACAACTGTTACCGGTATCGTCCCCACCAACACCTATAAGTGCGCCGACGGAAAGTTTGTGGTGATCGGAGGGAATGGTGATTCCATCTTTCAGCGGTTAATGAAAGCGGCCGGGCATCCGGATTTAGCGGTTGATTCGCGGCTGGCAAATAATGCTGGCCGAGTCGAACATGAAGCGGAAATCGATCAAATTCTCTCCGGCTGGTGTTCGGCCCACCCCAGCAGAGAAATTCTCGACAAGCTGGAAGTGGCGCGAGTACCCGCCGGACCAATTTATAGTGTCGAAGATATGTTTAATGACCCGCATTTTCGAGAGCGCAAATTATTTGAGCGGGTAGAAATAAATGGCAAGCCACTGGATATTCCCGCAATGGTGCCAAAGTTCTCAGACACTCCTGGGTCCACGGAATGGCCTGGTGCCGAGCTTGGTAGCCACAACAGGGAAGTGTTGCAGAATCTGCTCAATCTCAGCGACCAACAGATTGCTGAATTGCAGCAGCAGGAAGTTATTTGAATCAGTAGAGCGTTTCTCGAAGCATGAAGTATTTTGAAGATTTCATTAAAGATGAAAAGTTTGTATCAGACCTTCGTTACTTAATCAGCGAAGCGGAAATTATTGAGTTTGCCTCCCAATGGGATCCGCAGCCATTTCATATTGATCCGCAAACAGCGGCAAAAACAGAAATGGGTCAGGTGTTTGCTTCGGCACAGCATACAATGGCGATAACCACCAGGCTTGCTCATGACAGTGGGTTTTACGACATTGCCATGGTAGCAGGATTTGGTGTAGATGAAATGCGCACTCCAAGGCCGGTTTTTGGTGGTGATCAAATCGGTTTGAAACTAACCATTTATGACGTGAAAGAATCTGCCAGTCGGCCCCATCAAGGGATTGTTACATACGCATTTGAAGCGTTTAACCAACATGACGAAACAGTGATGACCTATCGGTTGGTGTTGTTGGTTAACAAAAGATAATTTATTGCTCTGCACGGGTTTTTTGTACTACTACTTGTTTCTCGATTTGGCCCAAGGGTCTATTTTGTTCCCGGTCTTGCTTTTGCCGAGTCTGTTTGGTGAGGATTCTTGCGAGCCTTGTGGTTCTGGTTGTGTTTGCCAGGGGCCTCTTCGGGCACTACTTACAGGACGTTTGTTGTCATGAGTGCCTGAACGCTTGTCCGAGCGATGCCTTTTATCGCGATTCCATTCGGATGCCTTTTCTGCGCGTTTTTCACGTAATTGCTCGGCATCTTCCAGGCTTAGTTTTGCCGGTTCTCCCGGAGTTTGCTCTTGTGGAATAATCCGGTCTCTCGGTGGTAAATCAAACTGGCTGGACGATGCTTTAGGTAAGTTTTTATATTGATACAAATAAAAAGCTTCAACTTTTTCCCGCGCCCAATCTGTTTTTTTTAGAAACTTCACACTGGACTCAATACTCGGGTTAGTCTTGAAACAGTTGATATTCAGGTAGGCAAAAAGAATTTCAAAACCGTAGTAATCAACTATTTCCGACAACAGGTTTTTTAAGCCAACACCGTGCAGGGGGTTGTTTTTATAATTAATCTCATCGTTCATCACAGAGTCCGGTCACGGGTGTAAAGTTTCTCCATTATACTGTTCCCTGCGCTGATAAAGAATCACAGCGTTAATGGCGTTTACCCTGATTCTGCATACCGTAACAGTGTTTACTCCGTCAATTTATAGGTAACGCGAATATGGGTTTCTGCCGTTATAATAGACCACTTCATTTACTTGTCTCGGTTACTTAAATATATGACGACTATTGTTCAAATCGCATGTGCTCAGACTACATGGCCTTATTTTTCAGTCACACATTTGTTTCGAGTTGTTGTGGCACTAATTGGTATGGTGTTGAGTTCGGTGCCTGGACATGCGTCAAGCAATGACCACCTGGATATCGGCATGTTGTCAGCTACAAAAAAGATCAGCGATAAACACACCTTGTTTATGGCTGGAGGTACAGTAGTAGAGAACTTCAAAGGTGAGCTGGCAACAATTGGAGTTTCTGGCAAAATCAACGATTCGCTTTCATGGCAAAGCGCCTATTTTCTATACAGTGCCCGTATTGAAGGTGAGGAGCGACACTACGACCACCGTCTTCGCGGGTCGTTAACGTATAAGCATAATGTCGGTGACTGGACGCTCTCACATCGTTCGCGGGTCGAATACCGTGTGGGTGACGTGTCAGATGGCTTCCGATATCGACCTGCTTTTAACTTGTCACACCCTCTGACGATAGCCGACATGAAACTGAAAACGTATATCGAGTTTGAGCCGATTTATGACTTTAGGGCACATTCCGACACACTGGCTTTGTATATTGCTGGTGTCGCTATCCCCCTGCTTGAACGGGTGACTCTGGACGTGGCTTATTTTCGGGTGCATAACCAACAGACTGAAAAAGATACTTTTGGTCCGCAGGTAATACTTAATATCAGGTTGTAGTCGAAAGGGCGGCGATATTGTCTGGTCTGTCATCAATATAGCAGCTCAATTCTGGCAGTAAAGACAATGCTTCAGATTAAATGCTGCTCGCCCTGTTTGCAGCCTGCGAATTTTTCGGTAAGTCCATAATGAAAGAACCCGCTTTTAAAGCGGGTTCTTTATAATTATATTTATCAAAAAATTATGTCAATTTATGGCATGAGGTATGAGTGATTCTGGATCAGGTGCTAAAAAACCTGACGGGTGGTTGCAGCAGTATACTGAACTTCAGCTATCGGAGGCGTTATCAATTTTTAATAGTCGTTCACTATGCCATACCCGGATGATTTGGATTAATGAAGTGCTTCGTAAATAAACAAGTCGTGGGTATGGATACACATCATGAAGAAAGAAAAAGAGTTAAGCAAAGTAAGGGAGATTACTCTATTCGTGGCTCTTGACTTAATCTATTTAACACGGGTTTTGAGGAGAATAGTCGAGCAATCAAGGCAATCAGTATGCCGACCAATACACCGCACACATGGGCTTCGAAAATTATTGCTATCTCCCCGAGCATATTCCTATAACCGAGCTGAGTTCTAACCATTTCGTAGAGAACCTTTCCGCACAAAATGACGAGAATTGTCAGGAACAATGGTTTTTTTTGTAAGGCCTTCTCTGTAGCAGAATAGGCAACAAAGGCATGTAGTAACCCCGATAATCCGTTATACCATTGGATGTTGGGGTAAACCATTAGCAGCGCCAAGCTAATCAGCATTGATAAAACGCCCCACTGAATAAGCAGCACTTTTATGTTGATGCTCTTGTAGAAAAAAGAGTATGTGATGACACCAGCTATTGCATTCAACGCAAAATGGTTATTGTTTGAGTGAACAAAGTGCGCTGTCCAGATACGCCATATCTCGCCGCTAAATATCAATTTTCGATCAAACTCAAGCGCGAGTGTGTAATTCTGTAGCTGCCAGAGAAAAAAAATACAAATAGAAGTCACGAATATCTTGTAAGAGATTGATGGCATGAGGTCGTTATTTTCTGAATAATCGGATCGCTAATAAACCAGACAAGACCAACAGAAATGGCCATTGAATTGCACCACCCCCGCCATAGCCTTCCCGGTGGGATAGCTGAACGCTGTTATCGTTTTTTATTTTTTCTTTAAATTTGTCGAGCTCAATAGCGAGGTTGTCGGACATATTCGCCATCGCCAGCTCGAAGCCTTCTGTTCGGGCGCTTCGGCTGGCTTGACGGACTTCTACTAAGGTTGATGCCTTCTGAGTATCACTAACACCGGGTGCACGGAAGAGCATTTTTTTCGAATGGACATCAAAGATTGCTGTATCGACAAAGGTCGTGACCTGATTCTGATTACCTTTAATGAAATAAGCTCCAACAATTGTCCAGTACATGACTGAGCTCTTTGTTTCCGCAGTGATGGCGACTTGGTCGTATGAAACCAGCGCGATAATATCAAGGCCGTATAGACGAGCTATTTGCTCGACGCCTTTAAAACCTTTTGATGAACGCAAATAGGTTTCCGGAATTACAGTAATATCTTTGACGTATTCCAGTTCAACAAACTTGCTTTTTACTTCTTCAAGCAGCTCTGACTTTTTTGACTCAGGCAGCGACAAGGATGAAGTTATATCAGATGGCACGAATGCCAGCCCGACATTCAGCGGTAGCTGTAGGTGAGGTTTGATTTCTTCGTGCTTCGGTGGAACTTCCCCGTTGGGGTATAGGTAATCGACCAGGCTACTTGAAACGCCTCTTCTGCCGTCATAGCCGAAATACGTTGAGCACGATGTCAACAGTATAGTAATAGTAATAGCAAAGCCTATTTTTTTAACGGCAGTATTCATGCACTCTCCTTGAAATATGTTTCTGCAACTCACGCTATGATCGTAATATCTCTAATACCATCCGAAGTAATAACTTGTTCTGCATGGGCGTGAAGTTTCTGTGGAAAGGAGTCTGGTATTGCTGGCGCCACTCCTTCAGCTTGTATCCCTGTGTTGCTCTATGTGATTGCTTTAGTGACAGACGATAGCGCTATATTGGTTTGTGATCAAGGTAATGGCTTTTGGCCATTCATTCGTTATGTACTAGCAATTGATAACCGGGCTTGTTGTCCCCAGTTAGGCTATAATACCCGGCCATAACACCTCTACCTTTGCCCTCGCCAACCATGCCGACCTCACTGCAAAAACCTGTACCGCTTTTTTCTTACCGTAAATACTGGGCGGAATGCTTTGGCGTGGCTGAGTTTTTACCTACGTCCCGAGCCGAGATGGATGTCCTGGGTTGGGATAGCTGCGATGTGATTCTGGTCGTCGGGGATGCCTATGTTGATCACCCCAGTTTTGGTATGGCGGTGGTTGGCCGCGTGCTGGAGGCGCAGGGCTTTCGGGTGGGCATGATCGCGCAACCGGATTGGCGCAGCAAAGAGCCGTTCATGGCGCTGGGCGAGCCGAATCTGTTCTTCGGTGTCTCAGCGGGTAATATGGATTCGATGATTAACCGCTATACGGCCGATCGCCGCATGCGTAGCGACGATGCTTATACACCTGGTAATGTGGGTGGCAAACGGCCAGATCGCGCGGTAACGGTGTATTCCCAGCGTTGCAAAGAGGCCTACAGTCATGTGCCGATTGTGGTTGGTGGCATTGAGGCCAGCCTGCGGCGGCTGGCGCACTATGATTACTGGAGTGACACAGTACGGCGCTCGGTATTGCATGACTCCACAGCCGATATTCTGGTTTACGGGAATGCCGAGAGAGCATTGTGTGAAATTGCTCACCGGCTTGCAGCTGGCGAAATTGTTGAGCAGATGACGGATGTTCGCGGCACGGCATTTTTCTGTAAAGAATTGCCTGCTACGCTTAACGGCCAGCGCTGGATCGAGATTGATTCGGTACGGATGGATACGCCTGGCAGAGTTGACCCTCACCTCAACCCTTATATTGATACCTCTCAAAAGCAACCCGAGAGTTGTCAGCAGTCCGATGGTGAAAAAGCGTTGGTGTCTGAGGCGGAACAACAGGTGGTAACCATTATGCCGGATGCGGCGGCAATGAAAGCCGACCCTAAAACCCATTATGTCCGGTTACCCTCGTTTGAAAAATTGCGCAACGATGCTGTACTTTATGCACACGCCTCACGGGTGTTTCACCGCGAGACGAACCCCGGAAATGCGCGACCTATTGTTCAAAAACATGGTTTGCGTGAGTTGTGGGTTAATCCGCCGCCGATACCTCTGACTACCGAAGAGTTGGACGGCGTATTTGATTTGCCCTATAAGCGCGTGCCACATCCAATGTATGGCAACGATAAAATTCCGGCTTACGATATGATTCGTTTCTCGGTGAATATTATGCGCGGCTGCTTTGGCGGTTGTACGTTTTGTTCTATTACCGAGCATGAAGGGCGTATTATTCAAAGTCGGTCAGAAGAGTCGATTTTGCGTGAAATCGAGATTATGCGCGATTCGGTACCGGGTTTTACCGGCACAGTGTCAGACCTCGGTGGGCCTACGGCCAACATGTATCGGCTTAACTGCAAGAGCAAAGAGATTGAATCCAATTGCCGGCGGCCCTCCTGTGTATTCCCGACTATTTGTAAAAGTCTGAATACCGATCACAGCCCTACGACCCAGTTGTACCGTAAGGCGAGAGCACTTCCGGGTGTGAAGCGGGTGGCGATTGCCTCAGGCCTGCGATATGACCTGGCAGTGGAAGATCCGGAATATGTGCGTGAGCTGGTGACCCATCATGTGGGCGGTTATCTAAAAATTGCTCCTGAGCATACGGAAGAAGCCACGCTCGGCAAGATGATGAAACCGGGTATGGGCAGTTATTACCAGTTCAAGAAAATGTTCGACAAGTACTCGAAAGAGGCGGGTAAAGAACAGTATCTGATTCCCTATTTTATTGCGGCTCACCCCGGGACGACTGATACGGAGATGATGAATCTGGCACTGTGGCTGAAAGAGAATAAGTTTAGGGTAGATCAGGTGCAGAACTTTTACCCTTCACCCATGGCCAGCGCTACGGCGATGTATCATTCCGAGCGTAATCCATTGCGTAAAGTGGGTTATAAAACAGAACAGGTTTACAGCGCCAAAACCAAAAAGCAGCGGCAGTTACACAAGGCGTTTCTACGCTACCACGACCCGGATAACTGGCCTATGTTACGCACCGCGCTAAAAGCGATGGGGCGAGCCGATTTAATTGGCAAGGGTAAAGACAAGCTGGTTCCTTCGGAATCACCCAGCGAGCAGGCTGGTAGCAAAAAAGCGGCAACCGGTTATCAAAAAGCCAGAACCCAGCACAACGGGGTCAAGGCAACCGGGCTACCGAGGCCCGGCCGACCAGTCAAAAAAACGAAGCCTGTGGGTGTAAAGCGTGGCCGCCGTTAGTCGTTACCCTATGACGATGTTTGCCAGATCTCTGATTACTATCCTTGTTTCATTATCGTTGCTGGCTTGCGGAAGCCACGCTGATCGTTATCCGGTGATCAAGGTACAGGATGGCGATTCGTTTCTCGTTCTGGCCGGGAGCCGACAACAGAAGGTGCGCATCGCGGCGATTGATGCACCGGAATATCAGCAACCCTATGGTCAGCAGTCGAAGCTTAGTCTGAAAGAACTGTTGTCTGACCGCGATGTGCGTCTTGAAGTGATAAAAACCGACGACTATGGCCGCTGGGTGGCGAAAGTCTGGGTGGCTCAACTCGATTGTGAAGAGTCCTCTTATACACGTTGTGAAACAAACCTGGATGCAGGTTTGTTTCAGGTTCAGAACGGGTTTGCCTGGTGGTATCGCTATTGGGGGAAAGTTCGCAAAGAGCAGTCTCTTGCTGATCAACAGTTATACGAGCAAGCAGAGTCAACAGCGAAGAAAAACAAGCTGGGTTTATGGCGAGATACGAACCCGGTGAATCCGCGTCAGTGGCGAAAGAGTCATCCCAGATAAAAGGTGGCGCAAGTGCCACTTAAAGCAGCAGCTCCTGAAAAGCTTTTGTGGATAGCTTCACCTGCGGCTCGCGATGACTGAGTCTCCGATGACAAGCGCGTCATTGCGAGAAGCGTAGCGACGACGCAATCCAATAAAGCAAGCGAGTGTCAGCGAGAAAGCACCGCAAGCAGTTTCGCTAGCTTGTCTTTTTCCACGTTACTGGCGAGATCGGCCAGTTTGACATTGCGCTCACCCATCAACCGGTAAATAGCGGCTAAATCTGGCGCTTGCTCCTCAAGTGCTGAAAGCTGTTTGCTGACGGTTTCAACATCACCGCGTGCAATCGGGCCAACCAGCGCTTCGCTGGGGCTACTGTCGAGAACGGAATCGACAATGGCATGCACAATTGGCCGCAGCAGTTCAGCCGACTGTTGTCGATCTATTCCGGATAATTCGAAACATTGCTGGCTGGCATCCAGCAGGCCAATCAGATAATTGCAGCCAATCACTGAGCTGGCGTGGTATAGCAGTTTGTCTGCGCTGTTGATGGTGATTAATTGAGCGCCGATCTGCTCAAAAACAGGTGCCAGTTTAGCCAGTGCTCCTGCATCGCCTTCTGCGGCACAGAAGCTTCCGGCAAAATTGTTGATGGATGTCGCCGGGTTGGCGAAACCGTGAATGGGGTGAATACTGGCGATTAGAGCGCCTTTTTCTTTCAACGGGGTAAGTACTTCGCTGCCGAGTATGCCGCTGCAATGGAAAACAAGATCGCCGTTTTTCACAACGGCGGTATTTGCCAAGTTTTGGACAATGGTCGGGATAGCCTGGTCATCGGCTGCTATCAACCAGACATCGGCAGTACTCAACGCCGAATAGCTCTGAGCAACTGAACCGGCGCCGACAAAAGTAATGGCTTCCGTTGTGCTGGTTTGAGACTGGTTAAGAATCTGCCGGATGCAAAACAGGTTATTGTCGTGCCAGAGCCGGGTGAGGGTTTTGCCGAGCCTGCCGCAGCCAATGATATTGAGTGAGGCAGGCCGGTTTTGGGTGATCATACTGTTTAGTCGATGAGGCCGTATTGATCACGGAGTATCTCGATAATTTCAGCTTTGGGATTGTCTGAAAGCTGTATTTTTTCGCCGGTGATTTTTTCTGCAATGCCCAGGTAAGTTTCAGAAACAGCCATCATCATGTCGGCGGGGAGTTCGTTGTCGCGTGCCAGTGCGTAACGCTCTTCCATACGGTTTTTGTCGAGAAGAATATCCGGCTCGGGGAAGTGGTTGAGCAGCAGCTGGCGGAACACTTCCTTGGAGTTCTCAATAACCTTGCCTTCACGATAGCTGGGGCCATCCCATATACGAGAGGAATCGGGCGTGCCCACTTCGTCCATATAGATCAGTTTTTCGTTGCCATTTTTGTCGGTGACGTAACCGAATTCGAATTTGGTGTCGACAAAAATTTGGTCCAGTTCTGCCAGAGCATCACTGATCAGATTGAAGCCTTCGCTGAGCAGCTTTTCATATAGGGTAATATCGTCGACGCTGTTGAAATTAAAGGCCTGGTAGTTGTTGTAGATGTCGTCGCGAGTGATATTGACATCGTCCTGCTCGGGTACACCGGGAATGCCCGTCAGAACACCTTTGGTAGATGGGGTGATTAACAACTCCGGTAACTTCTGGTCTTTTTCCAGGCCGTCGGCAATTTGAATACCGCAGAAATCTCGCTCGCCCTTGCTGTAGGCACGCCACATGGAGCCGGTAATGTACTGGCGGCAGATAGCTTCAATCATTACTGGCCGTGCCTTTTGCACAATCCACACAAAAGGGTGGGGAATATCCAGAATATGACTGTCTGCCAATCCCTGCTCGCGGAATTGCTCGAACCAATGATTAGAGATGGCGTTAAGAGCGGCGCCTTTGCCGGGGACCCCGCGCATGCCGCCTTCACCTTGCCAGATGCATTCAAAGGCGGAGATGCGATCACTTATCACCATAATGGCCAGTGGCGCATCCGGTGCAACTTCGTAACCTTTTTCAGCAATCAGGCGGCGGCTATCAGCTTCAGTTAGCCAATATACCGAGCGCACCTTGCCGCTGTGCACGGGTTGGTTGGTGCGAATGGGAAGGTCGTTGTTTACTGCCAATACTTTATCTGCAAGACTCATAATGCATGTCCTGTTGTTAATCAAAAAAATCGGGAAGGACGGCATTCTAGCAGAACTTTAGTGTGCTGCGACAGGGGGTAAGGTTAGGTTAATTATGGCAGTTGAAAATATTGATCAGCTTGTCGCCGAGGTCCGCTCCTGCTCGGCTTGCGACGGTTTGCCTCTTGGGCCGAAACCAATTTTTCAGATGCGCTCGACAGCAAGAATTCTGATTGCAGGGCAGGCCCCCGGCAGAATTACCCATCAAAAAGGCAGGCCATTTGATGACCCCTCGGGTGACCGGCTCAGAGATTGGATGGGGATTGATCGTGAAATTTTTTACGATGCAGCAAAAATTGCTATTCTGCCAATGGGTTTCTGTTTTCCAGGAACCGGCAAGGGTGGGGATCTTCCACCCAGGCCAGAGTGTGCTGCTCTCTGGCGGAAGCGGCTATTGGCACAACTACCTGATTTAGAGACAACACTGGTGATTGGCCGCTATGCGCTGGACTGGCATTTGGGTGGCCAGCAATCGTCTACCGTTCGGGATACCGTGGCTAATTGGCGGCAGTACTGGCCCGAAGTATTACCCATGCCGCATCCCAGCCCCAGAAATAACCGCTGGTTAAGGGATAACCGCTGGTTTGTTGCGGATGTAGTGCCGACTTTACAGAATCATATTGGCCATTTGTTAGGCAGTTAATCGTGGGGCTGTTGACGTTTAAGAGCTAAATTTGCTGTGCTATGGTGCAGTGCAAATAGCTAAAATGTCTGTATTCATTCATCACTGAAAAACAAATCAAGGAATAAAAGATGTCGTCAATCCCAGAACCTCGCCCTGCGGCAACTGTGGTGTTAATTCGTGATGGCAAGCAAGGGCTGGAAACATTGATGCTGAAACGCAACAAGGCGCTGTTGTTTGCTGGTGGTATCTGGGTATTCCCCGGAGGCGCTCTGGAACAGGCAGATTGGGATGGTGCAGACGGTGATGAGTCTGTTGCTGCGCGGCTGGCAGCGGCGCGGGAAGCCGAGGAGGAATCAGGGCTGGAGATCGATACCCAGGGGCTGGTAGAAATTTCTCTCTGGATTACACCTGAAGCTGAACCGCGCAGGTTTCACACCTGGTTTTTTTTGACGTTGGCGCCAGACGAGCCAGAAGTCAAAATTGATGGTAGTGAGATTCACGACCATGCCTGGCTGTCGATTGATGAGGCGATAAAGGCGCATGAGTTGGGGGAGCTGGGGTTGTTTCCGCCAACTATTATGACCTTGCGTGCATTGCAAGGGTATCAATCTGCTGAACAGGCTATGGCGGCAATGAGCGAGAGAACCCCGTATGAAGTGATGCCGGTTTTTGCTGATGGCGGTGAAGATGTCCAGGTATTTTACCCCGGGGATGTTTCTTACCATTCCGCAGACCCTTCTTTACAGGGCGCCCAGCATCGCAGTATTTTGAAAGACGGCACCTGGCACTATGTTCACGATGGTGTTGTTGAGGATGTCACCCGGCTGGATAGCTAACTGGCTTTTTACTTCCAGTCTGCGGTTAGCTGCGTAAACTGCGAGTAGTTGTGGAACGCCCAGACAAACGGCAATGATTGCTGAACATGAATAGCTTTGTTTACCGTGAAGCGAATCATTCTCTCTGCTCCGGGAAATCGCGTGGTAGCCAGTGTTTCAAATAGCACCTCGGCAGTGCCGGTAAGATAGAGCAGATCTCCGTTATTAAAATCAATAAACAACAGCCCGGCTTTTGAGTTCAACAGCAGGTTGCCCAGCGTGCTGAAATGATTATTGCCGGAAAAATCAGGGATCAACAGCGTGTTCTGATTCTCAATAAGCACAAAGCCTGGTTTGCCACCTCGGTGTGAAACATCCACGCCCTCGTTGTAGCGTGAATCCCCATTGGCGGTATTTCTCTCGCTGAAGTGAGAAGTGATAAAGAGCGTGTCACTGTTGCTAACCAGCTGTTCCATGCGGGGGGTTAATGATGCGCCGCTCACGATGTTTTTTGTTGCAGTAATGCCTCCAATAGTGCCTCCAGCAGTGGCCTTGGGCTTCAACTCCCGTTGTTGAATATATTTTGGGCAATTGCCAAAACTTTGTGTTACCTGAACAGAAAAGCCGCTCTCGGTTTGATCGGAGATTTGACCGTTTAATCGATTGCGGCGGCTTCGGTCGAGCATTATGCCCAGCAGGCCAATATCGCGGCCTGCGGCATCAGTCGTGCTTAATACATCAGCTAACGGATCACCGTAAAGTGGCTGGGAGCTAATCGTTAACGTGTGTTCGTCCGGGGATGATATAAAGCCCGGCTCGCCCATTAAAATTGATGCCCAGGGTTGGCCGGCGTCGTCAACGCTGCCAACCAGAATAAAAGGCAGTTTGGCAAAAAACTGGCGGTGTTGTTCCCGCATATAATCGCGAATCACCTGTTTGGCGATCTCATGTGTTACCCGATCCACCCCGTAACGTTTCTGGATTGCGACCTCTCCACGGTGAAACGGGGTTGTTTTTTGTTCGGTGTCTTGCATGGGAACTCCGTATGACGTCTCAATGTTGATACTGGCGTGTCGCTAATGCTGGAACCCTAAGCCTATGGTATTAAGCTGCAACGGTATTCGGACTTTTCTGCATGCCTGTAAACCCAGGCATCGATTCAATACGGGTTAACCAGTCTCGAATTGCCGGGTATTGCTCCAGAGAAACACCGCCTTCTGGTGCGTGAGCGATATAGGTATAGGCCGCAATTTCGGCGAGGCTGAACTCGTTACCCACTAGCCATTGTGACTGTTTTAGTGTGTCTTACAGCACTGAGAGGAAAGCATGTGTCTGATCGATTTTTTCCTGATGATTAAAGGGTGCGTTAAAAACTGTTACCAGCCGCGCATGCGCGGGACCCTGCTGAATACGGCTGGTTGAAATGGATAACCAGCGTTCAATCTCGGCCGCTTTTACGGGGTCGTGGGGAAGCCATTTTTCGGGGGCATACTTTGCTGCCAGATAAACAAGAATGGCGGTAGATTCTGAAATAACTGCGCCGTTATCTTCGAGCACAGGAAGTTGCCCGAAAGGGTTCTTTTTCAGAAACGCGGGTTGCTTGTGTTCAGCCGCAGCCAGGTCAACATCAATCAGATGATAATCGAGGCCGAGTAAGCTCAAAAACAACTCAGCCCGATGTGAGTTGCCAGATAACGGGTGGCGGTAAAGTTTAATCATGTCCTTGCGTCCTTTATGGTTTGGGTGAACTTATTTCGTTGAAGTGGGTGTCACGATACGCAGTTTAATTTTTGTTAAAAACAGTCTAATGTGTAAAATACCTTTGCGATTTATGCACAAATAAGTTTTGTGCGCTTTTTCAGATGGAGCGTTCCGTGGACAATATCCTCGCGTTGAGAACTCTGGTGAGAGTGGCCGATTCAGGCAGTTTTTCTGAGGTGGCTCGACAGATGGCAGTTGCCCCATCGTCGGTTTCCCGGCAGGTAAAAGACCTTGAGAATGAGCTGGGGGTGCAGCTGTTCAAACGCACCACTCGGAAACTCAGCCTGACGGAGGCCGGCCAACTATTGTATGAGCGGGCTGAACGTATTTTACTGGAGCTTGATGAAACCCGGCTGGCTGTGACTGAAGGTGGCGCTCCAAGCGGTACGTTGAAAGTGACGGCGCCTACGGCTATTGCCCGGGAGTTGTTGATATCGGTATTGCCGGAATTTTTGCAAACTTACCCGGGTGTTCAGATGGTGATGCTGGCTAACGATTACGTGCTGGATATTGTTGAAGCGGGCGTTGATGTCGCTATTCGGGTAGGGCGGTTGTCGGATTCTTCATTGAAAGCGAGAAAGTTGGGTGATAGCAAGCGGGTAATTTGCGCAAGCCCCGAATACCTGAAAAAACACGGTATACCGAAGCACCCAAAAGATCTTGAAAATCATAACTGTCTCACGTTTCGCGATCAGCCAGGGTTCAATATCTGGCAGTTCAAAGATGGCAAAGAAACCATTAAGGTAAAAGCCACAGGCAACTTTTTTGCCAGAGGGTCGGATGCCATGACAGCAGCTGCATTGGCAGGTCTGGGGTTGATTTCCATGCCCGACTGGAACATGGGCGTGGAGTTAAAAAACAAACAGCTTAAAGTGGTGCTGGTCGATTACCCGGTGTCCCCTCCAACCAGCCCTGTTTGGGCGATCCATGCTCATCAGCGGCATGTGCCAGCCAAAGTGCGGGTGTTTATCGACTTTTTGGTGGGGAAGCTGGCTCACGAAAATTTCTCGTAATAGCCGTTGCGATCGCTATGTTGTGTCAGGCGGCAGCTGCTTTTTGAGTTGCCCGGTGTTTGAGTAACATAACGCAGATTAACCAGAACACGGTCATGCTCAATGCGGTTTTTAACACGCCTTGCCAGTGGTAATTAAACAGGATCCACCCTGCTGAAAAAGCGGCGACCGCCTGAAAAGTAAAAACGCCAAATTCATTTACAGCCTGTGCTTTAAACCTTTCGTCTATATGGTAAGTTTCTGGCAACAATGCTGTGCTGGTAATAAACAGCAGGTTCCATCCCAGCCCAAGTAAGACCAGAGCCCACCAGAAATGCATGATCTGATGACCGCTAAACGCGACAACAATGACAATCAAGTAACAAATTAACCCGGCAAAAATAAGGCTCAAGCGAAGCCCTTTATTCAGTAGTTTTCCTGTGACAATTGACGGCAGAAACATGGCGACAATGTGGGATTGAATGACTACCGTTGCCTCGTTCAGGCTCAAGCCATTCATTTCAACCATGCTAATGGGCGTGGCTGTCATAATTAACGACATGACGGCGTAGCCGGTGGCGGCAGTGCCTGCGGCAATAATAAAGCCGGGCTGTTTAATGATATTGAAAACAGACCGCTTTGGTATTTCTTTGCTGTCTTCAGGAAAGATCTTTTCTTGATACAGGCACATAACCGTAAACGCGATAACCAGTATCACTGCCAATAATAAAAATGAACCTGCGTAGCCGTGGGGTGAGTTAATGAGATCTTTTCCAATTGAGCCAAATTGTGGCCCGATAAGACCTCCCAATAAACTCGCCAGCAGAGCCAACGTAAGGCCATCGGCTTGCTGTTTTTGATTCTCGGCATTTTCGATAATGATAAATCGGCCCTGTTGCGTAAAAGCCAGATTAAAACCAAAGCACAAAGTGGCAAAAATCAGCAGCCAGAAGTTTGCCTGTAGTGTGCTGATCAGGGCGCATACCGCGCCGCAGAAGGCGATAAAAATGCTGGTTAGGTAGCCAAATTTTCTGCCAATTTTTCGCATAATCATGGCGGCGGGAACAGTGGATAGCGCCGTACTGATAATCAGTGTCGCCATGGGTAAAGTCGCCAGCTCGGCACTCGGCGCCATACTACTGCCGAGCAAACCGCTAACCAGTACCATTAGCGACGAAGTTGCCAGGCACAGTGAGCTGACTAGTGACATCAGGTAAATATTCTTAGGCAGGTTAAACATAAGTTGTATCTTTCGTCATTGGCTCTGATAGCCCTGTTGATAACGGCGAGGTTAGCGAGCCGTTAGATAATCTGCGTTTTGATGGCATCAATGGTGTCGGCCAGTCTCGCCAGATACTGGTCTTTAGGTTTGTAGCGGCTGTCATTGCGCTGTAATACATCTTTTTCCAGGGTGTCGATCATTTTGTGCAACCTGCGCTGGTGTATACCGAAAATACTTTGAATAGGGTCTGAAATAAATCCGGATAATGGTGCGACAAGGGCCATTAATACAAGCGTCAGGCAAACCCCAATAAGGCGCATGGTGAAAGAAGGGTCTTCGGGAAAGACGCTGTAATACAGCGCTCCCATCGAGCGCCCGAGAATAAAGTTTTCAACGGCCAGATAATGATTTATCTCTACGGCAACCAGTAGCCCGATAGCAAACGCGCCCATGGCAAATTTTTTCCAGGCCAATGCGCCAATAATAAAGCTGGCCAGCGAATTGGTTATATCCGCCGATGCTGTTCGTGTCAAAACATACTGGTTTAACGATGATTCAATCAGTGGCGCCAATGCATTGTGGATGGGCGAATGACTGGTAGCAATTTTATGTGCGACAAAATCTTCAGTTTCCCCCGTAATATCCTGTACTCGTAGCAGTTCGGTTCTGGTTTTTTCTGCAATATAGGCTTGTACGTTGGTAGTGATACCGCCGGGCGTGTTTATCAGCCAGCGATGTAATGTTTTCAGCTTGAGCTTTTTTGATACAAAAGCCGTGATCATCAGAAGCAGATAAAAGGGTGCCCAGAAAAGATTCAGTGGTGAGCGCAATAAGTCCCAACCCAACGCCCGGCAATTGGTTTTTACAACACCTGGATACTGGAAGTGGCTCTTCACATAACCGGGAACCCGCGCTCGGCAATGGTTGAAATATTGCCTGAGCGCCTGCTCGTAGGTTGCCGATATATCATCTGTGGACGTGTTCATCCGCAGAGCATAACGCATTCAGATAACTTGCGTATGCAATGGTTGTTGGTTGCACTATTGCCAATATCATTCTTCAGGCTTTGAACGCTTCGTCCAGTTCGGTGTTGGCCAGATGATTGGTGTAATTACTGATGGTTTTTTGCGCCAGCCCCAGCAGAATTTCAAGCAGTTGCTGGTTGCCGTAACCCGCGGCTTTAAAGTCGTTCAACTCGGCCTTAGTTAGCTGACCGCGATGCCGCATTAACGCTAGCGTCGTATCTTTCAATGTTTGTAATTTTTCATCGGGAAGCGGTTCGTTATCTACCAGAGCTTGAATGAGTCGTGGGTCTACACTCATCATTTTTGCGATCATTGAATGAGCGGGCACACAGTAGTGGCAGTTGTTTTCGACGTTAATCGTTTGCCAGATCACAGTGAGCTCTGCTGAATTAAAACTGGTTTGCTGAAATAGTTCATGAAGCTGCTTGTAGGCTGTCAGCACTGCAGGTGCTTCGGCCATGACAGCGTGAAGATTAGGTATCCAGCCAAAGGCTTTTTTGGATGCAGCCAGTTCTTCGCGGGCGGCTTCCGGGGCATTGTCCTGATTGTAGTATGTGAAACTCATGGGGTTTTCCTCAACAGTTTTATTTATAAGACGGCTATGCACTTTGACGTGTACTTTATGCTAACCCGCCTGTACTATGAATGCTTCTTTGTTCATATAAAGTGCTCTATCGTTCAAAATGTCGGCGGTTATTGATCTTATTGATTTGGTGCGATTGCGTGTGGATATTTACCACAACGCACGCGTATGTGGAGATTGGCGTCTGGTTCAGCACTCTGATGGTGAGGCTTGTTTTCATCTGTCGACCCAGGGTGGCTTTATTCTGGATGTGCCAAGCCACGGGAACTGGTTGGTGGATGAAGGTGATCTGGTCATATTTCCAAAGGAACTGCCTCATACGATGGTGCCGGTTGACAGTTTTTGCGGTTCGCAGCGGCATCTTCCCATTTCTGATGCGCAGCACATTCCCGGCACCAGTATGTTATGTGGGCGGGTTACGTTCCTGCATAGCAGCAGCCAGCAATTGTTAAATGCGCTGCCTGCGGTATTTGTGATCAGGATGTCAGACGATACGCCTTGGTTGTTGCGCCTCAACGAGATGTTGCTGGAAGAAAGTCTCGCCAGTAGCAATCAGGCAAACGCTATTTTGAATCGTTTAACGGAGCTATTGATGTCATATGCACTGCGCCACTTTGTCGAGCATGAGTCGCGTAGTAGCGGAGTTTTGGCGTTGTATTCACACCGGCACATCAGCAGGGCTATCAAAGCGATTCATGATCAACCGGCTGAAATCTGGAGCCTTGCTGCGCTGGCGAGTATCGCCAATATGTCGAGAACCCGGTTTGCCCAAACCTTCAGGCGAGTGAGTGGCTGGACTCCCATGCGATATCTTGCCTGGTGGCGAATGCAGCTGGCGTGGTCCTTGCTGCACAGCGGCAAGCACGTGGCAAATGTTGCCGATGAGGTTGGCTATAAATCAGAAGCCGCCTTTTCTCGCGCCTTTCGCAAACATTTTGCAACCAGTGCCGGAGTTGTACGGCGATCGGGTCACGGGGTGACGATGGATTGAGTGGGTTGTTTTTGAAAGCAATAATTATCGAAATGGTCACCGTTATAAACTGAGCGTTGGTATTGAATCAGTTTCAAACCTTTTAGCATTCGCAATTCGTTTTCTTCCAGGCAAAAGCGTTTAGAGAAATTATGCTCCAGATGCTGCAGTTCATTAAATGTGCTGATACAGAGTATGCCGCCATCTTGTAACAGTGAAATGATGGACTGCCACTGCTCAATATCGGGTTTGTAGCGCCCAATCACTATATTGTTGTATTGGGTGGGTTGTTCGGTGAGCCCGGCCTGATTGTGACAGCTTAACTCCGAGAGGTCGCAACACAGTGTGTGTAGCTTGAGGTTGGCATCGTTTGCAAATGACTTCATTCGATCAAGCGCAACCGCCGAAATATCCAGCCCGGTAACCTGCCAGCCATTTTGAGCGAAGTAGAGCGACAGAGCGCCATCACCACAAGCAATATCGAGCAGTGAGCCAGGCTTCAAAAAAGGCTGCATAAACCCGGTAAAAGGGGGTGGGGTGGGCGCTATTGGTTTTTTGTTGGTAAAACGTTGATCCCATTTTTTTCGAATATCGTCAGACAAGGGTAATTATTCTCAATAAATTTTGATGCCAGGAGTTAAATGATACTCGTTTCTGTATGACAAATTATCATTAAAACCGGTCAGATCCTTCCTTTGTAACATCGGCGATATTATCGAGACAATTAATCAGATTAACTGTTATGAATTCTGAACCCTATTTTTAACGTTACCTGAAAATGGGCAACCTGATTATCAACAACATGTCCGCGAGTATCCACCACTTCAAACCATTCAATATGTTTGACGGACTTGCTGCATTCAGTTATTGCACTCTGGATGGCGTCTTCGATACTGGTTTTTGATGAACCCACAATCTCGATTTTTTTATACGTGTGATGATCAGACATGGCAGACTCCTTATTAATAGGCATAATTTCAGTATAGTCTGACCAGCCAACTCTGCTTTGCTAGCAGTAGAGTTTGTGTGTGAATAGATCCATACCAGGTTATCCGTTACAGCAACAGAGGCAGAGGCATTGCGAATGTCTGACAATCAAGTTCCTAACCCGGCAATTGTCGGGGGTGGCCCCAAGAAGATTCTATACACGCTCAACACGGTCCGGCGTATCGGCCTAAAGAACAGCGCCAAGGCCCTGCGCAGTAATAATGCATGCAAAGCCTGTGGTTTGGGAATGGGCGGGCAGCGTGGCGGCATGACCAACGAGTTGGGCGAGTTTCCCGCAGTTTGCAATAAAAGTATTCAAGCGCAATCGACAGATATTCAGCCGCCGATTCCGAAAGAAGTGTTTGACCATCCATTAACAGAATTTAAAAAGCTCAGTGGCCGCGAGATGGAAAGATTGGGTCGTCTCAATACGCCCCTGTTTAAAGCCAAAGATGAAGATTACTTTCAACCAGTCACTTGGGACTGGGCGCTAAATCACGCGGCGAAGCAATTTGCAGAGGCGCAGCCAGATCAAACCTTCTTTTATTCATCCGGCCGCTCTTCCAATGAGGCGGGGTTTGCATTGCAACTTCTGGCGCGTCTGTACGGCACAAATAACGTCAATAACTGTTCTTACTATTGCCATCAGGCGACCGGGGTCGGATTGGGGAACTCCATTGGTACGGGAACGGCCACTGTGGAGCTGGATGACCTTAATCAGTGTGATTTGGTTTTTTTGATAGGCGCCAATCCGGCATCTAATCACCCGCGTTTGATGCATAAACTGCAAGGCGTTCGCGAGCGCGGCGGAGATATTATTGTAGTAAACCCGGCCAAAGAGCCGGGTCTGGTTCGTTTTGCTGTGCCGAAAAGCGCTAAATCAATGCTCAGTGGTGGCACCTGGATTGCCTCGCAGTATTTGCAGCCACGCATTGCTACCGACTTGGCACTGTTTACGGCAATAGGCAAAGCGTTGCTTGAAAGCGGCGCTATTAATCAGTCATTTATTGATGAGCATACAAGTGGGTTCGATGTTTATCGCCAGCAACTGGAAGCGGCTAATTGGCAGTCGCTCTGCCAGCAAACCGGTATCAGCAAACAACAGATACAAGCTTGTGCAACGAGCTATGCTAATGCCGACAAGGTGGTGTTTGCGTGGGGCATGGGTATGACTCACCACCTTCATGGCGTGGAGAATGTCGAAGCGATTGCTAACCTGAGTTTATTGCGCGGCATGCTCGGAAGGCCGGGGGCAGGCCTGCTGCCACTGCGTGGGCACAGTAATGTGCAGGGTATAGGGACTATTGGTGTTAAGCCGGTATTAGCGGCAGAAGTGTTGAGTAAAATTGAGCAAAACCTGGGTGTGAATTTGCCCAGCAAAAAGGGCTTGGATACGCTGGCCTGCATCCGTAAAGCCTATGAGAACAATATGGCAGCCGCGTTGATCATGGGGGGGAATCTCTTCGAAGCAACACCTGACTCCGCCTGGGCTGAACAGGCATTTAACCGGATTGGCTTTAAGCTTTATCTCACCACAACATTGAACCGCGGCCATGTTCGCGGTATGGATTCCGGCGAAGCCCTTATTCTGCCTGTAACGGCTCGTGATGAAGAGTTCCAGCCAACAACACAGGAGTCTATGTTCAATTATGTGCGCCTAAGTGATGGCGGTATTCAGCGGTTAGCGGGTCCAAGGCCAGAAGTAGAAATACTTTGCGAACTGGGTAAACGATTGTTGCCTGACAACCAGGCGTTATTTGATGGTTTTAAGTCGCACAAAACCATTCGCGAAGCGATTGCCAATATTGTTCCAGGCATGCAAGAGCTGGCCGATATTGATGTGGCCAGGAAGGAATTCAGTGTCAAAGGGCGTTTATTACACACGGCCAAATTCAACACGCCAGATGGCAAGGCACGGTTTGTAGCACACTCTGTGCCTCAAGAGAAAAAGCACAACAATACTTACCCGTATACGTTAATGAGCGTCCGTAGCGAAGGGCAATTTAACTCGATTATTTATGAGGAGAGAGACAGTTACCGCGGCACAGATCAGCGGCAGGTGGTGATGATGAGCGCTGAAGATATGAAGCTCTTGAAGATAAAACAGGGCAGTCAGGTCAGTGTGCGTTCAGAGCATGGTGTAATGCGAAGCCTTACGGTGCATCAGTTTGATTTGCCTGCCGGAAATCTGATGGTTTACTACCCTGAGGCCAACGTTCTGATTGGCAGGAAAGCAGACCCCAGAAGTCAAACACCAGCCTTTAAATCGGTTGCTGTGGCGGTGGACCTGGATCAGTAGTTGAAAGCGTTTATTTAAATAATTTCAGCAAGCGAAAGTTCACCCGCATTTCTTCTTTAATACCGTTTCGAATATACATGTCTTGCCCCACTGAGCCAATAAGCTGGATGTCAGGCGTAATAGAATGTCCAATGCTGAGTTTCAATTTGGTCAGGTTCTGAGAGTCGTCCAGCTCAATGCCGTCAACCCGGGTTGCTCCGCCACGAACATTCGACACCATCGCACCGACAAAGGTGCGGGGGGTAACATAATAGCGGACGTGGCCTTGTAGCTCCCATAAGGGTTTTTGCTCAAGCGTTGCGTTGCCAACACCATACTCGTCGTTGTCGCCATGAAATCTCACATCAGCAACCAGTTCCAGAGATATTTGTTCGTTAACTTTCCATTGACGACCAGCCTGAAGTGCGAGTTTCCAGCGATTTTCCGCAAAGGGGTTCAGTTCGTTATTGTTGTCGTAATCGCCGGTTGGCAGCCAGCCCCAGGCTGTAATGGCAAAAGCCTCGCGCCCGGTAGGGTCTTTGATAAAGTGGAAGGGCAGAACCAGCAGCAAGTCGCCCACACCGTTAGTGACCCCCAGGTCAGACCAGTCACCACCCGTGCGGGCAGAGCCCATAGGGAGGAGAAACTGCGGCACAAAAGCGTAATCTTTCCAGTCAACGTATTTCACATAACGCAGCATTTGAACTTCACTGGTAAGCTTCACATCATCAGAAACTTTTTTGCCTTTTGAATAGAGTCCACGCCCTTCTACATGTTGCGTATAAATGAGCCCAAGAGTTGTGCCATCCGGCATATAGGAATAATCGCCATCGTCCAGTGTTATGGCACATGCAGAAGAGGTGAAGAAGGTAACAACAATAAACGCGGTGCAGAGAGCAAAGACATTGCTAATTTTGTTCATAGGCCAGAAGGTTTCTTCCATGTTGGTGTCAATCTGCTGCATTATGGAGAGCGCTGACAGCGCCGGATTGATGGCGATATCCGGGCGAGTCAGGCGTGCCCGACAATCTGTGTAAACTTTCAGTACTCAGGATTTCTGCAGTTTAAACGGTTGCTGCAAACTGTTCTAAATAAACGGCGCTCAGAATAAACACTTACCTTATAATCATCAAGTCTAAAAGAGTTTGATGTTGTGTTGAGTCAATTAAACCAAGAACTAATAAGGCAGCTTTATTAGTTGGGGCAGTTCAGCTAATGTTCGTATTTAAATACACTGACTGAATTTGTTAACACGCGCAGTTTGAAGCAATCATTAAACTGCTGGCAAAGAGGTTTTCATATGCATCAGATCAATATCCCGGAATTTGCATTAGAGCGTGGCCGCAAAGTGCGGCCAGAATTAAGCCTGAATCCGTCAAAAACAGCAGTGATTGCTATCGATTTGCAACGATTTTTTATTGATGAAGATCAACCTATGGGTAACCCGCATACCAAGGATATTCTTGATAACGTCAATCGCATCAATGCGGCTTTGCGTCAGCAAGGTGGCCTGGTGGTTTTTACACAGCATTCCTTCGCAAAACCTGGTGAAACTGTTTCCGAAACAGCGCTTGCCTCGGCAAAACCTGTTCCTGGAAGCCGCTCTTTCGAATTGCATCCGGATCTGGTTGTGAGCGACGGTGATGTCAGGCTAGTGAAACATCAGTCCAGCCCGTTACACCCCATGGCATTTTCAGGTCTTGGTAATCTGTTGCGCGAGAGGGCTATCGAATCGCTGGTTGTTTGTGGGTTTGCTTCCAATGGGTGTTGTGATTGCACGGCCAGGGATGCTGCCCAATATGGTTATCAGGTAGTGGTTGCCAGTGATGCCACAGCAGCTGTTACTGATGAAGAACACAACGCTGCATTGATGAACCTAGCAATTTATTATGCTTCTGTGCAAGATACCGGGGAACTGATTCAATTGATAATGGGTCGTTCGTGACCCATGATTTGTAATGTTAACGACACCTGACCTGATCATCGGTTATTTCAATATAAAAATGAGAGAGACTTAATGGGACATAAATTTGTATCGATTTTTGGCTTGATGGTTTTGGGTTTTTCGCAAGTGTTGCTGGCCGATGTTGATATTTCATTTTCCTCCGCACCGGAAGGGGCAGAAGTCTATTTTATTACGCCGCAAAATGGTGACACTGTTGCAGAAACGTTTACGGTGAAATTTGGTTTAAGTGGTATGGGGGTTGCCCCTGCAGGTATTCAGCGAGACAACACCGGTCATCATCATTTGCTCATTGACAGTAAAGCGTTGCCAGACATGAGTAAACCGCTGCCTGCTACCGATCACATCAGGCATTTCGGTGGCGGACAAACAGAAGTAGAGCTCCAGTTGCCGCCCGGTGAACACAGCTTACAACTGTTGCTGGGTAACCATGTACATATTCCCCATAACAAACCTGTTCTTTCTGAAAAGATTGTCATCACAGTGAAGTAACGATTTCGGCACACTAGAAATCGGAAGATTGCACGCAATGATGAAAAGGGCCGAATCCGGAGATTCAGCCCTTCTTGATGATGTGTTCGTTTTACTTTACAGGGCCTGATTAAAACCTTCGAATTGCGGTGGCCCCAGATAAATATCTTTGGCCGGTTTTGCGTTTGCGTGGGCTTTTCGAAACGCTTCAGACTGGGTCCAGTCACGAAACGCTTGTTCCGACTCCCAGACGCTATGGGAGGCGAACAGAGTGTATTCCTCGGTTGTTGGCCCTTGCATCAAATTGAAAGTTTTGAACCCTGGCACTTCGTTTAGATAGGTATCGCGGTTTTTCCAGATATCGATAAAATCTTGCTCTTTGCCGAGGGCTATCTTGAAACGGTTCATTGCGATGTACATGGATTCTCCTGCTCTTCCCGATACGGTGGCTGAATTGGAGTGCCAGTTTGACACAATTGACAGGGTTTGGGTTGACCTGAGCGGACGAAAATGAAAGCCACTGGCCTCGGTTTATCGCAAACACCTTTTTTGCCGAATAACAAGCCTGTGCAGTGGCGTCCGAGTTCGTCATAATCCCGCCCCTTTAGCGAACTTGTTGTCTTTAAGGATCTACTCTATGTCTGTTATTACCGCCCGCATTGCCGAAGAACTGAAGGTTGCCGACAAGCAGGTTCTGGCTGCTGTGGAATTGCTGGATGATGGTGCTACTGTGCCGTTCATTTCACGGTACAGAAAGGAAGTGACGGGCGGTCTTGATGACATTCAGTTGCGCACATTGCAGGAGCGGTTGAATTATTTGCGGGAAATGGAGGATCGTCGCGCAACCATACTTAACAGTATTCAGGAGCAGGGCAAGCTGACCCCGGAGCTGCAAGCATCAATTGAGGCAGCAGATACCAAAACCCGGTTGGAAGACCTTTACTTGCCTTACAAACCGAAACGGCGGACCAAAGGGCAGATTGCCATTGAAGCCGGTTTGGAGCCGCTGGCGGATATGCTGTTTGGCGATCCGACTCTGGATCCCGAGCAACAGGCGGCGAACTATGTGGATGCCGATAAGGGTATTGCTGACGTTAAAGCAGCGCTGGACGGAGCCAAGTTTATTCTGATGGAGCGCTTCGCCGAAGATGCCGACCTGCTCAACAGTCTGCGTCAGTTGCTTAAAGCAGAGGCTCATATTTTTTCCAGTGTGGTTACCGGCAAGGAAGGAGAGGGAGCAAAATTCAGCGATTATTTTGAACATCACGAGCTTTTGGTCAAAACCCCATCTCACCGGGCGTTGGCAATGTTCCGTGGTCGTCGTGAAGGTGTGCTCTCCATTCGTATCGATCTGCCGGAACAGAGTGAGGCGGTTCTTCATCCCTGTGAACTGATGATTGCGAAGCGCACCAATCTTATCGATCAGGGTCGCACTGCAGATAGATGGTTGGCCGAAGTGGTACGCTGGACCTGGAAAGTGAAGCTCTGCCTGCATTTGGAAACGGAACTGCTTGGCGATCTGCGAGATATGGCCGAGAAAGAGGCTATCAACGTATTTGCCACCAATCTGAAAGACCTGCTACTGGCTGCACCAGCAGGGCCACGCGCTACCCTTGGGCTGGACCCCGGCCTGCGCACCGGGGTTAAAGTCGCAGTGATCGACAGTACCGGGCAATACGTGGATAACACCGCTATCTACCCCCACGCACCGAAGAATCAATGGGATCAATCCATTCATACACTCGCTGCACTCTGCAAAAAATACAGTATTGAGCTGGTGGCCATTGGCAATGGCACGGCGTCTCGTGAAACCGACAAGCTGGTGGCCGACCTTATTCAACAGCACCCACAATTAAAATTGCAAAAAGTGATGGTGAATGAAGCGGGGGCTTCTATTTATTCTGCCTCTGAATTTGCCTCCCGTGAATTTCCCGATCTGGACGTAACTGTGCGCGGGGCCATATCCATTGCTCGCCGTCTGCAAGATCCGTTGGCCGAGCTGGTAAAAATTGAACCAAAGTCTATTGGCGTCGGGCAATATCAGCACGATGTCAGTCAGGTCCAGCTGGCTAACCAGCTGGACAATGTGATCGAAGATTGTGTAAACGCGGTGGGTGTAGAAGTTAACACCGCTTCGGCCGCATTGCTGAAAAGAGTGGCCGGACTGAACCAGAGTATTGCCGATAATATCGTCAGTTACCGGAATACTCATGGTTCCTTTAATAATCGTTTGCAGCTGAAAGCCATTCCTCGGCTCGGTGAAAAAACCTTTGAACAGGCAGCCGGGTTTTTAAGAGTGCAAAGTGGTGATAACCTGCTGGATCGTTCAGCCGTTCATCCCGAGGCTTATGCGCTTGTGGAGCAGATTTCTGCAGATATTGGCAAGCCCATTGCCAGTTTGATCGGAGACAGTGTCACGCTGCGTAATCTTAATCCCGGCAAATACGTTAGCGAGAAATTCGGATTGCCAACGGTCACAGACATTATCAAAGAACTTGATAAGCCGGGGCGTGACCCTCGGCCGGAATTCAAAACCGCCCGTTTTGAAGAGGGGGTCGAAACTCTCAAAGATCTGGAGCTTGGCATGGTGCTCGAAGGTACCGTCACCAATGTCACCAACTTCGGCGCCTTCGTGGATATTGGCGTTCATCAGGATGGACTGGTGCATATCTCCGCGCTCGCAGATCAGTTTGTCAAAGACCCGCGCACAGTGGTGAAAACCGGTGATGTGGTGAAAGTGAAAGTGATGGAGGTAGACATTCCCCGCAAACGCATTGGCCTTTCTATGCGCATGGGCGATCAGCCCGGAGAGAAAACAGAGCGAAACACGCAACCAAAAAGAGCAAATAAATCTGACCATCCAAAAAACCAGCGGCCAAAGCAGCAGCAGAAAATGGGTACTTTTGCCGATGTGTTTGCTCAGGCGAAACGGAAAGGGTAGTTCAGGTCCAGCAATTGTGGCCCGGGTATTTCAAGCGTGACAGTGTTTCAAGGGGGAAATCACAAACATTAGTCTATATCAGCGCTAATTGCTGCTATCTTGATGAAAAGAGGTGAACGGCCTATTGTTTGATCGGGAAATTTTTGCTTGCACCTCGGCTAAAAGATTTTTATGCTGATCTAAAATTGATAATACAAGGAATAGTAATGACTACACCATCTGATAGTACGTACTCCGACGTTTCGAACAATCCTTACGCAACACCAGATTCCGACTTGTCCACACTAAAACCGGGTGCAGGCATTTCTATTTTTGATCGTTTTTCTACCTGGGGTGTGTTCGGTTTATCCGTTATAACTCTTGGTATTTATATGGTGTATTGGTTGTTTTCCCGGACAAAACAACTTAACTCTGTCGTTGAGAATAAAATTTCTGATGCTTTCATTGTAGCCACCGTCTTGTGTTATATCGTTAACCTTTTTAGTGGGGTTCTTCCGTATCTTGGTGAGGGAGGGGCTCCAAATTCTTTTCTAACCATTGGAGTTTCACTTGTTGCCATTGCAGGTAACATTTTATTTGTTGTGTGGGCTTTTAAAGTCCGTAACAGAATCAACGAAATCACAAATAGTCAAAAAGGAGTGGCGACATGGTGTGGCCCGGTTTTGACCTTCTTCTTTAGCTGCTTTTATTTACAGTACAAAATCAATCAAAGTTTAGATAATTTAAATAGTACAAATAGCTAGTCTTGTGAGCTCTTTTCAACAACTGGATGCTCGTTGTCGAGTTGAAACTCCAGAGGGGATAGAGTTCGACTCAAGTCCGGTTGGTCCAATTCCTCGGGTGATGGCCTATTTTATCGATCTGTGCTGGCGGACGCTAATTGTTTCAGTTATTGGTGTGATTAGCTTGATGCTGGGCAAAGTGGGGGCGGGTTTCTTTTTTATTACCGCCTTTCTTCTTGAGTGGTTTTACCCAGTATATTTTGAAATTTTTAAAAATGGACAGACTCCAGGTAAAAAGAAATACGGGCTACGAGTTGTAAATGATGATTTTACACCAGTGTCTTGGGGTAACTCTTGTATACGAAATTTACTTAGATCTGCAGATTTCTTACCATTTCTTTATACGTTCGGACTGATTAGCATGGTCGTGTCCAGCAAATTCCAGCGTTTGGGAGATTTGGCAGCGGGTACTCTTGTGGTTTATGAGACCAAAAACCAAAAGCAGGAGGGGCTGCCTGAAGGGGTTGGAGCAAAACCCTCTTCGGTTCGGCTGTCTGCTGAGGAACAACACTGTTTCAAAAATTTCATGTTGCGCTCTGAGATTATCAGTGAATCGCGTCAGATAGAGCTTGCAAATATTTTGCGGCCAATATTAAAACAGGATGGGCAAGCTGGGTTACAGGAGCTTAAGTCCATTGGTGCATGGTTGCTGGGCAAAAAGTGAAGCAACAAGATTTTGAGGAACGGTATTCAGGTGTCTGGCTGAGTTTTGATTCGGCAGTAGGTGATTTTCCTGACCAATCGAGTTCGCGGTCAAAAGAATTTCCAGAGTTGTATCGACAGATTTGCAGTCATTTGGCAATGGCTAGGCAAAGACACTATTCACAATCTTTGATTTCAAGTTTGAATGCTCGGGTTATGTCTGGCCATCATTTACTTTATCAACGAGATAACCGATTAAGAATGGATAGGTTTTTGGATTTACTTACAGTATTTCCAGTAACTTTGAGGGCCAACTACTCTTACCTGTTATGGGCATTTTTACTTTTTATTATTCCAGGGATCATTATGGGAGTGGGCTGTTATCTCGAAGACTCACTAATCTACAGTTTGGTCTCTCCCGAGCAGGTTCGAGAATTTGAGGCCATGTATGACCCAGCCCAGAGAAAGTTGGGGCGAGAAAGAGGTTCCGATTCAGATTTGTTGATGTTTGGTTACTATATTAAGCACAACATAAGCATTGCTTTTCGTACTTTCTCTGGTGGTATTTTGTTCGGTGTCGGTACAGTTTTTTTTCTCTTTTATAACGGACTGTTTCTTGGAGCAATTGCTGGCCGTTTAACTTTAGTAGGGTTTGCAAGTAGTTTTTACCCTTTCGTAATCGGGCATGGCGCTTTTGAGTTAACAGCAATTGTGTTTTCAGGGGCCGCGGGTTTAAAAATAGGCTTTTCTCTGATTGCTCCAGGGAGCTGTTCGAGGCTTCATGCCTTGAAGGGTGCCTCAAGAGGGGCGATTGTGATCCTTTATGGAGCCGCAGTAATGCTGCTGCTGGCAGCTTTTCTAGAGGCATTTTGGTCATCTAGTACCACGATGCCTGCTGGCCTGAAGCTGGTTGTCGGCGGTTTATTGTGGCTGTTCGTAATTTGGTACTGTTTTATTTCCAAGTTTAACCATAGTTTGGTAAGGCAAATCAGGGAATGAATCTTGCGAAATTTCAAGTTAAACCAGTACTCCGAAATAAGTGGGAAGCGATCGACATGGGGGTGCTATTTGCCCGTCATTGGTATGTTCCGCTTTTACTGTCTTGGTTTATTCCGGCAGCACTAGTCCTTTTCTCTTTATTGTTTTTTTCCCCCAGCATGCCATGGTTGGCTGGTAGCGCGGTTTGGTGGTTGAAACCTTTATTCGACCGCGTTCCTTTGTTTCTGCTCAGTCGCTATATTTTTACCGAGAAAGTTTCTTTTACTAAATCTAAGCGGCTGGTTCTGTCATTATTCTGGTTGGATATCTTGCCTGCCTTAACTTGGCGGCGACTTGATTTGATGCGCTCGTTTAATCTGGCTGTTACTGTTTTGGAAAAACAGAAAGCTAAAGCCTATGGCAAGCGTTGCACACTCTTACAACGAGGATGTGGTGATGCGGCTACCTGGTTGACTCTTATTATGGTTCATCTTGAACTGTTCTTGAGTTGTTCGTTTGTAGTTGTATTTCTTATGTTTATTCCACAAGGTGTTGAGATTGATTTTTGGGCATCTTTCAGTGCAGATCCACTCGTGTACGAAAGGGCTTATTACTGTCTTTATCTTATTTGTGCATCATTGATTGCACCTTTCTATGTTGCATCAGGTTTCAGTCTTTATATTAATCGTCGTATTGAGCTAGAGGCTTGGGACTTGGAAATTGCTTTTCGTAATTGCGTTCAACTTAGAGCAGAGCGAGCGAAACAGCTGTTGGTCAAATCGGGTGTATCTTTACCGTGTATCTTGGCCTTGTTTGTTATTGTTTCTTTGGCAGGCGGGAGTCGAGCAGTAATTGCTGAAGTTGCTGACTCAGCGGCTGGTGTGAAACCATCTGCATATTTGGTTGGAGTAAAACCAGAGTCTTCAAGATACATAGTTCCTCACAATAGCCCACAAGAAGCTTCTAAGGAAAAAGTCCTTGCGATCCTCCAATCCCCTCCGTTTGTCATTGAAAAAGCTGAGACGGGTTGGGTGTGGAAACAGGGACAAGTGCAGGAGGAAGATGAAATCCCGGAGTGGTTGATTTGGTTTGTTCGTGGTTTAGAAAAAATTTTTGGTGTTAGTGATTTGGGTAATTTGGCGAGTTTAATTGAGGTGCTTTTATGGAGTTTGATCGTTACTTTGTTAGTTTTTATGATTTATCGGTTTCGGCATCGCATCCAACGTTACTGGAATACGTTGGTTTCTAGCGGGGCGGACGAAAAACTATTTGAAAAGCCGGAAGTCATCATGGGGCTGGAGATTACCCATAATAGTCTGCCGGAAAATATCTCCGCGGAGGCTAGGGAGCTCTGGCTAAAAGGGGAAGCCAGACAAGCGCTTGCACTGTTATATCGGGGTAGCCTTTACAGGTTGGTTTATCAGCACGAGTTAGCGCTTGCGGAGTGGTATACAGAGCAGGAGTGTTTTGCTTTTGTTCAAGGTACATCTGAGCAGCCAATAATAAAATATTTTGGGCAGTTAACCCATACTTGGCAGAATCTTGCCTATGCCCACCATGTACCCGACATGGAACAGTTTGAGTCCTTGTGCCGGGGTTGGTCAGAGGTATTTCCGAGTGTTTGAAAAAGTATTTAAACCGCTGCTGGCGCTGCTCATTATCTTGTCTGGTTACCTTATCTACCTGAACATCGAGCGTAAAGAAACGGTGGTTAATTCCGGTCCAACCCCAGAGGTCATCCGCAACCCCTATCTCGCCGCAGTTAGTTATCTTCAAAACAAAGGTTTATCTGCTACCCAACAAACGAGACCACTAAAAGCCGTAGACTTATACACCGATGATATGCTGGTTATCACTGACAATAGCGCTATAACTGAAATGGGTCTTGCCACCGATTTATATGAGTGGGTTCGAACTGGTGGTCATTTGGTTTGGGCTATGGATGGGTATCCAGAAGAGAGCCAGAGTGCTCTTGCCGAGCTCGCACAGATCGGTCGTTATTTTCCCGAAGATCAAGATCAAGTTGATGAGTCGGCTGAAGAAAAGAGTACTCTCAATGACGCTGATGAATCATTAAGTGAGCAGCTTGAGGAGTATAACCAAGCGCTAAAAAGTGGGCTCGATTTGCCCGCTGAAAAAGTGGCTGACGATGAAGCACTTACCCCTTCACAGTTAGTAAAAAAAGCGATTGCAGATCATGAAGCAGGAAAGGATATACAGACATTGACGGTGCTGGTTGGTAAGAATTCTTTTGAGGATTTGTTTATTGATCAGGGTTATGGTGTGTATCTTGACCACCCTTTCCTCGGTGGTGTATCAAATTCAGTCGGTCCAACAGATCAGGCCCTTCTATATGCTGCTGGCCCCCCATCGGCGGAAGGGGCCAGATTGCTCCATTTCAGGGTGGGTGCGGGAAATATGACCGTGCTATTGTCTACGGACATTTGGCTTAATCATCAAATAGGCCGTTATGACCACGCTCATTTACTGTGGTTGCTGGCGGGAGATGCTACCCGGGTAGTATTTCAGAGTCATGTTCAATGGCCACCTTGGTGGCAATTACTTCTGGACTGGGCACTTGAGTTTGTTGTTATAGTCGGCATTCTTTTTTTCGCATTATTGATAAAGCTAGGTACTCGTTTTGGTCCAGTGCAGGGAAGTGTGCCTGCAATACGCCGCTCCATGATTGAGCATATTTCCGCCATGGCGAAATTTCACTGGCGACATCAGCACGTTGACCACCTGATAGAGCCATTACGATCTGCAATATACAATAAAATGCGAATCATCCATTCGGGTTTTGATGAGCTTAGTGACCGGGAGCGTCATCGGCTCATTGCAGAAAAGTCACAGTTACCGCTGGTTAAAATAGAAGAGGCCTTTGCCAAACGAAACATGCTGACAGAAAGGCAATTCTGTCAGGTTATACATTTGCTGGAAATAATCAGGAAGTCATTATGAGCTTTGTTGAAAACGATATGGAAACGGATCGAGACAAAAACCTGTCAGTTAAGCAGGCGCGCGAGAAAATTGTGTGGCTCAGAGAGACTCTAGGCAATGTTGTTATAGGGCAGGATGAAGTGGTCGATCAGGTAATAGTCGCTCTGCTTTGTAATGGACATGTGCTACTTGAAGGTGTGCCTGGGTTGGGCAAAACTCTACTGGTTAAAACTCTTGCATGCTGTTTTTCTGGCAAGTTCAAGCGCATTCAATTCACTCCCGACCTGATGCCGTCTGACATGACAGGACACGCCATCTATGACATGAATCAGGGAAAATTCAATATTCGGCTGGGACCTGTTTTTACTAACTTGTTATTGGCGGACGAAGTCAATCGTGCACCTGCAAAAACCCAGGCAGCACTGCTGGAAGTGATGCAGGAAAATCAGGTAACCATTGAAGGGAAGCGCTATCCTCTCAAGCCGCCCTTCATGGTTCTCGCTACACAGAACCCTGTGGAGCAGGATGGTACTTACCCGTTGCCTGAAGCCGAGCTTGATCGCTTTCTTCTGAAAGTATTTATCGATTATCCAAGCCTTATTGATGAAAAGAAGCTTGTTTCCAAAATTAGCAACGGTGAAATATCAATAGAAACCATTGATGGCGACAGCAAAGGCAATTTCCACCCTGAGGACATAATTCAGCTTCAGCAAGCTGTTCGGTCGATTACTCTGGATGAGACTGTGCTGGATTACGCTGTTCGTCTGGTCCATGCAACACGAACAAACGGGGCAATTTTAAAGGGTGCCGGGCCACGGGCAAGCATTGGTCTGATAATCTCGGCGAAGGCGTTCGCTTTGATGTCAGGGCGGACGTTTGTATTGCCTGATGATGTCAAGCAGATGGCCAAGCCAGTTATGCGCCACCGTATCCTCTTATCTCCTGACACAGAAATTGAAGGTTTTAGCGCGGATCAGGTGATTGATCAAATTCTTCAATCTGTTGATGCCCCGCGGGAATAACAATTGCCTATTCCGGATAAACGATTAATAAAGCTGTTACAGGCTTTTCTTGCTGCTTCCTTGCTGCTGGCGATTATAAGAGTGGCGGGTTTCAACATTGCCTGGTTGACGGCCTTATGGTGGTCTGGTCTGATTCTCCTGATGTTGGCCGCTGTTTCTGATTACGTCATATCGAGGAAGAAATTAGCTGTTTCATGTTACAGGATTATTTCCACAAGTTTTGCATTGGGCGCTGAAAGTAAAGTCCGCCTTTTCTTTGAAAATCCCTTGTTGCGGAGTATTGATATACAAGTAGTCGATCACTGCCCAGACTATGTCGTGACAGAGAGCTTCCCTTTGAATATCAGTTTACCTCCTCAGCAGGAAACTTCGCTCAAGTATGAAGTGTTGCCTGTAAAAAGGGGAGAAGCTGTTTTCGGGCGCGTAGGTTTAAGAGTTCAGTCATTTTTCAAATTATGGCGCTTTAATATTCAACGGGGAGAGTCGCAGGCAATTAAGATTTATCCAAACTTTATGGCAATCTCTAACCTGAACTTTCTCGTGTATGAACAACAGTTAAATCATATAGGTGCACATACAGTCCAGCGTAGGGGTTTAGGGTCAGATTTTAAGCAATTGCGCGAATATCAGCGTGGTGACGAACTTCGGCAAATGGACTGGAAAGCCAGTGCTCGCCAGCACAAGCTGATATCGCGGGAGTACCAGGATGAGCGAGATCAGGATATTGTATTTCTGCTTGATTCTGGAAGGCGGATGCGCGCCAGCGAGTCTCATCTCAGCCACTTTGATCACTGTGTCAATGCAATGTTGCTAACCTCCTATATCGCACTGATGGCAGGAGATGCTGTAGGGTTTATGAGTTTTGCCGGTACTGACCGCTGGCTGGCGCCAGTTAAAGGAAAAACTAATATCAACCAGTTATTGAATAGCCTCTATGATTTGCACAGTACTTCCCAGGCCAGTGATCTTTTGAAAGCTGCAGAAAACCTGATGTTAAGGCACAGAAAGCGGTCATTAATTATTATTGTTACCAATATCCGTGACGAAGATAGTGCCGATGTTATTCAGGCAGTGAAATTACTATCGAAAAAGCATTTGGTTCTGGTGGCCTGCTTGAGAGAAGCCGTGTATGACCAGATTGAGTTGACTGATAAAGCAGATTTTGATTCGACGCTGACCTTTGTAGGTGTTCGGCTTTATCTACAGCAACGGAATAGGTTGCTACAATCCCTTCGGGCCAGCGGAGTGATTGTGGCTGATGCAACTGCAAATGAAATGCATATAAAGCTGGTAAATGAATATATGGCCTTAAAAAGGGCTGGGAGGATCTAAGGCCTGCTCGTATTCGAGGGTGTTATAGCAGGTTGGCTGGTGTTAATTCATGAAACTCGAAAAGCAGATTCTGAATATCTATTAAACGACGGCTGAAGAGAGCCTGAGCAATGTCTTTTAACTCATCATTGTAGTGGTTCGGGTTAGTTTTGAGCCCGATAGCCCGGATTGCCAAAGGGTTCCGCGTAGTCCGGTAGTGGAGGTTCTTTCGGTACAAACAGTTTTACATCGGTCAAGCCTACGGCGACGCCTGTTAAAGTAGGCATGAATCTGGTGGCAGCTTTCAAATCTGCTCCTGGCAACGCCCTGTGTTCGCATACTGATGTAGCAAGTCGTGACACGCGTGCGCCATCTTTATGACGTAGGGCGTCGAGTACCAGTTGATATGCCACTGCATCTATAAGCAACAGACCGTGTTCAACTGCGCGCAAGGGACATATTTTCTGAACCATGATGTTCGCTGCGCCAGGCAGTGCGCTGGCCAGTGGCTGTGGAAAGACAACGCCATCAAACCGGGAGCCGATTGAGGTAAATGCAGGACCTTCTGGCAACGGTTTATTGACCAGTGCCGCAGTGTACTCCGAGCCGATGGCAAGCTGCCAGGTGAGCGGTGTGCAAGAGCCGATGGTACAAATCGTGTTTGCCATCCTTGTACCCTGTACGGGCCCTGCCAGGCTAATAACGTCAGTGGTTTTTTTTGCGATATCCGGCCAGAATTTGGCAATCCAGACGGCAATAAAACCACCTTGGCTGTGACCGATAAGTGCAATTTTGTGACCGGATTTTTCAAAGGCGTAACGTGCGGCATAGACAGCGTATTGAACCGATATGCTGATGTCTCCCACCGCTCGCTCTGGCAATGTCACGGTGCAAACAGCAAAACCATCCTTTGGCAGGGCATTCTGATAACCCCATCCCCATGATTCATCTGGCGTAGACCCCGTGCCGTGGATAAGCAGCACAGTCTGTTTGTTTGAACCCGGAGCAACTGAGGGGTCACACCAGGCTGCGGCTGCAAGTTCATCTTCAGGGATGGTTAACAATGGGCCTGATTCGGCAGCAAATGAAAAAGATGAAGAGATAAGCAACATGAAAAAGCTGGTAAAAAAGGTGACGGCTGGTCGAATCATGATGAAAACCTTTCAGGTATGCTACGGTTGTTATTCTGTGAACAGGTCTAACTTTCTCCGTTTTCGAGTACTTTTTTTTGCGCGTCTAGGTAGCGTGGCAACGGGCCGATGTCTTCGTACACCTCATCGCCTTCTTCAAGCCGTATTACCTTGTCGCCTTGCACATAGGGCATTTCCTCTTCCAGTGCAATCAGTGCCTTGTGGAGCAGCTCTCCGGCAATTTCTTCTGCTGGTAGACGGTATAAATTGGACAGTGCCTGGAGTTTTACAAGATCTTTTGTGCGTACCAGAGCGGGGGTGGTTGTTAGTTTGGAGCTGTCAACTGAGCGTTTCTCCCACTCGGAGAGAAGTTCAAAAAAATCCTTGCGTATACCAGGTTGGCTCATGATTTCCTCTACAGCAGAAATGATCAATTGCGTTTGATAAGCATAATCCAGGCTCATACATATCTAAAGAGGTGATTACTTCATTAGTGAAAATGTTGTTATTTTTTTGCGGGGCATTCGAATAGAACGGTGGTGTAACGATGGGTATAAGGCGCCAAAGACAGGGAGTAATTATGAGTGTCACGTACAAGGTTACCGAGCCCATCAGTGTAGGTCAGTTTATCGGGTTGCAGGCAGACTCTATGCTGGGAGAACGCCGCCCTATTGCGGACCGGGAATGTCTTGAAGGTATGCTAGGAGCAAC
>JACKOF010000005.1 GCA_024234435.1 Pseudomonadales bacterium
AATCTTACGATCAGTACCTGGCAATCAGGTGGGTATCGCTCGTTCCATCACTGATCTTCATGATGTCTGCTACCTGTCAGATCTGACAGGTAGCGGGAGTTCTCAAGCTACGGGTGTTGGCAAGCAGCTGCAAATACTGACGCAGTAGTAACTTGGCCTCAGGTGCAAGTTGATTCTGGTTGTTGCACTGTCGGCAAACAGCTATTACGAGCATATGGGTTTTACCAATAATTCCCGCTGCTGGTTGCTTGAGTGTGACCAATGAATCATTCTGTCGGGTCTAGCACTATCTTGTGCAGCCCTTCAGGGCGCTCGCTAAACAAGTCGTAGGCTTTTGCGCCTTCTGATAGTTTCATCTGGTGCGTTATCGGTGATGTTATCTGGTCTGCATTTAAGCGATTGGTTTTCAGGGCATCCATCAACGTCGGTAGTTCAGCTGGCACTGAAACAACGCCCATACAGATTTCAACATTCTTGAACAAGGCGTTCAGAACCGGGAATGCAATGTCGGGCTGTTCACTAACCCCAACAATTGAAACCCGGCCACCGCGTTTTACCAAATCTATGGCCATCGGCGTAGTTATGGGGCCACCACAAGCATCCAGTACGGCATCTACACCAAGCCCTTGAGTCAGTTCCATCACGGCTTCAGCGGCGTTAGGGTTGTCTATTGGCAGTGCCCCCAGCTTTGCCGCTTCGGCCCTGCGATCTGCCAGTAAATCAATGGCATAAACAGCCTCCGCACCCATGGCCATTGCCGCCATCACACAGAGTGTGCCGACCGACCCTAAACCGATAACTGCCACTTTATCGCCGGGTTGAATTTTTGCTCGGCGAGCGCAATACCAGGCAGTGGCCATATTGTCGGATAACATAATGCCCAGTTTGTCGGATACTTCCTCTGGTAAATGCCAAAGGTTTGTATCTGCGGCTGGTACTGATACCGCCTCGGCCTGACAGCCGCCAAAATCAGGAAGCCCTTGGCCAAACGCGATAAGGTGGTCGGAATTTTCGCAAAGAATCACATTGCCCGATAAGCATTGCCTGCACTGACCACACCCCGCAGTAGACGATATCAATACCCGGTCGCCAACCTTGAACTTGTTAACCTCAGAACCGATTTCGACAATTTCGCCAACGGCTTCATGGCCAATACAGTAATCATGGTTTCCCATATCGGTATGATAAGGGTGTAAGTCAGAACCACAAATACTGCACATCGTGGTTTTGACAATCGCTGCGCGCTGGTTGGGCAGCGTAGCGTCAGGGATGTTTTCGTAGTTAATCGAACCTGGCCCCCGGTACATCAATGCCTTCATTTAATCCCCCGGAATTTTACCGTTCATATTTGTAGTACTTGTTTTCGGGGGTTATCTTGACCATTGTGTCAGTAAATCGCAAGTGTTGAACTAAACAAATTCGCGGCGAAATTCAATAATTCAGGGGTGTCTTAATAAAAAGGATGAACGTGGTGAATGATTTTCTTCGGGTCAGGCCGTTTGGTTTTTGATATTGGCATAATTGATCAGCTTGTCTTTCAGCCGCTGGGAATAAGTGATGAAGTTGGTCAAGGCACCGGCATCCTTGCGCTGCGGGTCCGCCATGAGAGCGAGAAACGCCTTATGACTGTCATTGAGATGATCCTGCATGGTTTTTGACAGGGCATTAATATCCAGCGTCCTTTCACCGCTTAAACCTTTCGATAAATCGTCGAACAGCGCCAGAGTTTGGCTCGACAGCTCTCGGATAATAAGCAGAACATCGCTCTTGAGTTCAACGTAATGCTCAGAAATCACTTTCTTTGTGTGGTGAAGATCGTCGATCGAATCGTGAATCTGAAACAGGTAATCGAACTGATTAATCAACCGTGTAAACTCGCGGGTATTCTCCATACCATGAGTCTGCGTTGCCAGTTTTGAGAAATAGCTCATATATTCCTTTTTGACGAAATCCGTGTATTCAAGGCGTTTCCCCGCAGCCTCGTAAATACCCCGGTAATTGGTTTCCAGACTCAAGGTGACCAGATTGTAGTTCTCCTCCAGAAATTTAAGCAGCTGATGGGATTGATCATTAAGGTTGTCCTTAATAGTGTCGAACGTTTCCTCGTCGTTCATTACAGGCAGTTTTAAACGTTCGAAGTCCATTTTCCCTTCGCCCATTATCCAGTCCACCAGCCGGGTGAATGGCGTTACCAGAAGAATAAAAATAACCGAAGTCACCACATTAAAGACAAGATGGATATTGGCGAGCGCAATAGCGGGCTCCATGTGCAGCGTGCTCAGTCTGTTGCCGTAAAGCAGTAGTACCGGCAAAAAAAGCAGCACCCCGCCAGCATTGAACAGGAAGTGGCTCAGGGCTGTTTTCTTGGCTGCAGCATCCATATTGAACATGGCAATCAATGCCGTGGCAGTGGTGCCGATATTGGCGCCCATAATCAGCGGCACAGCATTTTCCAGCCCCAGAATCCCCTGTTGGGTGAAAATAATCGCCAGCCCGGTGGTTACAGAACTGGATTGCACAACAGAGGTAAACAGGCAGCCAATCAGAATGGCCAACAGAGGATTTTGCGGTTGTGTTAACAATTCGATCAGTGCCGGATTGTTTTGCAGTGGTTCCAGCGAAGACGCAATCAAATTAAGACTGAAAAACACAAACCCGAAATAGAACACCGCCTTGCCAAACACGGAATAGCGCGAGCGAAGCAGCGACAGAAAAAACCCCAGAATAATAAAGGCCGGAGCAAATGCCGTGAGCTTGAATGCCACCAGCTGTGCAGTGATCGTCGTACCGATATTGGCGCCGAAAATAATACCAACACTGTTCTTGAAAGACAGAACACCAGCATTCACCAAGCTAATGGTAATCACAGATGTGGCCGAGCTTGATTGAATAACGGCCGTTACCAGAGCGCCAATAACAACGCCTATAATCGGTAGTCGAGTTGCCTTGCTGATGGATTTGCGAAACTGCTCTCCGGTAATTCGTTCGATTTCCTTCGAAAAGTGCTCCAGTCCGAAAACAAACAGAATAATTGCCGTCAGGCCTGCCATCAAAATGTGAATATTTTCCATAACTTAATCATGCATCACTGTTGGTTGCACTGGTCGATGAACGTTGCTGCTAACCCGCAGTATTGCCGAGCTTCGCAGGGCAGGCAAGGGGGATGTTGATCTCTAGCAGGCTGTTGATCTTGTCGCCCAGAAATACAGGGCCAGATACCATACGGAAAACTATAGCTCATTGAGAAATTGAGATCAGCGCGCGGCGAAGATGTTTTCCAGTAGTCCCTTTTTACAACGGTCAGTTGGAATCGTTTGTCCCATTGGGTCGCCCGCTGAGGCCCATCAAAATATTCCTGGATGAGGCGATGAAGAACCTGAACTGGTGTCTATATCGAGCGCATTGGCGATCTCTCGCTTAAGACAGAAGCTTTGCTCAATATCCGTTTTATCTTTTGTTTAATAGGCTGGAACTCTAAAAACCTAAGAGCTAGCAGTGTCAGATGTTACCTTTTCTGTTCTAAACGCAGCCTGTCTCACTCTTTTATTCTCCCGCCAACCCCTTTGAACTTGTCTACAAACGCGGCGATTTTTTGAAAGACGCTCTGCTTCTTGGTCAGGTATTGCGGGTTTAACGGGCTCATCTTGGGCAGAATGGCGTTAAGCTCCGTACCGGCATCGCTAGCGTATTCCCGCTTCAACGAGGTGGTGATGTAGCGCCGAGCTTCTTCAGCATTCAGACTTTCTGCGTTAATCAGCTCTTCAGCCTCCCTCTGTTGTTCAGTCTGCGCAAAGGCAAAGAAGGCTTCGATCACGCTGGCCTTGTCGCCCATCTGGTCGAGGTCGGTTTGATTGATAAAGTCCACCACCAGGCTTTCTTTGGCGCGGTTGCCTAAGCTGGCGCGGATCACACGGCGCACTTCGTCCACCAGGTCGGCTTTGCTCTTGCTCTTTTTGTTATGCTCGAAGATCAGCTCCAGAATGTAATCCAGATTGATCTCTTGCGATTTCAGCAGGTCCACTTCAAATACGACATCATCCCAGTCGATGGTGGATTTGTCTTTCTCCTCGGCTGATTTTTGACGGCGCTGCCAATCGCGGATGTCGTTATAGGTTGATCGGTAATCCTGAACCTTACGCTCTGCTGGCAAGCGTATAGTTTGCAACTCAGCCAGTTTTTCATTGTCCAGATAATGCTCGGCTTTAAACGCTTCAACCGCTTCGGGGTCGCTTATATCCACGTTTTGCAGGGCTTTTAAACTGGCAAATTCGTCGTAATTTTGCAGTATATTTTCTACGCGCAGATATTCACCAAAGAGTTTGACAAAGGCTTTTTTGTCGTCCTCTTTTTCAATGGCCGAAGGGTCTGGAAAGCGTTGCTCCAGTTCTCTGACCACTTCCATGAAGCCGCGCCGCGCTTCACCGCTGATAACATCGGTAAAGCCCTCCATGTATTCTTTATAGCTTTTTTCCAGCACCACATTTTTGGTGTTTTTATCGCCGAACAGGGTGATGGCATCCACTGTCGCCTTTTCCAGGTCGCGGAAGGTGACGATATTGCCAAAGGTTTTGGTGGCGTCGTAAATACGGTTGGTGCGCGAGTAAGCCTGCATCAAGCCGTGGTAACGCAGGTTTTTGTCGACAAACAACGTATTGAGCGTGGGCGCATCGAAGCCAGTGAGGAACATACCCACTACAATCAGCAGGTCGATTTCCTTACTTTTCACCCGCTTGGCCAAATCGCGGTAGTAGTTCTGGAAGCCGTTACTGTCGACACTGAAATTGGTCTTAAAGAAAGCGTTATAGTCGGCAATGGCCGCGCTTAAAAATTCCTTGGCGCTGGAGTTCATGGCCCTATCCATGCCAGACAGATCAAAGCTTTCATCCAGAATATCGCCCACCGCATCCTGCTCTTCGTTCGCTGCAAAGGAGAAAATGGTGGCAACTTTCAGCGGCTTATCCTTGTTTTTAAACGAAAGGTCAGCTTGTAACTTGTTCAGCGATTCATAATACAGTTTGGCGGCATCCACACTGCTCACCGCAAACATGGCATTAAAGCCCTTAGCGTCTGCGTGCAAGCGATGGGTTTTTTGTCGGAAATTGTTGAGAATGTACTGGGAAATTTCGCGGATACGGTCGGGGTGTTGCAGCGCCTCTTTGTTCTCTGCTGCGGTCAGTTTTTTCTCATCTTGCTCGGTTTCTATTTCCTTAAACTTGGGGCGCACATCGTTGTAGTCCACTTTGAACTTCAGCACTTTCTCATCGCGGATTGCATCGGTGATCACATAGGAATGCAGCTCCCGGCCAAATACACTGGCGGTGGTTTCTGCGCCCAAAGCGTTTTGCTGGAAGATGGGCGTACCGGTAAAGCCAAACTGATAGAAACGTTTGAATTTCCTGTTCAAGTTTTTTTGCGCTTCACCAAACTGGCTGCGGTGACATTCATCAAAAATAAACACCACTTGCTTGCTGTAGATAGGTAAATCGCCTTCGCTTTTCATCAGGTTGTTGAGCTTCTGAATGGTGGTAACAACAATCTTGTTATCATCTTTATTCAGGTTTTCTTTCAGTTTGGCCGTATTGTCAGAGCCATTCACGCTATCGGGTGAAAAGCGCTGGTATTCCTTCATGGTCTGGTAGTCCAGGTCTTTTCTGTCCACCACAAAAAACACCTTGTCGATAAATTCCAGTTCGGTGGCCAAACGCGCTGCTTTAAAACTGGTTAAGGTTTTACCCGAGCCAGTGGTATGCCAGATAAAACCGCCGCTCTCTGGCTTGCTCCAGTTTTTGGCTTCGAACGAGCTTTTCACCTTCCATAAAATGCGCTCAGTAGCGGCAATCTGATAGGGGCGCATCACCAACAGCGTATCGCTCACATCAAACACCGAGTAATGCAACAGCACATTAAGCAGGGTGTTTTTCTGAAAGAGGGTAGCAGTAAAGTCCTTCAGATCTTTGATCAGGTTGTTATCCGCCTTCGCCCAATTCATGGTGAAGTCGAAGCTGTTTTTGTTGCGCGCCGTGGTATTGGCAAAGTAACGGCTATCGGTGCCGTTAGAAATCACAAACAGCTGCAAATACTTATACAGCGAATGCTCGCTGTTAAAACTCTCTTTGCTGTAGCGGTGCACCTGGTTAAAGGCTTCGCGAATCGCCACGCCACGCTTCTTCAACTCGATTTGCACCAGCGGCAAGCCATTCACCAGAATGGTGACATCATAGCGGTTGGCATGGCTGCCGGTTTGTTCAAACTGTTTAATCACCTGCACTTTGTTTCGGGCAATGTTCTTTTTATCCAGCAAGTAAATATTTTGAATGCGGCTATCGTCGAATACAAAGTCGTGAATATAGTCATCGTGAATCTTGCGGGTTTTGTCCACGATGGTGTCGCTGGGTTTATCCAGATAAGTTTCCACAAAACGCCGCCATTCACCCTCGGCAAATTGCACATTATTCAGCGTTTGCAGTTGATTGCGCACATTGGTCAGCATGGCTTCCGGGTTATTCAGGTCGGGCAGGTAGTCGTAGCCCTGGTTAACCAGGTCCTGAATCAGTTCTCGCTCCAGATCGGCTTCGCTCTGGTAGCCTTCCGCAACTTGCCATTCCTTGGTGTATTTATCGAGTACGATAAAGTTTTTCGATTCCGCGATGGTTTTGTAATCTATCATTTGTTAGTCCTTCAACAGCACAAAATGCTCGATAAGTCGGATCATCAACTCTTTTTGCTCAGGCAGACTTTCCGCCACCAGCAGCGCCAGTGCAACCAGTGTATTGTCATTAATCAGCCGTTCAACCGGCTTCGCCAACAAATGCTGGTTTACCCGTAAATACCATAAAAACAGAAACGATCCACTGCGTTTATTACCGTCTGACAGGGGATGATTTTTGATCACAAAATACAATAAGTGGGCAGCCCGGCTGGCAACATTGGGGTAAAACAATTCATCGCCAAAGCCCTGTTCAATGGTGGCAATAGCCGATGCCAAACCGTCACCGCGCACAGTGCCAAACAGCTCGGTAGCTTCGCCCTTGGCGATCAGTGTTTGTTTTAATTGGCTGATGGCTGCCAATACATCATCAAGGCTGAGTGCCTGCATATTGGCTTGCTTGTTTGGTAGTTCACTTAGGCTCTGTTCATCATAGCCCTGCAATAAACTCCAACTGCGGGCGTAATCGTTGATGACCGATAGCACCGCCGCGCCTTCCTCATTCACTAATTGTTGGTTGCCCAATGTACGGGAAAGCAGCGTAATGGCTTGTTCAAACTCAATGCCGCGCTCCTGCAAGCGGCGTTGGTTTAGCGTATAGCCTTCTACCAGATGCTGTTTTAAGGTGCGGGTTGCCCACTGGCGAAACTGTACGCCACGCTGGGACTTAACTCGGTAACCCACCGAAATAATCACATCCAAATTGTAATGTTGAGTCTGGTAGGTTTTACCATCGTCGGCAGTGCGTGCAAATTTTGCACATACTGAATCGCGCTTCAATTCCCCTTCTTTAAACACATTATTGACATGCTTGGTAAGCACCGAGCGCTCACGACCAAACAGCTCGCAGAGCTGGTCTTGTGCGAGCCAAACGGTTTCATTGTCGAGCGCGACCTTTAGCTCAAGCTGACCGTCTTCGCTGGTAAATAGCTGAATTTGTTGATCGGTGTTCTTCATAGGTTCCTTCCTTTGTGCGTGTTATTCCTCTCCTCTGGAGGGGTGCCCGTCAGGGCGGGGGTGCCAGCGGTAGGCTGGCTGGGGTAATTCCCCTCCTCTGGAGGGGTGCCCGTTAGGGCGGGGTGGTTCTTCAAGAACACAATCACCCCTTCCATATTCTGCAAAACATCTTTCGCCAATAACCGAATCACCGTTAATCCCAAACTTTCCAAGTACCGATCACGCTCGGCGTCTTCACACTGTTTATTGCCATGAGAGCTACCATCCACTTCGATGACAACGGCTTTTTCGGCGCAATAAAAATCGACGATGTAATTGCCGATAATTTTTTGCCGGTCAAAGTCCAGGCTGTTCAGCTTTTTGCTTTTTAATTCAAGCCAAAGCAAGGCTTCATGCAATATTCCTGCCTTGCGCAAGGCTTTGGCTTTGTCGCGCAGAGCAGGGTTAAAAGGAAGGGATTGATAGGCTTTTGTATCCCTCATAAAAGACCTCCTTGTCTTTAAAATAACGGTGCTATCCAATGCGCTGTACCAATTCCCCTCCCATGGAGGGGTGGCAGGCACAGCCTGACGGGGTGGTACTACAATGACACTTTTCACTAAGCCGAAACCTCTTTACCACCCCGCCCTTCGGGCACCCCTCCAGAGGAGGGGAATTTAGGGAAGCTCAGCAACAGATCGCGGTAATACTCGTATTGCTTTTGACGTAGCTCGATTTCGCGGGGTAGGCCTTCGGTGATGGAATTGGTGAGGGCGTCGAATTTGTCGAGGATGGCGACGATGCGGTTTTGCTCTCCAAGTGATTTTTCTGGGTCACTGGGATATGGGATAGGAATTCGCACTTTTGAAATCCCGTCAATTAGTAACCTTTTTACTTTACCCCGACTTACATGTTTAGCTTTCTCAGTGATAAATCTTTCGGTTTGCAGACAATAGGACAAATATGTTGGATTTAATGAGTGGCGAATAGCATAGCTGTCATCGTGAATTGCAACTTTTTCATCTCCCAACCAAGCGACAGCCTTGCCAACATCTTCGATAGTTTCACCCACGCTGGCCACAATCACGTCATTAGTCTCCGCATACCGAAGTGATTCCGCCAAATCAGATCGAACCTGTGAAACTGCATTTACAGTCGAGGTGCCGTAGTGGGTGTAAATTTCACCGTAATGGATGGACCTGATGCCATCATCCTCTACGTAGTCTTTTTTGGTGAACCGCTTTCCGCGGATAAACTCTCCAATCTGCCCCAACGTCTTCCACTCCACTTCCCCTTCTTCAAAACTCAACAACTGATCGCGATAGTAGTTGTATTGTTTTTTGCGCAGGTTAAGCTCGGCGGTCAGCTCGGCGGTCATGGCGGTAAATGCGTCCAGAATGCGGACGATTTCGGTCTGGATTTCGAGGGATTTTTTGGGGTTTTCTGGGCAGGGAATGGGGATTTGGATCGGAGCCACATCACGAGGATAAACATGAGGAACTCCACCGCCACTTTTGAACTCATGCAACTGCTGTTGCATGTTAAGTAGGAAGTGATAGCAATATCTGGTCAATAAAATTTCGCTAGGTTTTACTGTAAATGCATCCGAAACAAAAATTGGTTGATCCCACCAACTTACAAAGCCCGCATAGGCTCCTGAACCTGCAATGACGATCGTTTGTCCATCACGATTACTAACATTATGATAATAAGCAGGGGTTCGACCTCCCGCGATAACTGGCACACCTCCCTCAACAACACTTGTTTTTGTAATCGATGTACCGCGCTTAATTTCAGCAACTTCCCCCAACGCTTTCCACTCCACCTCAACCCGATCCAGCAGCTTTTCCATAAAGCTTACATCGCTCATGCCACCACCCCGCCCTTCGGGCACCCCTCCAGAGGAGGGGAATTTTCACCTTCAATTTCAGCGACAATTACATCGATCTCTTGGCGCAACTGAGTAATCCTTGCGACGGTGGTTTTTAGCTCGGCATTCAGCTCACCAATATCCACTACTTCGCGGGTGTCTTTGGCTTCCACATAACTGCTCACCGACAGGTTGTAGTCGTTGGCCGCCACCTGTTCAACGGGTACGGATTTGGCGAAGTGATCCACATTCACTTTGCTATCGAACACCTGCATGATCTGTTCAATATGGGAATCGGTCAGGATGTTGTTATTGGTTTCTTTTTTAAACAGACCACTCGCGTCAATAAACTGGGTGATGGTGTCGGTTTTGTGTTTGGACAGCACCAGAATATTGACGGCAATGGTGGTGCCAAAGAACAGATTGGGCGCCAGCGAGATCACCGTTTCCACATAGTTGTTATCCACCAGGTATTTACGGATTTTCTGTTCGGCGCCGCCGCGGTAAAAAATACCGGGGAAGCAGACAATCGCCGCGCGGCCTTTGCTGGATAAATAACTGAGCGCGTGCAGTACAAAGGCAAAATCGGCCTTGGATTTTGGTGCTAACACACCGGCGGGGGCAAAGCGATCATCGTTGATCAGGGTGGGGTCGTCACTGCCTTTCCATTTCACTGAATAGGGTGGGTTGGAGACAATGGCATCAAAGGGTTTGTCGTCCAGAAAATGGGGTTCAGTTAGGGTGTTGCCCAGCTGCATATTGAACTTGTCGTAGTTGATGTTGTGCAAAAACATGTTCATGCGCGCCAGGTTATAGGTGGTGTGGTTGATCTCCTGGCCGAAGAAGCCTTCTTCAATGATGTGGGCGTCGAAATGTTTTTTGGCCTGCAGCAGCAGCGAGCCGGAACCACAAGCCGGGTCGTAAATTTTGTTGACGCTGGTTTGCTTGTGCATGGCCAGCTGGGCGATCAGCCTGGAGACGTGTTGCGGGGTAAAAAACTCGCCCCCGGATTTACCGGCATTGGCGGCGTAGTTGGAGATCAGGAACTCGTAGGCATCGCCAAATAGCTCATTTTGATTGTCTTCAAATTGGCCAATCTCCAAACCGGCCACTCCTTTGAGCACAGCGGCCAAACGCAGGTTTTTGTCTTTTACGGTGTTACCGAGGCGGTTGCTGGTGGTATCGAAATCGGCAAACAGACCTTTAATGTCGCCCTCAGACGGGTAGCCACTGGCCGATGCCTCAATCGCAGCAAAAATGGCGGCCAGGTCAGTATTCAGGCTTTCGTTAGTGTTGGCATTTTTGGCGACGTTGGAGAACAACTGGCTGGGGTAAATAAAGTAGCCCTTGGTTTTAATGGCGTCGTCTTTGATGTCGGGCGTGATCACGCTGTCGGGCAGTTCAGCGTAGTGGATGCTGTCGTCATCGGCCTCGATGTAGTTGGCAAAATTTTCACTGATAAAACGGTAAAACAGGGAGCCGAGTACGTATTGCTTAAAATCCCAGCCATCCACCGCGCCGCGAACATCGTTGGCAATGGCCCAGATTTGGCGTTGCAGGGCGGCACGTTGTTGAGCGCTTGTCATGTGGTTGTTCCCGTTGCTTTTTTTGGTTTTAGTTGTTTGTTCGGTGTCGTTAAGGTGCTTGCCGAGTGTTCTTCAATTTATATGGCAGCTCTGTTCATTGTTGCGTCAGCTCAAGCAGGTCGCTCACCTGGCACTCAAACAGAAGGCACAGTTTTTCAATAGCTTCGAGATCCACTTTTTGGGCCGTCTCTTTATAGAGCAGCGTGACTGTGGTGCGGCTTAGCCCCGTTTCTCTGGCAACGTCGGCAATACGCATCTTGTGTTCGCCCATCATACGGGCGAGATGGCAGCGGATCATGGTTGTGCCTCTGGCGAATAGTCTGGTTATAGAAATAATACAGGAGCATACCATGGCTTTGACAGCGAAGTGACATTATATGATTTGAAGTCAAATTATTAGGGGTAAATGTTCAAAAGTGATATTTTTGGCAGGCTTGCACGATGAACAAAATGGCTGGCCGGTGGGCGCAGAAAAGCGGTCTGAATTGAAGGGGAAATCGGTACTTAGGCTGAGGGGGGGGATTGAGGTTGGCCTGATTGGAAATCCAAGCAGATAAAGCCCCCCTGTCTAGCGGTCACTTTATGGTTTCAAAACCACCCGCAAGGGGTGGCTTTTGTATATGGTGGGCCCACCAGGACTTGAACCTGGGACCAATCGATTATGAGTCGACTGCTCTAACCAACTGAGCTATGGGCCCCTAACTTGTCTTTTTGCTTCTTAGCTTCGTTGCACGGCTTCGTTCATTCCGCACCCAAAGCACTTCATGGGGTGAGCTTTCACACACTTTTTGTATGTTCCTTCATTCTCTAATTGTGCGCCTTGCTCTGAAGCAAAAATACGGCGTTAGCCGTTAATTTTTATGGAAAACATCAGTTTGATCAAAAATAATCAGTCTGACAATTCCAGCAGGCCGGGATTATAAAGGCCCGCTGGTATTGTTGCCAGTGCTTCTGTTCAGTCTTTATTGAACAGTTTCGTTATCGGTGAATTGACCGGCAAAAAGTGCGGTTGACAGGTAACGCTCGCCGGAGTCGGGCAGGATAACGACGATGGTTTTACCTTGATGCTCTGGTTGTCTGGACACCCGGTCGGCCACTGCCATGGCCGCACCGCCGGATATACCTGCGAGGATGCCTTCCTGCTTCATGAGTTTGTGTGCCCATTCGATGGCATCTTCGTTGCTGACCTGTTCTACCTGATCAACCATGTCCAGGTCGAGGTTGCCGGGTAAGAAGCCTGCACCGATGCCCTGAATTTTATGGGGTGCATGAGTGGGTGCCTCGCCTTTTTTGGCGGCGGTTATCACGGTGGTGGTAATGGGCTCCACAGCCACGGTGGTAATGGCTTTGCCTTGGGTATTTTTGATGTAGCGGGAGATGCCTGTCAGGGTGCCGCCAGTGCCCACGCCGCAGATCAGAACGTCGATTTCGCCATCGGTGTCGTTCCAGATTTCCGGGCCGGTAGTTTGTTCGTGAATGGCCGGGTTAGCGGGGTTGGTGAACTGGCCGGGAATAAAGTGTTTGTCCGGGTCCTGTGCGGCAATCTCTTCTGCCTTGGCGATGGCAGCGGGCATGCCTTTGCTACCATCGGTGAGTACGATGCTGGCACCCAGCGCTTTCATCAGTTGGCGGCGTTCGAGACTCATGGTGTTGGGCATGGTGAGGGTAATGGGGTAACCGCGCGAGGCGGCAACAAACGCCAGTGCGATGCCGGTGTTGCCGCTGGTGGGTTCGACGATGGTCATACCGGGTTTGAGTGAGCCGTCTTTTTCAGCGGCCCAGATCATGCTGGCGCCGATACGGCATTTCACCGAGTAGGCCGGGTTGCGGCCTTCGGTTTTTGCATAAATCTTACCGCTGCTGATGCGGTTGATTTTGACCAGTGGTGTGCGGCCGATAGATGCGCTGTTGTCCGGGTATACGTTGCTCATGATGTCTCCCTGTTTTTATGCTGCATGGTGGCGTTTGATGGTCTGTCAGTGACTTAAGGGCATTAAGTATTGTTAAAAAAATAGCCGGTGTACAGACCGGCTATTTAATTTTTCACTTCGCGTAACAGAAGGGGGTTGAGTTATTCGTCCAAAAAGCTGCGCAGGTGGTCTGAGCGAGTTGGGTGACGTAGCTTGCGCAAGGCTTTGGCTTCAATCTGACGAATCCGCTCACGGGTGACGTCGAACTGTTTGCCTACCTCTTCAAGGGTGTGGTCGGTGTTCATGTCGATGCCGAAGCGCATGCGAAGGACTTTGGCTTCACGGGCAGTGAGGCCGTTAAGCACTTCGCGGGTGGATTCGGTCAGGCTTTCGCCGGTGGCTGAATTGATTGGCGAGAGGATATTAACGTCCTCGATAAAGTCTCCCAGATGAGAATCTTCATCGTCGCCAATCGGCGTTTCCATGGAGATGGGCTCTTTGGCAATTTTCAGTACCTTGCGGATTTTGTCTTCGGGCATATCCATGCGCTCGCCGAGTTCTTCCGGTGTCGGCTCGCGGCCCATTTCCTGAAGCATCTGGCGGGAGATGCGGTTGAGTTTGTTGATGGTTTCAATCATGTGCACGGGAATACGGATAGTCCGTGCCTGGTCAGCAATAGAGCGGGTAATGGCCTGCCGAATCCACCAGGTGGCGTAGGTTGAAAACTTGTAGCCGCGGCGGTATTCGAATTTGTCTACGGCTTTCATCAGGCCGATATTGCCTTCCTGAATCAGGTCGAGGAATTGCAATCCGCGGTTGGTGTATTTTTTGGCAATGGAGATAACCAGGCGCAGGTTGGCTTCAACCATTTCTTTCTTGGCGCGGCGGGCCTTGGCTTCACCAATGGACATGCGGCGGTTGATGTCTTTGATCTCTGCTATTTTCAGGCCGGTTTGGTCTTCAATTTGCAGGAGTCGGCGCTGGGCGCGCAGAATTTCTTCCTGCTCCACAACCAATGCTTCGGAGTAGGATTTCTTTTTCTTGATCAGGCTGGCAAGCCACTTCTCATTGGTTTCATTGCCTGGAAATTCAGCAATGAATTCCTTGCGAGGCATTTTGGCCTTGCGCACACAATGCGCCATGATGTCGCGCTCTGAGGTGCGAATAATGGCAATGGCCTGGCGAATGTTGCTGATCAGCGGGTCAAATTGGCGAGGAGTGAGCTTGAGGTATTTGAATTCCTCGGCCAGTTCCTGCATGCATTTCTGGGTGGACTTGTGCTCCCAGCCATTGCGTGAGATCGAGCGCTGGGCTTTTGTGTTCAGTGTGCGGATTTTTTCAAAACGTTCGCGGGCTTCTTCCGGATCCAGTCCGGTGTCTTTTTCTTCGTCCTCTTCGGTGCTTTCACCCGCTTCGGCACGGGCTTTGGCAGCTTCTGCCTGAGCCAGTGCTGAGGGGACGTGGTCGAGGGGCACCAGGTAACCGCTGATAATGTCGGTCAGCTTGCGCTCGTCGGTTTCAATCATGTCGTATTCGGTAAGTACTGCATTTACCGCTGAGGGCCATTCGGCAATAGAGGCCATCAGCTCACGGATGCCTTCTTCAATACGCTTGGCTATTTCTATTTCGCCTTCGCGGGTTAGCAGCTCAACGGTGCCCATTTCACGCATGTACATGCGCACCGGGTCGGTGGTGCGGTGTTGTTCGGTTTCAACGGCGGCGAGCGCAGCGGCAGCTTCAGCGGCCGCAATTTCGTCGGTAGTGCCTTCACCAGTGGTTAGCAGCAGTTGGTCGGCATCGGGTGCTGTTTCAAACACATTGATGCCCATGTCGTTGATCATCTGAATGATGTCTTCAACCTGATCTGGGTCGGAAATGTCTTCTGGCAGGTGGTCGTTCACCTCGGCATAGGTCAGATAACCCTGCTCACGGCCTTTGGCAATCAGTTCTTTGATTCGGGATTGCTGCTGGGAAGTATCACTCATATAGAAGTCTGCTGTAGGTGAAAAAATAAGCGCGCGATTATAGCGAATAAATGGGCGCTTGTCTCAGTAAATCAAGGGTTTGCGATATTTTTTGTTTATAGCTTCTGTCCGCGTCGGGGGGCTTTACTGTGAATTTGCCGGAACCGGAGCCTGACTTCGTCGTTGCGCTGGTCTTCGGGGATCTGTAACCAGGCGTTGTTGGCGCGTTTGAGCTCGAAGTCGTCAACATTGTCCTGGCTGGCGAGTAGCTCGAGAAGGGTTTTCGGTGGCAGTTGCTCAATGGCGCGTTTTTTTACTCGAGCCAACGTGTCCTGAAACTCCTTGTCATTGTTGCGTGTACTGTTTTTAACCGGGTTCAGCAGGTCCGTGGCGGCAATTTCTGCCAGCAGTTCTGCCTCGTGCTGGCTGTGCATGCCGCGCCAGTAGCCAAGGATATGGTTAACGGTGTAGTCCGGGTGTTCCTTTAGCAGGGTGACAAGGTTAGCAAAGATGTTCAGATCATCGTGGTCCAGTGATCGCAGGGTGACCAGGTCGTCGTCGCTGATCATCTGTGATAGTTGCGGGTGGTTGCAGATTAGTGCGATCAACGCCCGCTCGGCGGGTAACTTGATTTTGGGCGCCGGTCGTTGCTGCGTATACGGATTCTGGTTGTCATCCTGAGTATCGCCATCGATGTCACTGCCGTAGTAATCAGGTATTTCATGGTACTGGTCAGGGCTGTTGCTTTCCCATTCAGGTGGCGTTTCGATGTGCAGGGGTGAGGTTTTTGCAGGTGTGATAAAGCTTTTCAGGGTGTCGCGGTCGACACCGGTTTTTTCCGAAAGGCTTTGCAGCATCAACGCTTTAAACACGCCTTCAGGTATTCGATTAATCAGCGGTGCAGCCAGTTTACTCAGTCTTGCCTTGCCATCCAGCGAGTCGGTATCGATGCCCTCGGCAAGGTTGTCAAACAGAAATGCCGAGATGGGTTGTGCGCCGCGAATCATGTTGTTGAAATCGGCAGTGCCGATCTTTCTGACCAGCGTGTCTGGGTCTTCGCCGTCGGGTAAAAACAGGAAGCGCACGGTGCGGCCGTCCAGCATGGCGGGCAGCGTGGTTTCCAATGCGCGACGGGCGGCTTTTCGGCCAGCGTTGTCGCCGTCGAAGCAGAACACCACTTCGGCGGTGTACCGGAATAGTTTGTCCAGATGCTCCGGTGTGGCGGCGGTGCCCAGTGTGGCTACGGCGTTATGAATGTTGTGCTGTGCCAGTGCGACAACATCCATGTAACCTTCTACTACAACAAGGTTGGGGATGTCTCGCAGTTTCTGATTGGCTTCATAGAGGCCGTAGAGTTCCCGCCCCTTGTGGAATAACGGGGTTTCCGGGGAGTTGAGATATTTGGGCTTGCTGTCATCCAGCACGCGGCCACCAAAGCCGATGGTTCGACCGCGAACATCGCGGATAGGGAACATAATGCGGTGGCGAAAGCGGTCATAAAGTTTATTTTCTTCCTCTCGATCTACCAGCATGCCGCCTTCTTTGAGCAGTGCCAGAGCGGTGTCATCCTTACCCAGAGCGAGGAGCAGGTTGTCCCAGCCGGGCGGTGCGTAACCCATACCGAAATCACGGGCAATTTCGCCGCTTAAACCTCTATTTTTGAGGTATTCAATGGCAGACTTGGCTTGCGGGTGTTGCCGTAGCTGGTCGCGGTAGTAGCGATCAACCTTTTGCAGAATATCCTGAAGTGTTTTGCGTTTCTGGCTCATGCCATCGTCGCGAGCGGCTTCGCGTGGCACTTCCAGACCGAGATGGCGAGCGAGCCTTTCAACCGCTTCAGGGAAGTCGATTCGGTCGAAATCCATGACAAAGCCGATAGCGTTGCCGCCAGCACCACAGCCAAAGCAGTAATAAAACTGCTTTTCTGCGCTGACGGTGAAGGAAGGGGTCTTTTCGTCGTGAAACGGACAGCAGGCAGAGTGATTTTTGCCGGACTTTCGCAGATCCATGCGAGAGCCGACCACGTCAACTATATCGGCGCGGTCGAGCAGATCATCAATAAAGGATTGGGGGATGCGTCCAGCCATTGGCGAAGTTTACAGGCTTCGGTGAGCAGTGCACAGCGTCGAAGCTGTGTTTGCGATGCTGATGGCTGGGGTGATAAAGGCTGTTTAACCGAGCTGTGATTTCACCATGCCGCTAACGACACCGGCATCGGCCCGGCCCTGAATTTGCGGTTTGATAATGGCCATCACCTTGCCCATATCGCGCATGGACTCAGCGCCGGTTTGTGCAATGACATTTTTGATCATCCGGGTGAGTTCTTCCTCGGTGAGGGCGGCAGGAAGAAACTCCTGAATAACCTCTATTTCGGCGATTTCGATGTCTGCCAGTTCCTGGCGGTTGGCTTTTTGGTATTGATGAATCGAGTCGCGGCGTTGCTTGACCATTTTGTCCAGCAGCGCAAGGCTGCGCGCATCATCCAGCTCAATTCTTTCATCAACTTCTATGCGTTTGAATTCCGACAGTATTAACCGGATGGTGCCGAGCCGCGCTTTTTGTTTGGCGCGCATGGCGTCTTTCATAGCTTCAGTGATCTGCTCTTTAAGCGTTGGTGTGCTCATGACGGTGCTCACAGTTAACTTGATGGTTTGGGGTGTTGCAGGATAATCAATGCGGGCGCGGGAAACAAACGGGCAGAAACAAAAAAGCGCCGAGAGATCGACGCTTTTTGACTATCTGTTTCATCCGCAGACTTGTTGCGGCAAATCAATACATGCGCTGGAACTTGCGGGTCTCGCGGCTTTGCTTCTTGGCGTGACGCTTTACCGCAGCGGCGGCTTTGCGCTTGCGTTCCCAGGTTGGTTTTTCATAGAACTCGCGACGACGAACGTCTGCCAGTACACCGGCTTTTTCACATGAACGCTTGAAGCGACGCAGAGCAATATCAAAAGGCTCGTTTTCTTTAATACGAACTGAAGGCATGTATCCTCTCTATCCTGTTCTTTCTGTTTCAGTTGCAGCCCGGCGTGTATGATTTTTCGGCCAAGCCATAGCAAGGGCGCGTATTCTATACATATCGGACGACAGTTGCAAAATCTTTTTAACGATTGTTCTGTTGCTCCAAGTGCATGAATTGTCGGTGGTTTTCCATTACTATTGCCGGTTCTTTTTATTTGCTGATTGATTGCTGAGGATGAATTGGCGGTTAATTGAACTGAAACGGGTGCTGTGTGATGCGTGTATTGGGAATTGAAACCTCCTGTGACGAGACGGGCGTCGCTGTTTATGACAGTGCGGCGGGTTTGCTGTCGCATGCGCTTTACAGTCAGGTTGCCGTGCATGCCGAGTATGGCGGGGTAGTGCCAGAGCTGGCTTCCAGAGATCATGTGAGAAAACTGTTACCGCTGGTGAATCAGGTGTTGGCCGAGGCAAAAACCGGCAAGGAGCAGATTGACGGGATTGCCTACACGGCCGGGCCGGGCCTGATTGGTGCTTTGATGGTAGGCGCTACTTTCGGGCGGGCTCTGGCTTATGCGTGGCAGGTGCCCGCCATTGGTGTACATCATATGGAGGGGCACCTGCTGGCGCCAATGCTTGAGGATTGCCCCCCTCAGTTCCCCTTTGTGGCATTGCTGGTGTCGGGCGGGCACACACAGTTAATTGAAGTGGAGGGCGTGGGCCGGTATCAGATTCTGGGTGAATCTGTGGATGATGCTGCGGGTGAAGCTTTTGATAAAGCGGCCAAAATGCTGGATCTGGATTACCCCGGCGGCCCTGAAATTGCCCGCCTTGCCGAGCAGGGCGACCCCTCGCGTTTCAGGTTCCCTCGCCCGATGACCGACAGGCCGGGGCTGGATTTCAGTTTTTCCGGCTTAAAAACGTTTACGTTAAACACCATTGCCGAGCATCGGGGTGACGGTGTGTTGCCGGATGATCAGACAATGGCCGATATTGCCTGTGCGTTTCAGGAGGCTGTGGTAGATACCCTGGCAATCAAGTGTCGCAGAGCCCTGGAGCAAACGGGCATGACAACACTGGTGATTGCCGGAGGTGTTTCGGCCAATGGACGTTTGCGTGAAAAATTGGCGTCGTCCCTGGCAAAAGTGGGTGGCAAAGTGTTTTATGCGCGGCATGAGTTCTGTACGGACAATGGTGCCATGATCGCCTATGCCGGTTGCCAGCGCCTGATGGCGGGCCAGAGTGAGCCGCTTGCGGTCCGCGCGATACCCCGCTGGCCAATGGACACGTTGCCACCGCTGGCAGCAAATTAGCAATCATCAAGCGGCTGATCTGGTCAGCGGCAGTAAAATCGAGGAGCGGTAATGGATATCGTTTATATCCGGGATTTACGCATAGACACCATTATTGGTATCTACGATTGGGAGCGGGAGGTTCGGCAGACGATCAGTCTGGATCTGGAAATGGCCCATGATATCCGCAAGGCGGCTGAAACGGATGATATTCAGTACGCACTGGATTATAAGTCGGTGGCAAAAAGGCTGATTGCTTTTGTCGAGGGTAGTCAGTTTTTGTTGGTGGAAAGTATGGCAGAACAGATTGCGGGCATTGTGCGTGAAGAGTTTGCCGTGCCGTGGTTGCGCTTGCGTGTCAGTAAGCCCGGTGCGGTTCGCGGTTCGCAGGATGTGGGTATTGTGATTGAGCGCGGTAGTTTTTCGTAATAACTGCTCTGATAGCAGTGTTTCTGTAGGTGGCAGTGGAAAGAGTCATGGCGAAAGTTTTTCTCAGTCTGGGTAGCAATATTGATCGCAGGCAGCATATTTCCAGTGCACTGGATGCACTTCATCAGCAATTTGGCGAGCTGTTGATTTCTTCCGTTTATGAAAGTGAAGCCGTTGGTTTTGTTGGCGACAATTTTTATAACCTGGTCGTAGGATTGGAAACGGATCTGGGGGTAGGCGATTTGTCCCTTTGCCTGAAAAAAATTGAAGATGAGAATGGTCGCCGACGCGACTGCCCCAAATTCAGTGCCCGGACACTGGATATTGATATTCTCAGTTGTGGGCAGATGGTGGGCCGGGTAGAGGGTATTGAGCTGCCTCGCCGGGAAATTTTGGAAAATGCGTTTGTGCTGCTGCCATTGGCGGAGCTGGTGCCAGAAGATATTCACCCCGTTGTCGGGAAGAGTTATTCACAGTTATGGAATGATTACGAGCAGGGTGCACAGAAGCTGTGGCCAGTGGATTTCAGTTGGTGTGACCGGCTGATTTCCCGGTCTGATTCGTCACCGTGTATCTGACGATGAAATGATTTGATAAACAAGCCGACAGGGTTAGCGGTCGGCACACTGGATGCAAAGGATGGTGTAGGGCACAGCCTGAAGGCGGGCTATGCTGATATCGCCCCCACACCGGCTGCAAATGGTGTAATTGCCGTTTTCAATGCGCTCCAGCGCCTTGTTGATCTGATTCAGTTCGTTGCGTGATTCATTGCCGATGGCTTCCAGTACCTCGTCATTTTGTCGTTCCTGTGCCTGTTCTGACCAGTCTGCAGAATGCTCCTTGCGAATGTCGGTGGTGACTTTGGATATTCGCTCCATTAGCGAGTCGCGGCGGCTGGTGAGTTCGGCTGCTATTTTGGCTTCCAGCGAAGCAAACGGTGGCTTTGTCATGATCTCTCCTGAAAGAATACGTCGACGCTTCTGTTTAAGCACTTATGCTCCAGCAGAGCGCCGACGTAATGGGTTGCCGATTACTGAACCTCAATACGGCGTTGTACCGGTGTTTCCTCTTTGGCTTTGGGTGCCTTGAGCTTGAGAACGCCATTTTCAAAGCTGGCGCTGATATCCTCTTCGTGCACGTTGCCACCAAGGTTGAAGCTGCGGCGGTACTTGCCGTAGCGGCGTTCCTGGCGGATCACTTTACCGTTTTCTTCTTCCTTGTCTTCCTGGCTGGCTTCAGCTTCGAGACTCAGAATGCCGTCTTCCAGAGTGATATGTACATCCTCTTTTTTCACGCCGGGAAGTTCCGCAGTTACTTCGTAATGATCGTCGAGTTCTTTAATGTCGACTCGGGGAGCAAAAAACGCATCTACCGAGCTTTCACTGCGGCGAGAAGGTGCCCAAAAGTCATCAAAGAACTTATCCAGATCGTAAAAATTACCTCTTGGTATCAAAGTCATTTCAAACCTCCTGAGAAGTGTGTGGTTACACCAATTTATATAGGTTTGAAAATTTGGGTTTCAAGTGGCTAGAGATGTCAATTTTTAATAATGTTGATTTGAATCAAAAGGTTGTTGGGTTACGAAATGACAGTTAATTGAGGTTCCTGCCGCCGTCCATGTTGATGATATGGCCGGTAACATAACTTGCATCCTGCGCAAGGAAAAGCGCTAGTCTGGCGATTTCTTCTGGTGAGCCGGTTCTGCCCGCCGGTACACGGCTGATAATTTTCTGTTTAGTCGGCTCGTCCAATGGCGCTTGTTCCGGCCACAAGATCGCGCCGGGAGCGATACCATTGACGCGGATATCGGGTGCCAGCTCCTGAGCGAGCGCTTTCGTCAACATCAGATTACCAGCTTTGGCTATACAATAAATGCTGTGTTGCTTGAGGGGTTGTCGGGCGTGGATGTCGGCGATATTGATAATGGCGCCATGCGAAACTTGTAATGCTTCCGCTGTCGCCTGGCAAAGAAAGTAGGGGCCTTTCAGGTTGCTATCCATCAGGTTATGCCAGTCATCTTCTGTGGCGGAATCCAGCGGTGTCGGGTAAAAACTGGAGGCATTGTTAATCAACACATCCAGCTGGCTGTGCCATGCAATTACCCGCTGTGCCATCTGTTGTAGTTGGGCGATATTACCTAGCTCTGCCTGGAAAACCTTCGCAGAGTTTTCCCTCTTTGTATTCAGCTCTTGCGCTATTGCCCTGGCTGCTTGCTCTGATGCATTGAAATGCAGAGCAACATTAAAGCCCGCGTGGTGAAACTGGCGTGCCATTTCAGCACCGATACGGCGCGCGGCGCCGGTAATCAATACAACTTTTTCTGGATGGTTGGTTTGATTCATAGTGTCGTATCGCCGTTGTAAGCCGCTTTACGGTTTGCTATTACTTCAAGTTGTAACTGCTCGAGCGCTTTACCGAACTTTTGACCTTTTAGCCCCTGTTTTATAAGAGGCTGGTTATCAATAGTTTGAAGGTGCTTGAAGGTTTCTCTCAGCCAGGTAGCCGATTTGTACGGTTTGTTTTCGAAACCAGCTCGTCCTTTTGCATCGGCTTCGCAACAAACCAAAAACTGCTCGAATCGTTCCGGGCGCCGAAACGCATCGAGGTTTTTCAGCAGTTTTAACAGTGTTGCCGGGCGAAGCGTCAGGGCTTTATGGCAAAGTAAATGGTATTTGGTTGCAGCGATAGCAAGGTCTTTAAAGTGGTTGGGGGTTTTTAGGCGAGCACACAGGCTTTTTACCAGCGGTACACCACGTTCCTCATGCCCGATGTGTCGAGGCAGTATATCTTCGGGAGTAACTCCTTTGCCAAGGTCGTGTACCATTGCCGCGAATCGGACAGCAGGTTCGTTGCTAAGCGCCACCGCCTGATCAATAGTCATTAGAGTGTGAAGGCCGGTATCGATTTCCGGGTGATAATCTGCTCGTTGAGGTACGCCGAACAGACAGTCAACTTCCGGGAATAACACTTTGAGCGCCCCGCATGCTCTGAGTGCTTCCAAATAAGTGCGGGGAGATGATTCACTGAGGGCTTTTTCAGTCTCCATCCATACCCGTTCAGGCGTAAGCTGTTCAAGTTCTCCACTTGAGGATAACTGACGCATTAGACTTAATGTTTCGTCAGCAATAGTAAAGCCGAGGTGCTGGTAACGGGCGGCAAACCTGGCAACACGAAGCACTCGCAGGGGGTCTTCGGCGAAAGCATTGGATACATGGCGCAGAACTCGGTTTTCCAGATCTCGCTGGCCATTGTAAGGGTCGATCAATTTGCCCTGTTCATCTTGAGCGATGGCATTAATGGTGAGATCACGCCGTTCTAAATCTTGTTCCAGGGTGACGTCTTGGCCGGTATAAAACTGAAATCCCTTATAGCCCACGCCGGACTTTCTCTCTGTACGAGCGAGTGCGTATTCCTCTTTGGTCTTAGGGTGAAGAAACACAGGAAAATCACTGCCAACAGGTTTGTATCCCAGGCGCGACATTTGTTCCGGGCTGCCACCAACCACCACCCAGTCGCGTTCTGTGAAAGGGTGGTTAAGTAATTTGTCGCGAACTGCGCCACCAACCAAATATGTTTGCATTTAAATGTTTCGCCATGGTGTTAAATACCGTGTGAGGAATGTAACCCATGAGAAGCATGAAGCCAATGAAAGGGTGTGTTACTACTTGCAAGGTTAGCGAATGCGATGTTTTCTGTTTGCTGAGTATACAAAAAACCGGCTTAGCTCTTCCTGCCCCATCATTACCGGATGGCGGCTGGGGTTAAGGAACAGGGTATCGGTCATCAATTGGCCAAAGTCGGTGCTTTTATTGCGAGTCTGGCTGCAAGCATAACGAAGGTAGCGGATGCGTGAGCGGAGGGTGCTGATAGATTTTGATAAAAACATGGTTATTTCTCCAGGCTGTAAATATATACAGTATATTATCAGCATGAAGAAAAATAGCAACAGGCAAATTTTACGGAGACGTAATTCCTCTGATGTCTAATAGATAGCATCAATATGTACCCAAAGCGCTTGTTTTGCTCGCACCCACAATGTTTAGTCACGGGGCAGATTCCGTCGCAATACGACGGGGCAATTCAATAAACAAATAGTAGACTGCCACGCTATACTCGCAGTGACTCAGCTTTTGTCACTACGAACCCCGCGGGTGAAGTAATCCAGCAAGCAGTGTTAGCCCTAGGTCATTGGGGTCAGGTCATTGGGGTCAGAGTCGAATTTAAACTAACTGCGTGATGAGCCATGAATGGCCTATGGTGATAAGTTTCAGGGAGAAAGAAATGGCAAGGTTGCCGAGACTCAGCGTGCCGGGTATTCCCCAACACATTATTCAGCGGGGTAATAACCGACAAGTCTGCTTTGGTTCAGATCAAGACTTTTCGGCCTACGTACACTGGATAAAAGAGAGCTCAGAGAAACACCTGATAGCTATCCACGCCTGGGTTTTTATGACCAATCATGTCCATTTATTGGTAACCCCAAAAACAGAAACGGGTGTATCGCAATTGATGCAATACCTGGGGCGTTACTACGTTCAGTACTTCAATCGCGAATACCGCCGTTCCTGCACCCTATGGGAGGGGCGCTACAAATCCTGCCTGGTGCAAGAAGCTCAATATCTGCTGCAATGTTACCGCTATATTGAGCTAAACCCTGTTAGAGCCAACATGGTCAGCCATCCAGCTGAATACACCTGGTCAAGTTATGCAATAAATGCACAGGGCAAAGAATCGAGCCTCCAAACACCCCATACCCTCTACCTGGCTCTGGGGAAGACGGCAAAACAGAGGCAAACAGCTTACCAAGGATTATTTACTGCACATTTGGACAAAGAAACAGAGACAAATATACGCAAAGCGACCAAAACCGAATGGTGCTGGGCAGTGAGCACTTCAAAAACCAGATAGAAGTGTTGACCAGAAGGCGGGTAAGACCGAAGAAGTCAGGAAGACCCAAAAAGCAAACCCAAGAAGGAGAGTATTGTGAAACTCAAGAAATTTTGCTCTGACCCCAATTATTTGACCCCAATTATTTCGCCGCTTCTTCGATATCGGCAAGAGAGTGTGAGAGAGCTGTAATGACTATTAGAGGGGAGATGGTCACAGTGAATAAAGTTTTATGTTGAATAGCGCTTGCTTAGCGAGAGCACACAAAGGTAGTTTAGGTTAAAAGGAAGCTGCCCGAAGATTCAGCGGGCAACAACGCAAAGGACATGCGGATGAATGGTCAAAAACGAAAACCTTTTAAGAACACCCCAGCGGCATTATTCGATGACGCTCAAAATACTGAAATCCCAAACCCCATAAAAACCAAATCAATTGGAGGGGGGTTGTTTGTGAAAAATAAATGCGTCCCCTTTTTAGCGATACGGGACGGTCTACAAAGGGATCAGCTGACGGGTAATCACCGTTTTGTTGACGAGATAGAGAATCGTATAGGTATACGAGTGGAAAGGCGAGGCATAGGAAGGTCAAGACATGAAGAAAAAGAAATGCGGCCCCTTTATTTTATTGATAATTACATTGTCGTTGTGGGGGGGGGGTGCAGTTTTTTCTGGCGAAAAAAACCATGAAACTAAATTCAAATATTTGAATACCTATTCCAAACAAAACACTTTGGCCTGTGATGATTATTCGCTGAGCATACCCAGCTATTTGCCTTTCTATAATGATTATGATGAAAGCTTATACGCTATTTTGTCTTCTGATATCTGTAATTCAAATAAATACGAAATAATTTGGTCGACATTTAAGGATTGTAACGGTCAACATTATTGTGTTAGCAGTGTTTTTTCAAAGAATAGTGTTACCAATAATTTACGTGATCCTATCGAACGTTCATTTGAAGAACTTTATGAAACGGTCACTCTTACCAATAATATAAAAGGATACTACTTGCCCTCACAGTGCTTTGCTTATTGTAACCAAGCGAAACTATTTTGGTTTTCTAGGAGCGTTATTTATTCGATTGGTACTGTTGAGTTGAAAGGCAAGGACACAACTAGATCAGAGCTAGTTAAGTCTGCTCAGTCATTTATAGAAAAGGAATAGATTTAAAAAGGAGACTTGAAAATGGTTTTAATTACGTTAAAAGAAAGTCCAA